>JAAVEB010000014.1 GCA_014801525.1 Bacteroides sp.
GCGTCGCCGTGTTTGTTTTGCGCTTCCAGAGTGAAAGGAGATCCGTCGGTGAAATCAAGTCCGGAAATGACAAACCGGTTGTTGTCGCCAAGCGGAAATTGGGTCATCTCAAGAGTTGTGGGCGAAAACAGCGCGATCTGCATCCCTTTTGGCAGACGGTTGAACACCTTTTCGACGCTGCCGGTTATGGACTGAGTTTGCTCCACCGGGAACTTGAATTCTTGCGAGGAGTCGTTCATGATGCTGTCGCAGTCATACCTGCGCCAGCCTTGCGTCATCATGAGCAGGTCGAGATGGCTGTCGACCCTCGGGTCGACATTTTCAAAGTAGTAACCGGGGTCTTCTATATAGCCTTTCAGTTCGGAATTGAGCAAAATCTCGCTCCCTATGGTCGCCGCCTGATTGTCGGGCAGCAGTCCGTCGGTCACCGAGACGGAAACTCTTGCGGAATCGGGGATGATTCCTGCCGGCGGGTCTATGACAATGCGTGTGTTCACTCCGCTCTCATGGCAATTGCCTGAAATGGCGAAAAACGCCAGGATCGCTGTTATTATAAAGTTTTTCATTACGTAATCTGATCCGCCGCCGAGCCGGAAGATGGATATTCTTTACCAAGGTGGACTATAGGCAAGTTGCCAATTTGCAGGGCGTCCCCGATGCGCGGAAGCAACTCGTTGACGGCAAATTTAATAAATAATCCTGTAGCAACCAATTGTTTCCCGCGCTTTTTGCATGATTATCAATAGGCGATGTTGCGGTAGAGGAAAAAGATGGCGTGGTAGACGATGATCAGCGGCACAATCTCCACGCTGCAAAGGTACAAAATGAAATATAGCAACGATGATATTCCCTGGTAAAATATTCTGAAGCCCTTTGAAAGAAAGACTATGCGGGCGGTAATGTAGAGAACAATGCCGGCGGGCACGAGATAGACCGTTGTCGACGGATAGAAAAGCACTGCGAGGGCAGGTAACACGAGGGTCCACCCGAGCAGTACCTGCGAAGCGTTGTAGCCGCGTATCCACAGGCGCGCGTCATCTTTGTCGGCAAAGACATACCCGATGAGGCTGTAGGCTCCGAGCTGACACAAGTAATAGACGAGCCCTATCCCGGCGAGAATCGCTATTGCAACGGGGGCGATGGAATTGGATATGTTCATGCCGACGCCGCGGAGCAACGGCAGCAGGAGCAACGCCTGGCACATGCACAACTGAATGATGAACACGCCCATGACGCGTGTTTCGTTGACTGTGCGCTCGTCAAAGAGGTTGGAACGCTTGCGGCGGCTGACGAGGTCGCCCATGAATGTGGAAAAAAAGCGCGGGCACTCGCGCAGGTTGAATATGACAATGAGAATCATCGCCATGATTATGCACAGCACCACTGAATTGGACCCGAGCAAGTCAGGGCGCAATTCTCCGGGCATACCCCTTGTGAAGGCTTCGAATGACTCGTCGAAACCTTGAAACTCCATTTCATAGGGAGCGTCGGCGGGGTGGCAATGGGTGAGTGGCGCGAAATTCATGCGGTCAATATTTTTCCAGAATGGTTAGGTTCTGGCGCTCAAGGGCGAATTTGAGAGCTTCGGCGGGAGTAGTGGCGACGCGCCACAGCCCTCTGCCCCTCATGAAATGCAGGTCGCAGGCGTGTTGCAAATGCTCGAGCAGCCCGTCGTAAAAACCGTCGACATTGGCTATCACCACGCTACCCTTGTAAAGCCCGAGCTGCCTCCAGGTTATGATTTCAAACAGCTCGTCCATGGTGCCTACGCCGCCAGGCAGAGCTATCGCTCCCGCCGCCATGTCGGCTATCGTCATTTTGCGCTCATGCATAGTCTCGGTGACGACGCGCTTTGACAGCGCTTTGTGGTCCCAGCCTTTTTCAACCATGAACCTCGGCAATACGCCGATCACTTCTCCGCCGGCGGCAAGCGCTCCTTCGGTCGAGGCTCCCATGAGCCCGGCTCTGCCTCCGCCATTAATCAGCGGCAACCCGGCGTTGGCTATGAGCGCGCCGAGCTCGCTTGCGAAGTCAAAGTAAACTTTGTCGATTCCCGGCGACGAGGCGCAGTATACTGCGATTCCTTTCTTTTCCATGGCGATTACTGTACCTCCATCAGCCGGGCAAGATACTTGCCGATGATGTCAAATTCAAGATTCACACGCGAACCCTCCTTTATGCGGCAGAAATTCGTGTGCTCGAAAGTGTAGGGTATGATCGCCACGCGGAATGAATCGACCATGGAGTCACACACGGTGAGGCTCACTCCGTTTACCGTCACTGAGCCTTTTTCCACTGTCACGTAGCCGCGTTTCGCCATCTCCTTGTCGACGGTGTAGCGGAACCGGAAATAAGTGCTACCGTCCACTTCCTTCACTTCGTCGCACACGGCGGTGCAGTCGACATGACCCTGAACGATGTGTCCGTCAAGACGTCCGTTCATTACCATGCTGCGCTCCACGTTCACGATGTCGCCCACCTTCAGGTCGCCGAGATTGCTGCGGTCGAGGGTCTCCTGGATCGCGGTTACGGTATATGTGTTGTCGCCGGGAAGCGCCACTACAGTCAGGCAAACGCCGTTGTGGGAAACCGACTGGTCTATTTTCAATTCATCGACAAACGAGCAGGTCAATGTCAGATGAACATTGCCGCCGTCTCTTTTCACTGCGACGACTTTTGCCGCCTCTTCAACTATTCCTGAAAACATAATTGCAGTTTTTATTTTATCTACAAAAATACGATAAAAAAACGAGATTAGGAAAAAGCGGGGCGATGAGGCGCCGCAAATACTGCATTTAAGGATATTTAACAATAGGACGGCTGTAATATAGCTCTTCAAAGAGTATCTTTACAAATAAAACAATAGCTCATGGCACAAATAGGAGATATAGTGCGCTATCTTAACGCCGTTGGCGGAGGGCGCGTCACGAGAATTGACGGTAACATGGCTTATGTCGACGAGGACGGTTTTGAGACTCCTGTCTTGCTGAAGGAGTGTGTGGTGGTCACTCCTGCCGCCCCGGCATCCAAATCGTCCCCCAAGTATGTTGAGCCCAAGGTCGCGCCTGCCGCTCCCCGGGTTGAGCGGACGGAGAAGCATGAGGCTGTCAGCGAGTCGCCCGAAGGGGAACTGCTCAACATCGTGCTCGCCTATGAACCCGTCGAGATAAAGCATCTCACCACCACGGAATATGACGCATATCTTGTGAACGATTCCAACTATGCGCTCTATCTCACTTACCTCACCCGCGCCGACGGCGAGGGGTGGGTCACCCGATTTGCCGGCTTAATTGAGCCGGGCTATCAGGAGCATCTTGAGCACGTGACCCGCGACATGGTTTCGCGCATTGACCGCATAGCCGTGCAGTATGTGGCGTTTAAGCCTCAGGGTGAATTCAAATTGAAATCGCCGGTGGCGGTAGAGCACGCTATCGACAACACGAAATTCTTCAAGCTCCATTGCTTCAGGTCGAATGTTTATTTCGACACCCCCGTTCTGGCGTTTGACATCGTTAAAAATGACGTGCCGCAGCGTCCGGTGGTGATCGACAGCTCCCGCCTTGAAGAGGGACTTAAAAAGAAAAAAGCCGCCGACTCCCTCCCTGTCGGAAAGAGGGCGGCTAAGGCGCGGGTTCAAAGAAATCCCGATGTGATTGAGGTCGACCTCCACATCGACGAGTTGCTTGACACCACGGCGGGCATGAGCAATTCCGACATCCTCGCGGTGCAGCTTAAGGAATTCAACAGGGTGATGAACGAGAATGTGCGTCATCCAGGACGGAAAATCGTCTTCATCCATGGGAAAGGCGAGGGAGTGTTGCGCAACGCTCTGCTGAAGGAATTGAAACATAAATTCAAAACGTGCGATGCCCAGGACGCTTCGTTCCGCGAATATGGTTTTGGCGCCACTCAAGTGACTATACGATGATTTTCTTTTTTTCAGGCACGGGAAATTCCCGCTATCTGGCTCAGCAGCTTGGCAAGTCTCTGGGCGATGAGGTGAGAGAGATGACCTTCTTCACGCGGCCCACGGGCGAAACAATTCAGGATTCGAGAGTGGTGTGGGTCTTCCCGGTGCACTCGTGGGGTATACCTAAGTTTGTGCTGGATTTTATCAGTACGGTTAACGTGGAAGCCGGAGCGCGACACTTCATGGTGTGCAGTTGCGGCGACGACATCGGTCTCACCCATGTGCAATGGCGCTCGTTGATGGAGTCGCGCGGATGGACGGCTGTAGCCGCTTATTCGGTTATTATGCCAAATACTTATGTGCTGCTCCCCGGATTTGATATTGATTCCCCCGAGGTGGCTGAGCGAAAACTGGAAGCTGCGGCGTCGCGCATTCGCGACGTTGCAACGCGTATCCATCTCAATTGGGAGGGCGAAGAGGTTAAGCCGGGTTCCATGGCGGCGATCAAATCTAAAGTTATCTATCCTTTCTTTGAAAAATTCATGCTGTCGCCGCGTCCGTTCGGCTATAACAAGTCAAGATGCTACGGATGTGGAAAATGCGCGGCTCATTGTCCGATGGGCAACATTTTGCTCGACAATCTTCGCCGTCCTGAGTGGGGCACAAACTGCACCATGTGTCTGGCGTGCTATCATTCGTGTCCCGTTCATGCGGTCAACTATGGCTCGCGCACAAAAAACAAAGGGCAATATCTTTGCCCTTTGCGATGATTATTTCAGTAGATTAGTAATGTCGTCGATCTTGTCGGNTGCCGATTGATCGGGGCGGCAAGGAACTATCGAAGCATATCCTCGCTCCAGCCAGTAAAGGTCGGTNTCGGGATTGCCGGGCTCCTCATTGTGGAATTTNCCCGTCAGCCAGTAGAACGGATTGCCGTGGGGGTCAGTGTAGTCGGCATATTCTTCGGTCCAGTATCCNCGGGCGGCTCTCACCACTTTCATCCCTTCTGCNGCGTCGGTTTTCGGAATGTTGACGTTGAGGCATATATCGTGGGGAAGTCCTTGCTTCATCACTTGCTCGGTGATTTTCCTGACAATGACGCGACACGCTGAAAGGTCGGCGTTTTCGTCATGACTGAGATAGGAGAAGCCTATTGAGGGAATGCCGAGCATGCATCCTTCGAGCACCGCGCCCATCGTTCCTGAATATATTATGGAGTTTCCTGAATTGGAGCCGTGGTTTATGCCCGACAGCAGGAGGTCGGGGCGCTCCGTCAGCACGGCGTGCATTCCGAGTTTCACGCAGTCGACCGGAGTGCCGCTGACCGAGAACATNTTTGCTCCGTGATAGTCGTCGTGGCGTGTTACTCTCAGCGGCTTGTTGACCGATATTGCCGACGATTGCCCTGAGCGGGGCGCGTCGGGGGCTATTGCCACGACATTGCCCATTTCGGCAACGCAGTCGATTAGCTCGTGGATGCCCGGGGCGTTGATGCCGTCATCGTTGGTTATGAGTATGAGTGGCTTCTTGTCAATCATGATTGAGGNTTATTTTGAATTTGGTGGTTAAGTTCCTTCATTTATGGATGCGCCGCGGTTGTGGCGGCAGCGNTATTCCGACGGCGACAGGTGCATGTGCTTTTTGAACAGTCGGGAGAAATAGAACATGTCGTTTATNCCGATNGCGAAGCATATTTGATTTATTTTCAGGTCGGTGGTGTCGAGCANGGANCAAGCCTTCATTATTTTCAGCATGTTGAAGTAGCTCATGGGGCTGTGACCTGTGGCTCGCTTGAAAATCATCATGAAGTGGGGCTTGGAATAGGTNGTCATCTCGGTGAAGTCCTGAAGCGACAATTTTTTTGAAAGATTGTCTTTCATGTAGCGTATNGCCATGTCCACCATCTCGTCCGAATTGTCGGGCGTATTGCGCGCCGTCATTGTTGTCGATCGTCTTAACGTGNCGATGATGTAGTGGAGAAGCCCCGAGCAGTAAATTTGCGATTCAATGTCAGTCTCGCGTTCGAGGCTGGCGAGTATCTCTTCAAGTCGGCTCGCTATTTCCGCGCCAAGCAGATCGCCGGGAGAGAAAAATTCGCGCGACACATTCTTTTCNGTCAACGCGCGCGCCATTGTTCCGGAAAACCGAATGCGGTAGACCGACCAGCTTTTGCCCGGCTGAATTGTGTAGCTCGCTTTGTCGCGGGCTTCGTGGATTATCACTTTGTGGGGGGNGGCGNCCGANGTGTTTCCGTTTACCGAGTATTCGGCATATCCNCCCGTGCAGTAGATCATGACATATCCGTCGGCGCTCTCCTTGTCGTTGTCCGACGACCATTCGCCGNGGAGCATTCCGAAATATCCTGCGTCAATCACCCTCAGCGCAGCCAAAGCCTGATGGAGCTCCGCCGTCGATGTCTCGCCNGCCGACGCCGGGCNCGCATATCTTGTGCCTGAGTCTGACGCTGAATGGCTGATGTTGATGTTGGGCGATGGCATTTTGCGGGGCGGTTTAAAGATGANGGCTGTATTATAGGTTGCAAAAATAGCGATTCTTTTGCTGTGATACAAGAAAAGAGGAGAAATCGGCTTCACCGCTCTCTCCTCTTTTTCATATCTTGCCGGCTTAGCGGGCGGCTTAGTCGTAGTTTATCGGGATTTCGCGATCNATGCTGTGGTCGAGCGAAATCAATGTCTCGGTTCCTGTCACGCCATGNATCTTTTGGATTTGATCGTTGAGCAGTTCCATGAGGTGCTCGTTGTCGCGGGCATAGAGCTTTATGAGCATNGTGTAGGGACCGGTAGTGAAGTGACATTCAACTATTTCGGGTATCTTTTCAAGTTCGGGAACCACGTCGCGGTACATTGCGCCGCGTTCGAGATTGACACCTATGTAGGTGCAAGTGCGATAGCCCAGCACTTTGGGGTTCACGTGATAGCCTGAGCCGGTGATGACTTTTAGGTCGATGAGGCGTTGCAGGCGTTGGTGAATCGCAGCTCGGGAAACTCCGCATTCCATCGCCACGTCTTTGGAGGGGATACGGGCGTTCCGCATGACTATTTCGAGTATTTTGCGGTCAAGATTATCTATTTTCTCCATTAAAATTGAAATTCAGTTATGGTTGGTTATTAAGGTATAGCAAATATAAACAAATTATTTATATTTTGTTGCAAAATCAACGGTTATTTTCACAAATACGGTGCATTTTGTGCTAAAAGGACGAAACTGTGTCACATCCGTGACGATTGGCTACACGTCGATTTCTGCCGATTTTCAAGATGAAAAAAGCAGACAGTCCGTTTCCTCTTTGGGGGGCGGGGGCTGCCTGCTCATTATATTACTATGCGCTGAAATCAATTGTTGCTTTCCGGAGCCACGGGAAGCGCGGGCGCGTTTGCGTCTACGTTGGTGTTGAAGTCGGCGGGCTGAGTCTGCTCAACGGCAGCGGGAGTTACGCGTGAATTTCCCTGAACAAGATTGCGTGGCATTACGAATACGCCGATAATTGCGAGAACGCCTATTGCGGCTGCGAGCCACCATGTTGTTTTTTCGATGAAGTCATTGGTGCGGCGAACGCCCATCACCTGGTTGGCTCCGCCAAACTGAGATGAAAGACCTCCTCCTTTTGATTTTTGAATGAGCACCACCCCGATCATAAGGATTGATGCGATGACTGTAAGCGTGATAACTAAGATATACATGTTATTTCTGTTTTATATATTTCTGATTTATGACCAATTTGTGCAAAAAACGCAATTGGTCTGCAAAGTAAATACTTTTTTCCGGATATTTCAAACTTAAATTGCTTATAATTTCGTAAGCTTTGGAATATCGGCGTTGTTTTATGTAAATTTTTGCCAAACTTTCGCTTAAAAGCGTGTCATCCTGTGAGGCAGGCTCTTGAATGNTCTCTTTTTTTGCCGGAGAAGGTTGGGNTNCCGGAGTCTCGGGGACAGCCGGGGGGAAGTGTCCGTGGCGCTCNCGGCTCTTCAGGATAAATGAATTTATGCGGCTGTCCTGNGAGTCGTCGTCGGGATCGGCTTGGTCGGGGAGNCTTCGTTCCTCTTCGTCNGAGAGCAGTTGCGCGTAGTCGGGCGCAGGGTTGAATATCAGCTTCTCAAGCAGTTCNGTCTCGTGGCTGTCGCTGCCGCCATAGTTGTTGATGAANGTGTCGATAACCGCTTCGGTCGTGGTCGGCTCTTTCGGCTCCTCGGGCGGATAGAANTNGNNNTGGGCTTTCCCCATCGGCTCGGTAAGGCGGTAGAGCATTTCGGGCGACGCGCTGTTGAGGGCTATGCGTTGTGACAGNTCTTTCCTTCGGGCTGCGTTTTCGGGCAGGTTGCCGTTGCGTTCAAGTTCGAGCGCGGCGGGCAGCGTGAAGTAGGGATATTCGCGGCTCATGGCGTCGCACCATGCCGGGTCGACCTTCATTGTGGGGTCGGCGAGCAGCTGTCGCAATATTTCATGGTTTGAGTTATTCATCCTGTCNTGGNCAGCGGTTACCAGTTTCCGATTGTAGCGTTGAAAATGAGGTCGATCAGCTGATCGGTGATTTCAGTACACAGTTGATCCTGAACATCAGTCAGCATCTCGGAGCTGTCAAAATCCTGATATGCCGAAAATGTCTGGTCGACGTCGTTCTTGTCGTTTTTCGTGTCGGTATACTTGACTCTCACGGTGATGGTGAGGCGCGTTTTCGAAGCGAGNGCGTTTTCGGTCACCGCNTGGGGCGAGAGCGAGTATCCGGTTATTTCGCCCGACATCTCGAGGTCGGCGCCGTTTTCCACTATCTGCAAGCGGGTGTTGCGCGAAATGTAGTCGAGAAGCGCGTTTTCAAATGTTTGCTGCAACGGCGGGTACACGAGCGCGGCTCGAATCGGGAAATTGGAAACCGAGATGGTCTTGTAGACGGTATAGTCGATAGCCGAACCGTTGAGNGTGAAGCTTATGCGGCAGCTCTGAGTCAGTAGCGCGCAGCATAGCATCGCCACCCCTATAGTGGNGCGCATTCCTGAGAGCCGGTCGGTTATTTTATGCAAAATTTTATTCAAGCCCATATTCCTTAATTTTTCGGTAGAGAGTCCTCTCCGATATGTTTAGTTCCATAGCGGTGGCTTTGCGCCTGCCTTCGTTGCGTTCAAGCGCCCGTTTTATCGTTTCGCGTTCGGTGTCTTCGAGCGTCATGCCTGCGTCCTCGATGTCNACCGGTTCNGCATGGGAAGCCGAGCGCCTGTCAAAGACCGATTCCACCGGCGAGTATTTCACCAGCGTCGCCGGCACCTCCATGAGCGGTTGNGCTGTGTCATAGTGAACCGNAGNCTTCGCTGAGTTATGNGCGATGGCTCCGATAGTGGAGCGCAGGGAGTCGATCTCTTCCCTCATTCTGAAAATCATGTTGAACAGCACTTCGCGTTCCGATGAGTAGGAGTGGGTTNCTGCATCTGANACTGTCGGGGTGTAAACGCCGGCTCCTGCGGGNAGATATTGCGACAGTTCGGCGGTGCCGATNGTTTTTCCTGCATCGAAGAGCGCGATTTGCTCAATCACGTTTTTCAGTTGGCGCACATTGCCCGGCCAGGGAAAGCGAAGAAGCATCTCCGACGCGTCGGGCGTGAAATCTATTTCGGGCATGCGGTAGCGTTCGGCGAAGTCGGCTGAGAATTTCCGTGCCAGCAGCAGGATGTCGTTGCCGCGGTCGCGCAGCGGCGGNACGTTGATGTTGACCGTCGACAGGCGATAATAGAGGTCCTCCCTGAATTTTCCGCTTGCCACGGCTTTCTGCATGTCCACGTTGGTAGCCGCGACTACCCTTATGTTGGTTCGCTGTACTGTCGACGAGCCCACTTTCAGAAATTCGCCGCTTTCAAGCACCCTGAGCAGGCGCGCCTGGGTGGTGAGCGGCAATTCGGCTACTTCGTCAAGGAAAATCGTTCCTCCGTCAGCTTCCTCGAAATATCCTTTTCTTGAAGCCACCGCGCCGGTGAACGCGCCCTTTTCATGACCGAAAAGTTCAGAGTCGATAGTGCCTTCGGGAATGGCGCCGCAGTTTACGGCTATGTATTTCGAGTGCTTGCGCGCGCCATACTGATGGATGATTTGCGGGAAAAACTCCTTTCCGGTTCCGCTCTCGCCGGTAATCAGCACCGACAAGTCTATGGGCGCCACTTTGATAGCCCGTTGAATCGCGGCTATCAGCGCCGGCGCGTTGCCCACGATTCCAAATCGTGACTTTGCCTGTTGTATTTCCGCTGACGTGTCGACCGGTTTCNTTTCCTTTCTCTTAGCTGATAAGTTTTGCTTTTCAAAAATTCGCCGAGTTCATCGAGCGAGNCGTGAGCCTTGAGCTCTGNCGCGGGGATGATGTCNCCGATAGAGACATGTATTGTTGAGTGGCATTTTTTCCACACCTCAGTGGGAAGGCGCAGCGTGCGCAGACGCCAGTCGATAAGCCCCAGGATGTTGAACCACGTGCTGTTGTGTCCGTGGAAATAGATAGGGACCACCGGCACTCCAAGCTGCTGGATGAGTCTTATGATAGTCGGCTGCCACTGGCGGTCTTCGATGCGTAGGCGCTTGTTGATTTTGCTCACGGCTCCGGCGGGGAAGAACCCCACGGGTTGCCCCTTTCTGACCTGCATTATCGCCTGCTTGATTCCGTTCATCGACACAGCCTTTTTGGCTGGATCGTCAGAGGCGAGCGCGTCGACGGCGATGAAGTTGGGGCGCATTGCCGATATGTGGTTCAGCACCATGTTGACCATCACCTTGAATTCAGGGCGATATTGGGTCATCATTGCGATGAGAGATATCCCGTCAAGCGCTCCAAACGGGTGGTTGCTGACAGTTACGAATGCTCCTTCGGGAAGATTGTCGAGCACCTCCTTGCCGTCGATGCGTAAAGTGATGTCAAAATCCTTAAGCAGGTTTCTCGCAAATTCCGGTCCCGGAGTGTGGCAATATTTTTCATGAACGGCGTTGACCTTGTCGACCGACAGCCAATGAAGGGCTTTATTGACCAGTCGCTCGTGAGATGACAATTGCGGCACCATCGCTGCAATGTCGTTGAAGTCAAGCACGGTAGGCTTTATATCGGTATTCATTTGTAGTATCTTGCAATAATCTACAAAGTTACGAAATATAACTCACATTGCAAAATTTCATCTTAGGCTTGCATAATTGAAAAAAACTCTCTACCTTTGCAGTGCTTTAGACATCCATAGGGATGTTTGGGCACAGGATTGTCTTATGGTGTAATGGTAGCACTGCAGTTTTTGGTTCTGCCTGTCTTGGTTCGAATCCAGGTAAGACAACACGAGCGACCGCAAGCCTTAAACGCTTGCGGTCGTCCTTTTTTACTGCTGCCGCCTTAAGACTTTAGGGTCCTTAAGGTCTTTAAAGTCCTTAAAGACCTTGACCATTTCGGCACCGCGTGATTTTGAAATGTGGAGGAAATTTGTTAATTTTGAGGAAAAATCTCAACCATGAAACTTCTTAAATCCTTACTGCTTTCATCGGCGTTGTTTGCAACGCTTGGATTTGTCGCTGCGGGCAGCGACGGAGAAAAGGCGCCTGAGCGCTATTTGTGTCCGGGCGACTACATGGCTGATCCGTCGGCGCATGTTTTTAACGGGAAAATCTATATTTATCCTTCCCACGACTGGGATTCGCCGGTGCGCGACGCTGACGACGGCAATCACTTTGACATGAAAGACTATCACGTCTTTTCCATCGACGGCGACTTCATGACCGGAGATGTGGTTGACCACGGAGTGATATTTTCGCTCGAAGACGTGCCCTGGGCGTCGCGCCAGCTTTGGGCTGCCGATGCCGCCGAGAAGGATGGGAAATATTATCATTACTTCTGCGCCCGTGACAAAGAGGGGCTTTTCCGCATCGGGGTGGCGGTTGCCGATTCTCCGACAGGACCGTTCAAGGTTATGGACAAGCCTATTGAAGGAGCTTACAGCATTGACCCCGCCGTTTTTGAGGAAGATGGACAATATTATATGTATTTCGGCGGACTGAGCGGCGGACAGTTGCAGAAGTATCGTGACAATGTTTATGTTGCCGATGGCGAGATTCCGGCGAAAAACGAGCAGTCGCTTCCACCGCGGGTGGCGCGTCTTGCCGACGACATGGTGAGCCTTGCCGAGGCGCCGCGGAGCGTGATGATATTGGATGCTGACGGAAAGCCGCTCCTTGAGGGCGACAAACATCGCTTCTTCGAGGCATCGTGGCTTCACAAATATAATGGGAAATACTATTTCTCCTACTCTACCGGTACCACCCACTATCTATGTTACGCCATTGGCGACTCTCCTTATGGACCGTTCACTTATGCCGGCGAGATACTGACCCCGGTTGTAGGCTGGACCACTCACCACAGCATTCTGGAGCATGACGGGAAGTGGTGGCTCGTGTGTCATGACTCCAAGCCCTCGGGCGGTGAGTCGCGTCTGCGCAGCATGAAGGTGGTTCCGCTCACTTATCGCGAGGACGGCACTATCGTGACTATCAACGGCGGCGGAAAATAATCTGACTGACATCTATAAAACGAGCCGGCGCGTCAAATTCTGTTGACGCGCCGGCTTGGTGTTAAGGCTATATCGTTTTTATTTAGCGTATTCGATTTTGCCCACGATTTTGCGGCTGGGGATTACTTCGCCGGGAGCCTGCACTGAAGGCTGGTGCATATCAGAGGGGAAGTAGAGGAAGAAGCGGTCGGGACCGGCGGGAACATAGCTCACTTCGCCGTCGGCGCGATATTTTGTCACATCCTTCACCGGATTATATTCTTCGGTCACAACCACCTTGTCGGCGAGACCCATAAGTTCGTTGCCTTCAAAAGTGTATTGGAGGTCAATCATGTTCTGGTGGCTTTCAACCTTGGTGTCCTCGGCGCTTTTGGGAGTGTATTCGAGCACGTTGATCCAAAGACGGTCGGGCACGAGCACTATCTTGCCGGCTTCAAGAGTCTTGAGGTCGGTCTCGGCGAGGAACTTGAACAGTTTGTCCCACAATTCCCGGTTCTTTTCATATTGCGATGCGAATTCTTCGGCGTTGATTGTGGCATCTGCCTCTACGTTCCATCCGTTTGCCCAGCAGCGGCTATTCACCCACTCTTGAGCGTTGTTTTGATTTGCCATGTCTGTTTCGTTTTGTAAGGTTATATTGACAAAGTTAACTATGCTGATTGATTTTTGCAAATTATATTTTGCCCCTTGCTCACGGGCGTAGCGAGAAGAGCTGCGAGCAGTCAAATCTCGGGAGCGCGATGACTTGGATGTCGGCGGCGTTGTCCTCGGGGGTGTTTTGACCCGCTCCGACTTTGAGCCCTATCTCCTCGAGGGCTCGACGCGTGGCGCCTACCGCTTCTTCAGGGGTGTTGTTGTCGCGGCTCAGGTGGCACAGGAACACGTAGCGCAGCCTGGGGGTATAGATTTTTGCGAGATATTCGGCGGTCACTTTATTGTCCAGATGCCCGTTGACGTTGCGTATTCTTGACTTCAGATACTCGGGATAGTTGCCAAACATGAGCATGTGGAGGTCATAGTTGCTCTCGATCATCAGGTAGTCGGCTTGACGCATATAGTGGTCGGCTCTGTCGGAAATGCATCCGAGGTCGGTGGCGATTGCGAAGGCGCGGTCATCGTGCTGCACATAAAAACCGGCGTTGTCGCTGCCGTCATGCATGACTTCGAAGGCGGTGATGGTGAAATTGCCTATCGTGAAAGGAATCTCTTTATAGATGGGGGTGTGGTAGTCCTTGATGCGGCGTGACACGTTGTGGCGGCGCAAGATTCCGTTCATGGCTCGCGGAGTGCAGTAGATGCTGATGTGCTTGTGTTTCCTCACCAGCGTGTAGGCAAATCTCATGTGGTCGCTGTGGTCATGAGTGATGCATATCCCCTTGATGTTGGAGACGGGGATGTTGTTGGCGGCAAGTCCCTCGAGCACGGTTTTGGCGTCGACACCGGCGTCGATAAGAAATCCGGCGGTGGAATCGCCTATGTAGGCGCAATTGCCGCTGCTGCCGCTGCCGAATGACAGGAACGTGATTTTGTTGGGCACAGGCTTGACCACTACCGGTCCGAGCGGATGAAGATTTGCGCTCGGCTGATGTAGTTGTATTCCTCCCGACATGATTTCGTTGGCTCCGTGAAGCGATCCTGATTTCGACAGCTCGGCGGAGTCATCCCCGCTGCCCAAGATTGGATCGTCAAACAGTCCGGGAAATCCGAATAGGTTATCGTTGGAGTTTTTTCGTGCCATTTATCTGTATAGGAGAAATATCGTGGGAATCTTGTCGTAATTATATGTGGCTTTAGCCCAGTAGGAGAGAGGGCGGGTTATGATCTTCTCGTTGCTTCCGGTTATGTCTGATGCCACGCACAGCATCATCGACCCGGGCAGCGTGTGGGCAAGCTCGGCGATGAGCTTGTTGTTGCGATAAGGCGTCTCGATGAAAATTTGGGTTTGTGACTCGGTTTTTATGCGTCGTTCCATCGAGCGCATAGCTGCCGCGCGTTGCGACGCTTCGATGGGGAGGTAGCCGAGAAATGCGAAGCTCTGCCCGTTGAAGCCCGATGCCATGAGCGACAGAATGATGCTTGACGGACCCACAAGCGGTTTTACCGCATAGCCCTTCTTTTGAGCGATGGCGACAACGTCGGCGCCGGGATCGGCTATCGCCGGGCACCCTGCCTCTGAAATGATGCCAATGTCATTTCCCTCTGCCGCCGGGTTGAGCATTCCGGCGACATCCTCGGGTGAGGTGTGGCGGTTGAGCTCGAAAAATGTCAGTGAGTCAATGTCGATGCTCCTGTCGCAAGCTTTCAGGAATCGGCGTGCTGTGCGCAGATTTTCGACGATGAAATATTTGAGCCTGCGCGCCACGGCGATGTTTTCCGCCGGGAGCACTTGCTCGGGAGCGTTGTCGCTCATTGTTGACGGTAGCAGATATATCGTAGGCATTATCTATCGTGATTTTGGGGCGAGCCGATTGTTGAGTGAATCAATCGCGGTGGCGATTGACGAGCCTCGGTAAATTTGATTTCCGGTTGAATCGGCGAGAATGAAATAGGGGGCTCGCGGAATGTTGAGGTCATAAAGGAGGGGCGACGATGCTCCGCCGGGCACCCATGTGTGTGCCCATTTCGTAGTGTCGCCGGCAAGTGAGCGTTTCCATTGAATCGAGTCGGGAGCTAAAGAGATTTCCAGCACTCTTAACCGGCGCCTTGTGTAGCGGTCAAATGCCGGAAGTATCGCTTTGTTTGCCTGATTGGCTTGCGCGGCGGTTCCGGTCGAGAAGTGCAGCAGCGAGTAGCTTGAACGGAGCGGCACAAAACGCTCTGCCGAGTCCTTGGAATTGGTGAGAGTCATGGGGCGCACCTTCACGTTTATTGCGGCATTGTTGTTCTGCGACAGCAGAAGCCGATAGCCCGACACGAGTTTCTCGGGACGCGCTTCGGGAGATAGCGATGCGAAAAGGCTGCTCGTTTTCGACTCGTTGTCGGCGGCGTTATAGAGCGTGAGCAACATCAGCGACGAGACGATGTTGTTTTTATTGGAATTGACATATTCTTCCACGGCTTGATTAATCATCTCGGTGGTGCCGTCGGTGAGCAAATCGTGGTTTTTCGTGAGAAATTCAGCCCATTGTTCAGCCGGTTTGCTCCCTTTGAGTTCAAGCTTGTAAGGGTCGTCGATGTCGAGTTCGCACTTTATGCTTTGTCCGTTTTTGACCGGGAGGCGGGAAAAAACTTTGCCCTGCGGCGACAGGAACTCCACCATTGTGTAGTCGCGTGATGAACCGGTGAAGCTGAATTTTCCGTCGATGGCGGTGACGGTGGCTGTGTGAAGGACTCCGTCGGCGGGATAGACCATGGTGATGCGTCTCGTTCCAAGCCCGTCGACAGTGCCTGTGATGCGGAACTGCGGTTCGTCGTCACAGGCGGAGAAGACTCCGCATAAAGTGACAATCAGAATCGAAAGCCGCAAAAAATTCAGTATGTGACTATACTTAATCATCATAGATGCAAAGTTATCAAAAATCCGTGAAAATAAGAGTCGGTTTGGCAATAAATGTGTGCGTATGATTGCTTTGTGGTGATAAAAACGTTGCGAAGGTTAGGATTCTTTGAGTTAACTTTATATCTTTGCATCCTAATGTATAAGGTAGAGAGATGAGAGTAATTTCGCTGATTGTATTCTTAATGGCGATGGCGGTGTTCCCCCACAGGGCTGCTGCTCAGATTGTGGCGCAGTCAAAAGAAGAGGTGGTTGATGTCGACAGCGTGCGTAGGGCGTTTGACGACAACCGGTCTTATTTCGGACTGTATAAGGACAATTATTTCATTTTCGGTCCGCCGATAGGTTATAAACCTACAAGAGAAAACACCAATGCGCTGTTCCAGATTTCAATCTCGCAACGCCTCACTCGAAGCGTGCTCCCGTTTCATTCTTATCTTTATTTGTTCTACACGCAGCGGTGTTTTTGGAATGTGCTTGAGAAATCATTTCCCATGACCGACCTTAATTTCAATCCCGGGGTGGGAATCACCAAGCCGCTGTTTGTGAAAGACCGCTTTATCGGGAAAGTGTCGCTTATACTTGAGCATGAAAGTAACGGCAGGGACAGCTTGGCAAGCCGATCGTGGAACCGCCTGTCGATAGCCGGAAATATATGGCTCGATCCCACGATAATGGTCCATTGTAAGGTGTGGGCGCCATGGGTTGACGGCGAAAATAACCGCGACTTGCTCGACTACATGGGACTATATCAGTTCGGACTCACCTACCGCAGCCTTTCGCAGCGCTTCGGAGGCAGCATGCGCTTCACCAAGCGCCGTGGGTGGAACCTGAATTATAATACGGTGCTTGAATTTTCCTACAAACTCTCCAACAATGACAATCAATATCTGTTTGTGCAGTATTATAACGGATATGGCGAAGGGATGCTCGCCTATAATAAATTCTGTTCCCAACTGCGGGTGGGAATATGCATAAAGCCGCCGTTCTTCAGTGACTATTGACGACGTTGCGCGCTATCCACCACGCCACCACTACTACGAAACATATCTTGATGACTATTCCTGAGTTTACCTTGCGGTAAAGACCGGGGTAGCGGAGACGCATGACTTCGGAAAACAACAGAAGCCCCACGAATGGGAGGGAAGCCACAAGCAGCGCGTTCTTGCTCCACGCGCCTGCGATGTCGCCGTGAAGCAGGGCGTGGATGGCGCGTTGAGAACCGCATCCGGGACATTGGAGCCCTGTTAGTGTCAGAAACGGGCAGCGTGGAAAAAATGCCGAGTCGCCCGGATCAAAATAGAAGTATATGCAAATCCCGACAGCGATGGCGAGAAGCAGCAGTATGATGAGGCAGCGGTTCATCAGATGAACCAGTTGAACGGAATTCCTGTGAAAATTGCGGCGGGCGCTCCTATCAATCCCAAAACAAATGAGACGATACACCATGTCTTCGCATTATTTGAAGCGCGGAGCGCGCCTTCATAGTCGCCGCGGGAGTAGCGTGACTCAACCGAAGAGGCATAGACTATTGCCACTATCCCGGCGGGAAGACAGCATATCAGCATCAGCACGATTGCCCAGGCGAAATAAGTGTCAGGACATGGGGGGAGGTTATTGCCGTGGCGGTTATAATTGTTGAAACCGAATTCGGTTACGCTTGCTGCCGGCACCCATTGCTGAAACCCTTGCGTCCACACGAGAGTGTCGGGGGTTGCCCCCAGCGCGAGAATCTCCGCCGGGGACAGTGGTCCGACTTTTACGTTGTTTATTAATGCCCAATATTGCATCTGTGACAGTTTTCTTTGAGATTAGAAAAATTTTGTCTCTTTGCCGAGGATTTCTCCGAGCAGATTATTGGCGAGACGGCTTGTGCCGATGCGGAAATACTCGTTGGTGAGCCACTCTTCGCCGAGCACTTCCTTTATGATGGTGTAATATTTAACGGCGTCGGCAGTGGTCGACACGCCTCCCGAGGCTTTGAAGCCCACCTTGTTGCCGGTTTTTTCGTAATACTCCTTTATGCACTGAGCCATCACGTAGGCAGCCTCAAGAGTGGCGCCGTCATATACCTTTCCTGTTGAGGTTTTGATGAAGTCGGCTCCTGAATACATCGAGAGAATCGCAGCGTTGCGGATGTTTTCGGCACTCTTCAGCGCGCCGGTTTCAAGTATCACCTTCAGGCGGGCGTGGCGGCATGAGTGTTTCTGCTCGGCGATTTCGTCGGCAACCTCTTCCCAGTCGCCGCCAAGATAGTTGCCGCAGTTGAACACGATGTCGATTTCATCGGCACCGTCGGCAACGGCGAGCGCCGTTTCGGTTATCTTCACTTCGGGGAATGACTGAGCGGTGGGGAATGCTCCCGACACACATGCGATTTTGACCGACGACACGTCAAGCACCGTTCTCACCACCTGCGCGAAGTTGGGATAGACGCATATTGCGGCAACATTGGGCAGCTCGGGGTGCTCGTCGTCAAAAGCGTTGACTTTCTCAACGAAGTCAGCCACCGACGAAGGTGAATCGGTAGTCGACAGAGTTGTGAGGTCCATGCAGTTGAAGATTGTTTTATACACGTCGGCATTCATGTTCTCCATGAGATGCTTTGAGAGAATTTCCTCTACAGCCGCCTTGATGGCGTTGTCGTCGGTTATCACCTGCGATGAGGCTACGGTATCATGATATTTGTCTGACATAATTTTATGATTTTAATTATTTGTTATCGGTTAATTTGGGGTTGTTGAGATGCCTGGTGGCGTCTCTTGACGTTTTCTTTTCGATATTTTTCCGGAACGCCTCGGTGAGGTCTGTGCCGGTCTGGTTGGCGATAGCGACAAGTACCCACATCACGTCGGCGAGTTCATCGGCAAGATCGGTTTTCTCTCCCGGCTTGAACGACTGGTCGCCATATTTACGCGCCATTATGCGCGCCACTTCTCCCACCTCTTCGGTCAATACAGCCATGTTGGTGAGCGGAGAGAAATATCTCACTCCGGTGGTGGTGATCCATCGGTCGACCGATTCCTGAATCTGACGCAATGTTATGTCGGCTGGTTGTGTCATTCCTTTAGTTTTGAGTCGATTATTATGGTTACGGGTCCGTCATTGACCAGAGCCACCTGCATGTTCGCTCCGAATACGCCGGTTGCTGTCTTCTTGCCGAGTTTTTCCGTCATAAGATTGCAGAACAGTTCATATAGCGGCACGGCGGTGTCGTGTCCTGCGGCGCGTATATAGCTCGGGCGGTTCCCCTTTTTGGTCGAGGCGGTCAGTGTGAACTGGCTGACGGCAAGCACCTCTCCGTCAATGTCAGTGACCGAGCGGTTCATCACTCCGTTTTCGTCGTCAAATATGCGCATAGCCGCCGCTTTCGCCGCCAGCCATGCCGCATCGTCGGGCGTGTCGCCGGTCTCCACGCCGACGAGTATCATGAGCCCTTTGCCTATCGAGGAGTGGAGCGTTCCGTCTATGCTGACGGATGCCTCTGTGACGCGTTGTATTACGAGCCTCATAAATTGTAGAAAACAGTTTGACTATAATAACGCAAAAATAGGCATTTTTTCTTTAAACCGAATAAACTTATCGCAGGATTAATCGGCATCTCACGCTATTTGAGATAGTCTTTGAGCTCGCAATCTGAGTCCCGCAGCCCCTCGGCGATGCTTTGCGCGTTGAGCCGCGCTCCTTTGAGCGAGGAGTGGGTGTGGTCTTTTTTGAAGTATTCGGCAACTTTTCCCAGCCCTTCGTTCCATGCGATTTTTTCAAGCTTGTCGCCCGATATTTTGTTAAGGTCGATGTAGCAGGCTCCCGATTGCGAGGCGGCTTGTTTTGACCAGGCGCCGAATGAATCGGTGTTTCGGGATATTTTCCCGTTGTCAAAGATGTTGCGCGGGGTGTGGCTCAAAACAATCGCTGTCGCTCCTTTTTCCCGGGCGTCCATCACGAATTTCCTGATGTACCAGCCAAAGGGATAGATGACCTGATATTGCCCTGTCGGCTCCATCTTGTAGACTTTGCTGTCATAGCCGGCTCCGGGGAGTTCCGCCCGCGCCTTTCCTGTGTTTATGGCTCCGGCGTCGTTATGCCCGAACTGCATGATTACAAAGTCGCCCGGTTGCAAGGCGTTGTATATCTTTTCCCATCTGCCTTCGTCAAGGAAAGTGCGCGCGCTGCGTCCCGCCATTGCGTGGTTTTCAACCGTTATGCGGTCGAGGTCAAACAGTTCGCCGATCACGCTTCCCCAGCCCCACATACTGTCATCGCCGTCATCCTCGTTCTTGACCGTGCTGTCGCCGATGGTGAAAACCACGGGGCTGCCTGGGCGGCGCGAGGCGCCGGTTATGGTGTCGGGAACCTCAGGTTTGAGGTAGGAAGCGAGTTTAAGTCCCTTGTAGCCGCGTATCCCTTCCACAGCCGACTCGGCGTTTACCCTCGCGCCGAATGCCGAATTGTGGATGTTGTCGAGATAGAACATGTATTTTACCTTCTCCTTGCCGAAGGTCTCGAATTTTTTTGCCGAGATTTCATTGAGGTCTATGAACGGAACCTTTTCTTTCTTGGCTACCTGTTTAGCCCATAGCCCGAATGTTTCATTGACGCGCGTCACCTTGGTGCTGTCGGTGTCGTCCCATGCTTTTCGCGGAGTGAGCGACATTAAGACGGGATGGGCGCCGCGCTTCTTGACATCGTTGATGAAGCGGCGCATGTATTCGCCATAGGTATAGACGGTTTCCTTTTCGCCGGTCTCCTGAATGGTGACGTTGAGCGAGTCTTTCCCTATGCCGGGAATCGACGCCCGCGCTCTTCCGCTGTCGTAGGGACCGTTGTCGTTGTGCCCCAGTTCGATAATGACCCAGTCGCCTTTTCTGATGCCTTTCAGCACGTCGGACCACAGGCGGTTGTAGAAAGTGCGGCTGCTCATTCCTCCGAGAGCATGGTTTTCAACGGTTATTTTGGTCTCGTCGAAATATTCAGGGGCGAAGTAGCCCCAGCCCCATTGTCCGTTCTTGCCGTTGCCCAGCGTCCCGGTGCGCATAGTGGAGTTGCCAACGAGAAACAGCACCGGATTGTCGCCGCGACGTGTAGAGCCGGCTACGGGACGCGCTGTGCGTGCTATGTTGAGGCTGTCATAAGTGTTGTCGATGACATTGTTGACATCTTTCATCGGTGATGCCACTTTCGTTTGTGCATAAGTCGGCGCTAATGTAGCGATGGCGATCAACGCCATGATAACGAACTTTTTCATAAGCGGGGATGGGGAGGGCGATTAAAATTTACATTGTTGTTTAATCCACTCGGTCGCTTCCGAGTTTGTTTCGGGGAAACGCCAGTGTCCGCTTGTCGGGGTGACGCGCAGGGTCTTGTCGGAGGTTATGGCGTTGTAGGCTGAATAGGTGGAAGTGGGTGAACACGTTTCGTCGTTGTAGCCAAACGAGTAGAACACGGGGCAGGTTAGAATGCGGGCAAAATTGACCACGTCATAGTAAGGCAGCGTGTTTTCAGCTCCGGGAGCCTCCTCGGTGTTGCGGAAATACTTTGGCCAGCCGCCGGCGCGGTTGTGGCGGAAGCCGAGCACGTCGCACAGCGCGGGATAGAACGGGGCGCAAAATTTCACTTTGGGGTTGAGCGCGGCGGTCACTATCGACAGCGCGCCGCCCTGGCTGCCTCCGGTCACGCCCACGTTTTTTCCATCCCACTCGGGTAGCGAGCAAAGGAAGTCAATGCAACGGGAACATCCGGCATAGACGTCGCGATAGTAGAACGAGTCACGGCTGCTTATGCCGTTGCGGTTATAATCCTCGACGGCTTTTTGAACTGCGGCATATTCATCGTCGGGCAATTCGGGATTGCATCCTGAGTGGATGTTGATATTCAGGTAGATGAAGCCGTCTTTGGCATAAGTGGTGGATGGGGATATCCTTTTTGCTCCGGCTCCGGGGGGCGAGAACAGCACCGGGTGCTTTTTCCCGTCACGCGGTTTTGACAGATAGCCATACATGTGTCTGTCGCCGGGACCTACGGTGAGTTTAACGAGGCTCACCTCGATCGAGTCGTTGGAATAGGCGGGGAGTGGCGTTATTTCGGGATTCAGAGGAATCTTTTCTGCAGCTCTCAATTGCTTGTCCCAAAACTTCTTGAAGTCAGAGGGCATAGGGGTGCAGCTTTCAATTTTTTCGGGGCTGAAAGCTGTTTTCACCAGGTCTTTGTAGGTTTTGCCATAAACGGTGAAATTCCATTCGCATGAGCGGAATCCCGGAGTTTGGCGCGTTCCCGCGGGAATCGTGGCAACCCCGTCGATGAATTTCACCGAGTCGGCGGTCATGGACATCATCTCGTCGCCGGTCTTATATTTCACTGTCACCCCGTCAAGCGGATTGCCCCCCTTATACGCCTCGATTCGTATAGTCGGAGTTTCCCCGGTGGAGTAGATTCGGTCGGGATGGTCGGTTGTCATGAGATATTCCACATACTCCCGGCGAGGAGGTGTGATTTGCGCTGAAGTTTGAAATACTGTGGCGGCGATGCAAGCCGCTGCTAAAAGTCGAAAACTTGGCATGATGCAAGGCTGATTAGTCTATTGATTGGTGTTGAGGCGCAGTGTGACAGGACGGTAGGCAGGCGAAGATATCCGCAGAGTGACCTCGCCGGGGGTTGTGCCCGAGCGGAGGATGACCATGTTGCTGCCGTTGAAAAGGCGGCGATGATTCTGCACGTTCAGTTCCTCGGAGGTCATGTCGCCGTTAGTGACGGCGGCGATTGCCGCGTCGCCTTCCACTTCAAATGTCACATCGTCTTGAGCGAGCGGAACGCGGCGTCCTTTGCTGTCGACGGCGTGGATTCTCACATGCTGAAGGTCCATGCCGTCGGCTTTCCAGCCGGGGTTGTCGGGAGTGGCTACAAGCTTGACCGGCTTGCCGGCTGTCTCCAGCTGATGGCGGGCTGCTACCTTGCCGTCTTTATAGGCTATCGCCTCGACTTTGCCCGGCGCATAGGGGATGCTGTCCCACACGATGCGGTTTCTCAGTTTCGGGTCGGCGGAATTGACTCGGCGGCCTAACTTCTTGCCGTTGAGGAGCAGCTCCACTTCGTCGGCATTGGTGTAGGTGTAGAGCTTCACGGTGTCGCCGCGCTGAAGGTTCCAGTTGTCGCTCACCGTTTCTTCGCCCATTCTCACTCCGTTCCAGTCCATGATTTGGGCGTTGGGGCTGACGACTCCCACATGGACCACCGGCTCGTCGGTGAACATGCTTTTGATGAAGTAGGCGTCAGATTTCGGTTCAAGTGAAATGTCAAACACTCCGTTGGTCCATC
This sequence comes from Bacteroides sp., assembly GCA_014801525.1. GTDB lineage: Bacteria > Bacteroidota > Bacteroidia > Bacteroidales > Muribaculaceae > Muribaculum. The sequence goes on from JAAVEB010000014.1 coordinate 23,252, forward strand.
CTTTCGCCGGCCAGCCGAGCGACTCGCCCAGATAATCGATCATGCCCCAGTAGGCGAGTCCCAGCACCTTGTCATTGTCGGGCTCGAAGAAATTGGGACCCATATTGGAGAGGTTTGCCTCGCTCTGATAGAAAATCATGTCGGGGTAACGCTGATGGTCGCCGGGGAAATACATGTAGCGGTAATTATAAGAGGCGATATCGGTTTCAAGAGCCAGGGGCGCCGGAATCGAGTCGGTTTCTATCGAACGGTAGCGCGGGTGCATCGCCACAGTTACCGGGCGGGTGGTGTCATATTTGTTCAACAGCATTTTCTGAAGCTTATATGCCGTCACGCCCCAGTCGTTGAAGGGGAGGTTGCTGTAGCCTTGCAGCTCGTTTCCGAGGCTCCACACCACTACGCTGGGATGATTGCGGTCGCGCTTTACAAACTCGGGCACATCTTCCTGCCACTGGGCGGTCCATTCTTTTCTGCCGCCGGCAAACTGGGTGAGCCACTTGTCATAAAGCTCGTCGACAACGAGCATTCCGTTGCGGTCGCAGAGGTCGAGGAACTCTTCGCTATAAGGATTGTGGGATGAACGGATGTGGTTGAATCCGAATTCTTTGAGCAGCTTTATGCGCTTCTCGATGGCGCGGGGATAGGCGGCAGCGCCGAGGGCTCCGAGAGTGTGGTGGTTTGCGATGCCTTTAAGCAGCACTTTCTTGCCGTTGAGCTTCATGCCGAATTCGGGTGAAAATTCGATGGAGCGTATTCCGAATGGCTGTTCTACGACATCGGCTATGCTGCCGTCGGGACGCAGGAGCGAGATTTTGGCAGTATACATGTTGGGGTTCTCGCAGTCCCACAGCTTGGGGTTGTCAAGCGTGAAAGGCTCCAGTTCATATTCACGGTTGCGCCACTTGGAGTTGACGTTGATTTTGTTGTCATGAGTTGCCGCTATATTTCCCTCGGGGTCGATGATTTCAGTCCTGACGGTGAAGTCTTTCAGCGGTTTCTTGGATGTGAGGTCGGCGTTGATTTTTATCGTGGCTTTTTCGGGCGAAACGGCGGGGGTGGTCACGTAGATGCCGTGGCGGTTCACATAGAGGTCGGGATCGGTGACCGTCATTTTCACGTCACGGTATAATCCGCCACCGGTGTACCATCTTGAATTTAGCGGCTCGCCGGTGTCGGCGATGACCACAAGCTCGTTGGGTTCGCCGTATTTCAGCAATTTGGTTACGTCGATTTCAAATCCGAGGTAGCCGTAATCGGTTCCGCCTATGCGTTTTCCGTTGAGATACACGTCGCCCACGAGCATTATGCCGCCGAAGTCGAGCAATACGCGCTTGCCTTTGAGCGAGGCGTCGGGAGTCAGGGTCTTGCGGTAGGTTCCCTTGCCCATCTCCTTGAAGCCGCGTGGGCTCAGACGGCTCTTCACGTTGCTTGCGGCGTCGGAATTGTCGGCTTTTTCGCTTGCTTCAGGCGCGACCCAGGGTTGTTCTATCTGGAAATCGTGGGGGAGATTCACTGCCCTCCAATTGCCGTCGCCGGAATTGAAAAGCCACTCCCGGTTGAGGTTTATTACTTCACGGGCATGGGTGTCGGCAGGACAAAAACTGATAATTGCCGACAGCATGATGGGAAGGAAAAATTTCATGGTCAAATGGCGTTGATTGATTTGCTGGAATAATTGGCAAAAGTACGGAATTATCACTAATTTAAAGGTGGATTAACCTACGTTAACAAATATTTGCCTGAATCGGGATTATAATTATTTTGTCCATGTAAATAATATTTTTGTACATTGCTTAAATAGCACGGTTATCTTAATTTTGCCAAATAAATACCCTGATTAGAATATACTAACATTAACCCGACTGTTTTGCACCTGAAAATGTTGCGAAACGGTTATAATAAATAACCCCATGAAACAATTCAACGACGAAAACTTTCTTCTGCAAACTCCCACCGCAGAGCGTCTTTACCACGAGTATGCTGAAAAGATGCCTATCATCGATTATCACTGCCATTTGATTCCCGAATACGTGGCTTCAAACCACCGTTTCGAGAACCTTTCAAAAATATGGCTTGAAGGTGACCACTACAAGTGGCGCGCTATGCGCACCAATGGTGTCGACGAGCGTTTCTGCACCGGAAAAGACACTACCGACTGGGAAAAATTTGAAAAGTGGGCTGAGACTGTGCCTTATACCATGCGCAATCCCCTTTACCACTGGACCCACCTCGAATTGAAGACTGCTTTCGGAGTTGACAAACTGTTGAATCCTTCTACTGCGAAAGAAATTTACGACCAGTGTACCGAAATGCTTCAGAAGCCCGAGTACTTCGCTCGCGGACTTATGCAGCACTACAACGTGGAAGTTGTCTGCACAACCGACGATCCCGTTGACTCGCTCGAACATCACATCAAGGTGAAGAATGACGGTTTTGCAGTGAAGATGCTTCCCACATGGCGTCCCGACAAGGCGATGGCTGTTGAGAATCCCGCCGAATTCCGCGCTTACATGGATAAGCTTGCTGAAGTGTCGGGCGTTGAAATCAAACACTTCGCCGATGTTATCGCCGCGTTGAAGAAACGTCATGACTTCTTTGAGGAGGTTGGATGCCGCCTTTCTGACCACGGTATCGAAGAGTTCTATGCTGAAGATTACACTCCCGCCGAAATCGACGCTATCTTCGACAAGGTTTACGGAGGAAAAGAGCTTACCGCCGAGGAGATCGCCAAGTTCAAGACCGCTATGATGGTGGAATTTGCAATCATGGACCACGATTCAGGCTGGACTCAGCAGTTCCACTACGGAGCTATCCGCAACAACAATTCACGCATGATGAAGCAGCTCGGTCCCGACACCGGTTTCGACTCTATCGGCGACTTCACCGTGGCTAAAAAGATGTCGAAGTTCCTCGACATGCTTGCGTCTAAAGATAAACTCGGAAAAACTATCATCTACAACTTGAACCCCCGCGACAACGAGCTCGTTGCCACAATGCTCGGAAACTTCCAGGACGGACGTTATGGAGCAGGAAAGATTCAGTTCGGTTCAGGATGGTGGTTCCTCGATCAGAAAGACGGTATGGAAAAGCAGATGAACGCGCTTTCTTGCCTCGGTCTTTTGAGCCGTTTCGTGGGTATGCTCACCGACTCTCGTTCATTCCTGTCTTATCCGCGTCATGAGTATTTCCGCCGCACTTTGTGTAATCTTATCGGTAACGATGTTGAGAATGGATTGCTGCCCGCTTCCGAACTTGATTTCATCGGCAAGGAGATTGTCAGCAAGGTATGCTATGGCAACGCAAAAGAATATTTCAAATTTTAATTCATAACCAATCTTATTTTCAACTTCAATGGTAAAAACCTTTAATGATGAAAAGCCTGCGATCGGGATGACCAACTTCCGTTGGACCATCTGCGCGTTGCTTTTCCTCGCTACTACCGTCAATTACATGGACCGCCAGGTGCTTTCGCTCACCTGGAAGGAATTCATCTCTCCTGAATTTCACTGGACCGATTCAAACTACGGTCTTATTACCGCCGTATTCTCTATCGTATATGCTGTTGCCAATCTCGTTGCCGGTCGATTCATCGACTGGATGGGTACCAAGAAGGGTTACCTGTGGGCGATTGGCGTGTGGTCGGCAGGCGCCTGCCTCCATGCCGCTTGCGGATGGGCTACCGAGCTTACCCTTGGTCTTAATGACGCTGCCGGTCTTGTAAGAGCCACCGGCGACATGGCGATGACCATCGCAACAGTGTCGGTTTATTTCTTCCTCGCCGCGCGTACTATCCTTGCTCTCGGTGAGGCAGGAAACTTCCCCGCAGCGATCAAGGTTACCGCCGAGTACTTCCCTAAGCGTGACCGCGCTTATGCCACTTCTATCTTCAATGCCGGTTCGGCTGTGGGCGCTCTTGTGGCTCCTTTCACCATCGGTCCGCTCGCCAAGTTCTTCCAGAGCATTGGCTGGGGTAACGGTTGGGAAATGGCTTTCATCGTGATCGGCGCCCTCGGTTTCGTCTGGATGGGCTTCTGGGTAGTGCTTTATAAGGCTCCCGCGCAGAATCCTCGTGTCAACGCTGCCGAGCTCGCTTATATCGAGCAGGACAACAACACTCCCGACGAGACCGCCAAGCAGAAGGCTGAGGAGGAAAACAAGGATACTGCCACTATTCCGTTCCTGCAGGTGTTCAAATACCCGCAGACATGGGCAGTGTTCTTCGGCAAGTTCCTCACCGACGGTGTGTGGTGGTTCTTCCTTTTCTGGACTCCGGCTTATATCACTGACGTGTTCAAGCTTTCAACTTCGTCGGGCGAAGGTATGTTGATGATTTTCGTCCTTTATCTCATCACAATGCTTTCGGTCATCGGCGGTAAGCTTCCGACCATCTTCATGGACCGTGCCGCTCGTCAAGGAAAGGATATCAATCCTTATGCCGCACGTATGCGCGCCATGCTTATTTTCGCCGTGTTCCCGCTTCTCGCTCTTCTTGCCCAGCCGCTCAGCTCATATTCACCCTGGCTCCCTATTATTATTATAGGTATAGCCGGCGCCGCTCACCAGTCATGGAGCGCCAACATCTACTCTGTTGCCGGTGACATGTTCCCCAAGAGCACTATCGCTACCATTATCGGTATCGGCGGTATGGCAGGCGGTATCGGTTCATTCCTCATCAACCTTTGTTCAGGTGTGCTCTTTGACTACGCCGCTCAGACCAACATGTCGTTCATGAGCTATGAAGGCAAGCCCGCAGGTTACTTCATCGTCTTCTGCATATGCGGTGTCGCTTATCTCGTAGGCTGGCTCATCATGAAGATTCTTGTTCCGCGCTACAAAGTGATTGAAGTGAAAAAATAAATCCAAGGATAACTAACCATAAAAACTGAAATAAAATGATTAAACCATTAAACAGCACAACTGTAGATGTAGTAAAGCATCCCGTTAAGGTGCTTCAGTTCGGCGAGGGCAACTTCCTTCGCGCGTTTGTGGACTGGCAGCTCGATATCGCAAATGAAAAAGGTGTTATTGACGCCGGTGTGGCTGTTATCGAACCCCGTTTCGCTGATAGCTTCGTAATCGACACATTGAACAAGCAAGATAATCTCTATCACGTTTACCTCGAAGGTATCGAGGACGGAAAACCCAAAAAGGAAACCCGTCTTGTCAAGGTTATTCAGGAATCATTCTCTCCCGGCAAGGATCCCAAGCGCTATGAGGAAGTGATTCTTTCACCCGAGCTTGAGTTCATCATCTCCAACACCACCGAAGCTGGTATCCGCATGGAAGAGGATGATGTGCTCAGCGACGCTCCTAAGACCTATCCCGGCAAGATGACCAACCTCCTTTACCGTCGCTTCAAGCATTTCAACGGCGACAAGGAAAAGGGCTTGAACATCATCTGCTGCGAGCTTATCGAAGACAACGCCACCACTCTTCACAAATATGTGCTTGAGCATGCTGAAAAGGCTAATCTCGGCAAGGACTTCATCGACTGGGTTGAAGAGGCTTGTACTTTCAGCGATTCGTTGGTTGACCGCATCGTTCCGGGATTCCCCCGCGACACCATCAATGAAATCAAGGAAGAACTTGGCTATGACGACAATCTCGTTGTGAAGGGCGAGCTTTACCACCTTTGGGCTATCGGTGGCAAGGGATATGAAAAAGTGCGCAAGCTGTTGCCGCTCGACAAGGCTGGTCTTCACGTGCTCTTCATGCCTTCTATCAAGTCGTTCCGCGACAAGAAGGTGCGCATCCTCAACGGTTCACACACCGGTATGGTGCCCGTAGCTCTCCAGATGGGTTGCGAGACTGTGATGGACGCATTCAATAATCCCGACATCAACAAGTTCATCAACGACATGGTTGCCAAGGAAGTGCTCCCCATGATTCCTGAAGATCAGAAGGAACTCGAGGCTTTTGCCGCCGGCATCCTTGAGCGTTTCTACAATCCTTATATCAAGCACATGTTGAAGTCGATCTCGCTCAACTCTCTTTCCAAATGGGAAGCGCGTAACTTCGACACTGTTAAGGACAACTGGGAAAAGGCTGGCAAAATCGCTGACTACGAATGCTTCACATTTGCCGCTCTTCTTTCTCTTTACGGACCGAAGTCAGGCTTCGAACCCGATGACAACCAGGAACACATCGCTTACATCCGCAACAACTGGGATGAGAACGATGTAGAGGGCATGGTCAAGAAGATAGTAAGCGAAAGCGGAATCTTCGTGCGCGACTTCGCCGCTATCGTTCCCGGTTTCGTTCCCAAGGTGGCTGAATATCTCAAGGAAATCAACACCGAGGGTATGGACAAGGCTCTTAAGAACTTTTTAAGCAAACATTAATGAAGCGAATCCTTAAAATAAACAAAGCCGACAACGTGGCAGTAACACTTGTCGACGGAGTGAAAGCTGGCGAAGTGTGGTCGGAAGGTGACGATAACGTCACTTTGAAAGAGGACATCGCCCGCGGACACAAATTCGCTTTGCGCAATATCGCCGAAGGGGAAGCCGTAATAAAATACGGCTACCCGATCGGTGTCGCTACCCGCGACATTGCCGCCGGTGAATGGATTCATTCTCATAATCTGAAGACCGGACTCAGCGACGATCTTAAATACACCTATAACCCTACCGAACCCAACACCGCCAAGAGCGACGAGGAGGTGACCATCAATGCTTATCTCCGTCCCGACGGAAAGATGGGAATCCGCAACGAGTTGTGGATCGTGCCGTCGGTGGGATGTGTCAACGGACAGGCTAACGCCATCATCGACCGCCTGAAAAAAGAGTGCGACCTGTCGCATGTCGACGACGTGCGCGCGTTTACTCACAACTATGGCTGTTCTCAGCTCGGACAGGACCATGCCAATACCCGCGCCGCGCTTGCCGCGCTGGTTAAGCATCCTAATGCCGGCGGCGTGCTCGTTCTCGGGCTCGGCTGCGAGAACAATCAGGTGTCGGCTCTTAAGGAGCAGATCGGCGAGTGGAACGACGACCGTGTGAAATTCCTCATTGCCCAGGAGGTGGAGGATGAAGTTGAAGCCGGCTTTGAAATCTGCAAGGAGCTTATCGAAAAGATGAAGGGCGACAAGCGTCAGCCGCTTCCCGTTTCGATGCTTCGCGTGGGATTGAAGTGCGGCGGTTCCGACGGTCTTTCAGGCATCACCGCCAATCCTCTCGTGGGCTTGTTCTCCGACTGGTTGATCGCTCACGGTGGAACCACAATCTTGACCGAGGTGCCTGAAATGTTTGGCGCCGAGACTATCCTCATGAACCGCGCCAAGGATGAAAAAGTGTTTGACGAAACCGTTCATCTCATCAACGACTTCAAGGGCTATTTCCGTTCCTACGGACAGCCCATCTACGAGAACCCGTCGCCCGGAAACAAGAAGGGCGGTATCACAACTCTCGAAGAGAAGTCGCTCGGATGTGTTCAGAAGGGTGGCTCAATGCCTGTGGTCGACGTGCTCAACTACGCTCAGCCGTTGAAGCTTAACGGACTCAACCTGCTGACCGCTCCCGGCAACGACCTTGTGGCGTCGACTTCTCTGGCTCTTTCAGGATGCCAGATGGTGTTGTTCACCACCGGCCGCGGAACTCCGTTCGGCACTTTCGTTCCGACGATGAAGATTTCAACCAACAGTCAGCTCGCCGCATTGAAGCACACTTGGATCGACTTCAATGCCGGAACGCTTGTCGAGGATGAAACCGCTGCTTCGGCTCTCGCCCGCCTTGTCGACAAAGTGCTTGCCACCGCCAATGGCGAACATCTTAATCACGAGAAGATCGGAGCGAAAGAAATCGCAATATTTAAAACCGGCGTAACCCTTTAAACAGATATTTATCAGTTCGATCAGCCATTTGCGGCTGGTCGGGCTGATAATTAAAAATATGATAAGGCAAATTCTATTATTCCTCATATCGCTTCTGCCGCTTTGCGCGGCGGCGCAGACTTTTGACTTTACATCGGCAAAAAATCAGCTGCCGATGTACAATGATTCAATCGGCTATGGCTACGAGTCAATGCCGGTCGTGAAGAAAGGCATCATGACCCCTTTCTTCTTTTCGGTAAAAGTGCCCGACGGAAACTATAAGGTGACTCTCGACCTCGGGGCGGAAAAAAGTGCGGCAAGCACTACCGTGAGAGCTGAAAACCGCCGGTTGATGGCGGAAAACATCGACACCCGCAAGGGTGAAACTAAAACAGTGTCGTTTATCGTAAACAAGCGCAATCCGCGCATTTACGACAAAAGCTCGGTGTCATTGAAGCCGAGAGAAAAAAGCTATCTTAACTGGGACAATAAACTGACTGTCGAAATCACAGGTGAAGCTCCTGCCGTGAAACGCATGACCGTTGAACCTGCCGACACCACAGTCACCACCATATATCTTTGCGGCAACTCTACCGTTGTGGATCACGACAAAGAGCCCTGGGCGAGCTGGGGGCAGATGATTCCGCGATGGTTTGACGACAGTGTCGCTATCTCCAATCATGCCGAGAGCGGATTGTCGACCTCGACATTTCTGGCTCATAAACGCCTTGATAAAATCATGACCACGCTCCGTCCCGGCGACTGGGTGCTCGTGGAGTTCGGTCATAATGACGAGAAAGAGAAGCGCCCCGGTTCAGGCGCATGGTATAATTTCGCCCACAATCTTAAAATCTTCGTCGACCGTGTGCGTAAAGCCGGCGGCAACATCGTGTTTGTGACGCCGACACAGCGCCGCAATTTCCTTGACGACAGCGTGACCATCCGTGACACTCACGGCGATTTTCCTGCGGCGATGAAAGCCACCGCCGAGCGTGAAGGGGTTCCGGTGATCGACCTGAACCTGATGACGCGCGAATTTTTTGAAACACTCGGTTATGAGAACAGCAAGCGCTCGTTGGTGCATTATCCTGCCAACACTTTCCCGGGGCAGACCGAGCCGCTTGAAGACAATACCCATTTCAATCCTTATGGCGCCTATGAAATCGCCAAGATGGTGGTGTCGGCGATGCAGCAGTTGGGACTTGAGCCGGCAAAGCATATAAAAGGTGATTTCAAAGGCTATGATCCCCGGTTTCCCGACTCGTGGGAGGAATTCATCTGGATACCATCGGCTGGCGCCGACATAGTGAAACCCGACGGAAATTAAACAGTTAAGTCAAGTATATAAACCACGATTATCAATGAAAAAAATAGCATTAATAGCAATGGCGGCAATCGGCATGATGTGCAACGCCGCGACTATAAAAGTCGAAAACCCGCTTGATTTCGAGCGTGCCGGTGAGCTTGCCGAGGTGCCTTTGAAAAATGTGAAATCACAGGTGAAGGGCGATTTTGTCATTCTCGACAGCAATAATAAAGAGGTGCCTTATCAGATTACCTATGACGACCTCGTTGTTTTTCCCGTGACTGTAGGAGCGAAATCGTCGGTTGTCTATACATTGAAATCAGGCAAGCCGGCGCCTGTTAAGCCGGTGGTACACGGCAGGCTGTTTCCCGAGCACAAGGACAATTTCAGCTGGGAGAACAACCGCGCTTGCTTCACCGCCTATGGACCCGCTTTGCAGGACAACGGAGAGAGAGGTTTCGGATATGACATGTGGACAAAAAGCGTGACCGACTCCCTGGTGCTTGAGTTGCGCTACAAAGCGAGCGTCGATCCCGACAAGAAAAAACGCCAGTCGCTCCACAAGGATTATGGCAACGGCGGCGACCCTTATATCGTGGCAAACACTCTTGGCGGAGGAACCGCCGCCCTGCTCGACTCCAAGGGCGACATCATTTTCCCGTGGTGCTGGAAAGAGCAGGAGGTGCTTCAGGACGGTCCGCTGCGCTTCACCGTGCGTCTCACTTACCGCCCCGTGACCATTGAGGGCGAGGAGGGTGTTGTAGAGAGCCGTCTCATCACCTGCGACGCCAATTCATGTCTTAACCGCACGGAAGTGAGCTATAAAGGATTGAAGGAGCCGCGTCGTGTGGCAAACGGCATTGTCGTTCATCAGCAGAATCCTTATGCCTACTCTTTTGACACTGCAAAACAATATATCGCTTACACCGATTCGACCGACAATACCAAGAACGGAAACGGAGTCATCTATATCGGCGCCGTCGTTCCTGAACCGGTAGAGACCATCTGCTACAAGCCGGTGGCAGAGCCTGCGCGCGACGCGCTCGGTCACATTTTGACCGTCAGCGAGTATGTCCCCGGAAAAGACTATGTGTATTATTGGGGCTCGGTGTGGGAGAAGAACCCTTATGCCCCCGCCAATCCGTCGGAATGGGATCTTTACCTTGCCCGTTATTCCGACTGCCTGAAAAATCCTTTGAAAGTGACAGTTAAAAAATAAACTTATAAATATCAATATCATGAAACGCGAAGCATTTAAAATGTTCCTGAAACCGGGATGCGAAGAGGAGTATGCCCGCCGCCACGCCGAGTTGTGGCCTGAAATGGAGAAACTCTTGCGCGACAGCGGAGTGTTTGACTACTCGATTTACTGGGACAAGGACACCAACATCCTTTTCGCTTTCCAGAAAACCGAAGGCGAGGAAAATTCTCAGGATCTCGGCGATAATCCGATTGTGAAAAAATGGTGGGATTATAATGCCGACATCATGGAGGTGAATCCCGACAACTCTCCCGTGTCGATACCGTTGAAAGAGGTGTTCCACATGGACTGATATAATTGAAAATCAAAAAACCAGATAAAACATAAATGGAAAAGAAACAATACATTGCCATAGACCTTGGAGCGACAAGCGGTCGCACCATTCTTGGCACAATCGATGCCGACGGCAAGTTCTCCGCCGAGGAGCTTAACCGCTTCCCAAACGGAATGATTGAAGTGAACGGCCACCTTCACTGGGACATCTACTCGCTTTACAATCACATCCTCGAGGGCTTGACTGAAGCCGGCAAGCGCGGAGTGAAGCCTGAGTCAATCGCTATCGACACCTGGGGAGTTGACTTCGGCTGTATCGACCCCGACGGAAACATCATGGGAATCCCCTACGCTTACCGTGACATCTCCACCATTGGAGCCGCCGAGCGTTATTTCAACAATGTCATGCCGGCTCGCGAGCTCTATGCCCACACCGGTATCCAGCATATTGATTTCAACACCATTTTCCAGTTCAACGAGCAGCGCCATTTCTTCCCCATGCAGCATGCCGTGAAGATCGCCTTCATTCCCGACCTTCTCAACTACTTGCTCACAGGAAAGATTGTGACCGAATACACTATCGCCTCTACCGGAGCTATCCTCAATCCCGCCACCCGCCAGTTTGACAACACCGTTCTTGAATCGGTGGGTCTCACTCCCGACAAGTTCGGTCCTATCGTAGAGCCCGGCACCGTCATCGGCGCGTTGAAGGGCGACATCGCGGCTAAAGTGGGATTGCCTGAGGTGCCCGTTGTCGCTGTCGGCGAGCATGACACGGCGTCGGCTGTTGCTGCCGTTCCCGCTACCGACGAGTGTTTCGCTTATCTGAGCTCGGGAACATGGTCGCTGATGGGTCTTGAATCTCCGTCGCCTGTTGTCAACGAGCAGACTCAGAACTATAACATCACCAATGAAGGCGGTATCGAGGGAACAATCCGTGTTCTCAAGAATATCACCGGAATGTGGGTCGTTGAGCAGTGTCTCAAGTCATGGAAGAAAGCGGGCACGTCCTATTCTTATCCTGAAATGGTGGCGCTTGCCGAGGCGGCTCCCGAGTTTGTCGCTTTCATCGATCCCGACGATCCCATGTTTGTGGCCCCTGCCGACATGCCTGAGGCAATCAAGGAATATTGCCGCAAGACCGGACAGCGCGAGCCTGAAAATCACGGCGAGATGATCAGAATGATTTTCGAGAGCCTTGCGCTTAAATACAAGATGATTCTTGACATGTTCAAGTCAATCTCGGTCAATCCCGTTCATCGTCTCCATGTGATAGGCGGCGGCTCCCGAAACAAGCTGCTCAATCAGTTCACTTCCAATGCCATCGGTTTGCCCGTCATCGCCGGTCCCGCCGAAGCCACCGCTATCGGCAACATCATGATGCAGGCTAAAGCCGCAGGCGATGTTAATTCGCTCCATGAGATGCGCTACATCATCTCCAATAGCATTGACCTCGAAAAATTCACTCCCGCCGACAGTGAGAAGTGGGAAAACGCATATAAAAATTTTCTAACCATAATCAAACACTAAAATCATGAAAGAAGAACAAGTGAAAAAAGCGTATGAAATCGCTAAAGAACGCTATGCCGCAGTTGGTGTAGACACAGATAAAGTATTGGAGCAGATGCAGGACTTCCACCTGAGCATGCACTGCTGGCAGGCTGACGACGTTGCAGGTTTCGAACCTCACGAAGGCGGTCTCACCGGCGGTATTCAGGTTAACGGAAACTATCCCGGCAAGGCTCGCAACATCGACGAACTCCGCGCCGATATCCTTTATGCTATGTCGCTCATCCCCGGAAAGCACCGTCTCAACCTGCACGAAATATATGGCGACTTCGGCGGCAAGTATGTTGACCGCGACCAGTGCTCGGTAGAACATTTCCAGAGCTGGATCGACTGGGGTAAGACCAATGACATCAAACTTGACTTCAACTCAACTTCATTCTCTCACTCAAAGAGTGGCGACCTCAGCCTTTCTAACCCTGATAAGGCTATCCGCGACTTCTGGATCGAGCACTCAAAACGCTGCCGCGCCATTTCACAGGCTATCGGCGAGGCTCAGCAGGATCCCTGTATCATGAACACTTGGGTTCATGACGGAAGCAAGGACATCACCGTTAACCGCTACATGTATCGCGAACTTCTCAAGGATTCTCTTGACCAGATTTTCGAACATAAGTATGACTGGATGAAGGACTGCGTTGAATCAAAGGTGTTCGGTATCGGTCTTGAAAGCTACACCGTGGGCAGCAACGACTTCTACACCGCCTATGCTTCTAAGAACGACATGATGATCACTCTCGACACCGGTCACTTCCACCCCACCGAAAGCGTGGCTGACAAGGTATCGGCAATGTTGCTCTTCGTTCCCGAATTGATGCTTCACGTGAGCCGCCCCATCCGTTGGGACTCTGACCACGTTACAATCATGGACGATCCCACAATGGATCTTTTCAGCGAAATCGTGCGTGCCGGCGCTCTCAACCGCGTTCACTACGGTCTCGACTACTTCGACGGTACTCTTAACCGCATCGGCGCTTACGTGATCGGTAGCCGCGCCGCTCAGAAGTGTATGCTCCGCGCTCTTCTCGAGCCGCTCGCAACCCTTCGCAAATATGAGCTCGACGACAAGAAATTCCAGCGTCTCGCCCTTCTCGAAGAGTGCAAGAACCTCCCCTGGAATGCTGTTTATGACATGTTCTGCTTGAAGAACAATGTTCCTGTCGGCGAGGACTTCATCCCCGCAGTTGAAAAATACGAAGTTGACGTTACTTCCAAGAGATAATGGAAATCGTATTAGGACTACTTATAATAGCCATCGGAAGCTTCTGCCAGTCCAGCAGCTATGTGCCCATCAAAAAGGTGCGTGACTGGAGCTGGGAGAGCTTCTGGCTCGTCCAGGGAGTGTTCGCGTGGCTCGTATTCCCCTTCCTCGGCGCTCTTCTCGCCGTGCCTGCGGGTCACAGCCTTTGCGAGCTCTTCACCTCTGAAAATTCGTTCCGCATCTGGATGACTATCCTCTTCGGAGCCTTGTGGGGCGTGGGCGGCTTGACATTCGGACTCTCCATGCGCTACCTCGGCGTGGCGCTCGGACAGAGTATTTCCCTTGGCACCTGCGCGGGTCTCGGCACTATCCTCGGCCCCGTGATGCTCAACATCTTCTTCCCCGAAGGGCACTATCTCGCCCAGCTTACCGCCGCCGTTATTATCGGCGTGGTGGTGACGCTCATCGGTATCTGCATCATCGGCATCGCCGGCGGCATGAAATCGAAGAGCATGAGCGAGGAGGAGAAGAAAGAGGCAGTCAAGGATTTCAATTTCCCCAAGGGTATCGCCATCGCTCTGCTTGCCGGCGTGATGAGCGGATGCTTCAACGTGGGACTCGAATTCGGCAGCACTATCACGTTTGCCGATTCGGCTGAAATCTACCGCACTCTTCCCGCCACATTCCTTGTGACTCTCGGAGGTTTTGTCACCAACGCTGTCTACTGCTTGTATCAGAACACCCGCAATCACACTTTCGGAGACTATGGAAAGGTTTCGCTCTATGCCAACAATATCCTTTTCTGCTGTCTTGCCGGAGCGTTGTGGTATAGCCAGTTCTTCGGACTGTCGCTTGGCAAGGGCTACCTCGCCGGTTCGCCCACGCTGCTCACATTCAGCTGGTGTATACTGATGGCGCTCAACGTGACATTCTCCAATGTGTGGGGCATCATTCTGAACGAGTGGAAGGGAACCACTTCGGCTACGCGTCTTGTGCTCCTCGTGGGCATCGTGGTGCTGATTGTGTCCACATTCCTGCCGCAGATTCTCTAACAGTTTAACTAATATATAATCACAGACTAATGGCTTCTATCTTAGAAAACCGTCCAATGCTTGCAAAGCAAGTGAACGATGTGGCTGAAGTAGCCGGCTATCTCTGGCAAAAGGGGTGGGCTGAGCGTAACGGCGGCAACATCACTGTCAATATCACCGAACATGTTGATGACGCTATACGCATTATGCCCGCTATCGGACCGGTTACCCCAATAGGCATGACTCTTCCCAATCTCAAGGGATGTTATTTCTATTGCAAGGGTACAAACCGCCGTATGCGCGACCTCGCACGCTGGCCTATGGACAACGGCTCGATCATACGCATCACCGACGACTGCGCTCACTATGAGATTATCGCCGACAATCTCGTGAAGCCCACTTCGGAGCTGCCTTCTCACCTTGCCGTGCATAATTATCTCATCGGAAAGGGTTCAAACTACAAGGCATCGGTTCACACTCACCCCATTCAGCTTGTTGCCATGAGCCACAATCCTGAATTCCTGAAAAAGGATGTGTTGAGCGATATCCTCTGGAGCATGATTCCCGAGACAAAGGCATTCTGTCCCCGCGGTCTTGGCATCGTTCCTTATATGCTTCCCTCTTCCAATGAGCTCGCCGAAGCCACCATCAAGGCTATCGACGATGACTATGACGTGGTGATGTGGGAGAAGCATGGCGTGTTCTCTGTTGCCGAGGATGTGCTTGAAGCGTTTGACATGATCGACGTGCTCACCAAGAGCGCCCAGATCTACATGGACGCGTGCACAATGGGCTTCAAACCCACCGGCATGAGCGACGAGCAGATGAAGGAAATGACCAAAGCGTTCAACCTTCCCAAGTAAAGGACGTTATTCCAATTAAAAAAGACGGGCGCATCATTATCGATGCGCCCGTCTTTTTAATATCTCAGCCATCTATCCTTCGAGACGGGAGGCATTATTTTAGATGCAGGCGGGATGAAGCGCGGATTCCGTTGGCGGTTGTCGCGCTGATGTACCACATGGTGGCATCGGCGGGAATGTTGGCGGTCCAGTTGTAGTCACGGAGGTCACAGGGAATCTGCTGCCAGGTGTATTTATCCATCTGCTCTCCCGAGTCGGCAGTATAGTGGAGCGTCACTTCCTTGACGGGGAGCGACGTGATGATTCCGCCTTTTGCGATGGTGGAGCCTGTCATAGTCTCCTCGGTGATTCGGGGCATCGGCGTGGAGCCAAGAAGCCAGCTGTTTATGAACATCTCGATTTCGTCGTTCTGCCAGCCATACTTGTGGCTGTGACGCAATCCTTGTTTTATCAGTACTTCCGATTGCTTGGGAAGAGCGGCGCTTTGAGCCATCGAGGGGAGATAGAAATGCACGTCGTTGGTTCCGTCGATAAACAGAATCGGGCGGTCCATCAACGGCAGATAGTTGGAGGGGTCATATTGGCTTATCCATGTTGCTCTTTCCAGGGCGGGAAGTTTGTCGAGCTGCTCTTTCATTTTGCCGCTCTCCCAAAGATATCCGCACCCGTAGACAGGGACAGCCGCTTTAAACCGGTTGTCGAGCGAGGAGGCGATGCAGGTCAGCACTCCGCCCCAGCTTATGCCGGTGATTGCTGTGCGTGCCGTGTCGACTTCCTGAAAGCTTCGCAGCAGGCTGTGGGCGTTTATCACATCGCCTGTCGCCTGATAGACCCACTGCTCATTGAGCGGTAGAGTCACGTCGAAATAGGGCGTTTCTTTTCCGTTTTCATCGAAGCCGCCCTCAATGTGCATCCGGTCGTGACCGTTTCCGCGTGTGTCAAGCGCGAGGGCGGCATATCCTCTCTTCGCCCACATAGCCACCCATTCCCTGAAAGCGGCGCCACCGCCGCCGTGTACCAGGACTATTCCCGGCAGCTTCTCGCCGCTGTAATTTTTTCCGGCTATCATGGAGGGGGTTGAGTAGTAGGCGAACACAGCCTTGTCTTTGCCTTTGTAGGGGAGCGACTCGAAGATGATGGATCTGATAGAGTCTTCTCCGACTATGCGATATTCAGGCACGCGGTCAAGGTTTTCGTTCTCCCATGGAGTTCCGGCAGTGTTGAATTGCGCCGATAGAGTGAGCGGCAACAAGATTGATGCTAAAATTACTGAGGCTGATTTCATGATTTCGTTAGTCTGTTATGATCAATGACACTTGTTGCGTTTTCATCCCTTTTGATTCCACTTTCAACACGGCTTTTCCTGTCTCGCCGTGTTTCCCTCGCAAAATCACTAAGGCGAGTCCATTGTAGGCGTCGCGCTCGGGAAGGTTGAACGGCAACAGGCTCGTAGCGTCGCCATTGTCGGTAGCGACGATTTCCACCGGTCCGCTGACTGAGAATTTCAAGTGATTTTTGGACCGGGGCACAACTCTGCCCTGTTTGTCGACCACGGCGACGCGCACAAATGCCAGGTCAGCGCCGCTGTTGTTGATGGCGGTGGTTTCGGGAGATATTTCGATTGCCGCCGGCTTGCCTGTCGTCTCAACGGTTTCCTCAGCCCATAGCTGTCCGTTTTTATAGGCAACGGCTTTCAATGTTCCTGGTTCGTAGCGCACATCGTCCCATATAAGGCGGTCATAGGCATTCTTTTTCTCGCGTCTGCCGAGCGGTTTGCCATTCAGGAACAGCTCAACGGCGTCGCCCGAGGTGTAGACATGAACCGGGGTTATCTCGCCAAGTCTCTCTTCCCAGTTCCAATGGGGGAGAATGTGGAGGGTTGGCACTTCGGGGCGCCAATAGCTCTTGTAGCAGTAGTAGCGGTCTTTGGGGAAGCCACACAGGTCGACGATGCCGAAATAGGAGCTTCGCGCCGGGGTTTTTATTTTGCCAAGCTGAGCCAACTCGGCTTTCGCTTTTTCCAACTCGATTGAATCGCTGAAGTTGAGGAGATTGGTGAGGTCTTTATTATAGGGGGTGGGTTCGCCGAGATAGTCGAAGCCGGTCCACACGAATTCGCCGCTCATGAACGGATATTCCTCATTCATCTTGAACTGCGCTTCGGGTGAACATCCCCAACCCACGGTCGTCATGTCGTAGGATGACAGTTGGAATCCCGAACGGCTGTCGTCGACATTTGTCGTCACCGGGAAGAAATACTCGCCTCGTGAGCTGGTCGCTGAGGAGGTTTCGCTTGCATGATAGCGGCGGGTGGGGTTCTGTTCTTTGAACACGGGATAAGTTTTGTGGAAGTAATTGATTCCGAAGATGTCGACGTTATTTACGATGTCGCGGAAGACTGTGGGCTGCTTATTGCTGCCGAACGACGTGGGGCGAGTAGGATCCTCGTCATGGCAGAACGCAGTCAGGTTGCGGGCTATTATTATGCCCTCGTCGGTCGTTTGGTCGGGCATTTCGTTACCGATGCTCCACATGATAACAGAGGGGTTGTTGCGGTAGTGGCGGACAAGTGAACGCATATCGGCTTCATTCCAGTCGTTGAAAAGCAGATGGTAGTCATTCTTGCGTTTTCCCCGCTGCCATGTGTCGGCTAATTCGAGCTGCATCATCAGTCCCATGCGGTCGCATAAGGCGACAAGCTCGGGAGCCGGAGGATTGTGGGAGGTTCTGATTGCGTTTACCCCCATCTCTTTCATTATGCGCAGCTGGCGCTCCGCAGCAACTTCGTTGAATGCCGCGCCCAGGGCTCCGAGGTCATGATGGAGGCATACTCCCTTGATGGGAACTTTCTTGCCGTTAAGCTTAAACCCTTCATCATGGGTAAACTCGATGGAGCGTATGCCGAATGGGGTGGAGTAGGAGTCGATCTCCTTGCCGTCCTTCATTATTTTGGTGACGGCAACGTAGCAATCAGGGGAGTCGATGTCCCACAGCTGTGGCTCGGGAACGTCAAAGTAGAAACGAGCACTTGAGTAGCTTTCTCTCGGAACACTCAGTGTCCTTGGAGCGGTTTCAGTCACCGCTTCGCCTGTGGGATTGCCGTCGGCATCCTGTCGATATATGCCGGTGCGCAGTTCGACTTTCGTGTTGATAGTGTCATGATTCTCTACGTTAATGCCCATTTCCATCCTGGCATTTTGGGGAGTGATGTCGACGTTGCGTATGAATGTGCCCCACTGGCTCACGTGGACTGGCGATGTCTTTACCAACCACACGTTGCGGTATATGCCGCCGCCCGGATACCAGCGTGAGGCTTCGTCAGGATTTTCGAGCCTTATGGCGAGAGTGTTTTTCTGTCCAGGCTTCACATAGGGGGTGAGGTCGAGCCTGAAGGAGGCATAGCCGTAAGGCCAGCCCCCGACCAAGTTGCCGTTGCACCACACCGAAGCATAGGACATGGCTCCGTCGATGTCAAGATATATCTGCTTGCCCCGGTCTGATTCGGGGAGGTCGAAGTTTTTCCGGTACCAGCCGATGCCCCAGTAAGGGAGTTTGCCGGTTGCTCCTTCATAGTCGATATTGAACGGACGCTCGATTGCCCAATCGTGGGGCAGATTCAAGTGCCGCCACTCCGAGTCGTCAAATTCCGGAAGGGTATATGCCGCCGACGTTTCAAACGGTTTATGTGGAGCTTCGTTCCTTTTGCCGAATATTATGAATTGATTTGCCGCCGGAAGCAGGTAGGGTTTCAGGCGTGAATAGTGAAGCGACGAGTCGGTGCCGGCGGGATCGTCGTCGGCGTAGCGCCATTCGCGGTTGAGGCTGATGCGTTCACGTTGCGAACTGTCGTTTGCCGGGGCGACGTCTATTTTCAGCGCGACTATGAGCGCGGCGATAACAAGGTGGCGTATCATGATGTAGCAGTTTTGGGGATGTTTGTGTACAAATATATCGATAATGGAGCGGAAGCGTTATAAAAATCGTGCAAAAGTCTTTAGCGGCTGTTTCGTGGAGAGGTATAAAAAAAGCTGCATGACTCATGCAGCTTTTTTATTGGATGAATGGGATGAAGTTTACTTCATTTCAAGGTAAGTGATTTTGTCCATGTCGCCATAGTCAAGGTTTTCACCACCCATACCCCAGATGAACATGTAGTTGCTGGTTCCGGCGGCAGCGTGGATTGACCACTCGGGGCTTTGAACAGCCTGCTCGTTGTGGAGCCAGATTACACGGTTTTCCTGAGGTTCGCCCATGAAGTGAGCGATTGCGTTTCCGGCGGGCACATTGAAGTAGAAGTATGCTTCAACGCGACGGTCGTGAGTGTGGGCAGGCATTGTGTTCCACACGCTTCCCGGCTTCAACTCGGTGAGACCCATCTGGAGCTGGCACGGTCCCTCTTCAAGCACGTTGTTGACGATGAGCTGATTGATGACGCGGTCGTTGCTCTCTTCCATCGAACCGGCTGCGAAAGAGTTGGCTTTGAGCGAGCCCTTGCGTCCGTCGATGGTGATGAGCTGAGTCTTGTATTCCTTGTGGGCGGGAGTTGAGTTGATATAGAACTTGGCGGGATTGGTCTTGTCCTTGCTGCGGAAAGTCACTTTCTTGTTGCCTTTACCTACATAGAGGGCGTCCTTGAAGTTGAGCTCATAGTCCTTGCCGTCAACGTTGATGATGCCGGGACCTCCGATGTTGATTGCTCCGAGCTCGCGGCGTTCAAGGAAATACTCAGCCTTAAGCGGGTCGATGGTCTCAAGCTCGACAACTGTGTTGACGGGAGAAACGCCGCCGAAGATGAGGCGGTCATACATCGAGTAGGTGAGGTTGATGGTGTCGGGCGCGATCACGGTGGGCATAGTGAAACGCTCGCGCAAGGTTGCGGTGTCATAATGCTTCACGTCATCGGGGTGACATGCCCTCATGATGCTGTAGTTGGTGACAGCTCCTGCTGATAATGTCGCCATAGCCAATGCTACACTAAGGATTATTTTTTTCATTATTTATAAGGATTTATTTCTTTGCATAGCTCAAAGACTCGCGGCACTTTTCAGTAACGTAAGCCCAGTCGCCTGCCTGTACTTTGTCTTTCGGGAAAAGTTTAGAACCCATACCAACGCAGTATACGCCTGCGTCAAACCATGACTTGAGGTTTTCAGCTGTGGGTTCAACACCGCCGGTAACCATGAGTTTTGACCATGACATGGGGGCGAGAAGTCCTTTCACGAATTTCGGTCCGAGAACGTCGCCGGGGAACACCTTGCAAAGGTCGCATCCGCATTCCTGAGCGAAACCTACCTCGCTGATTGTGCCGCAGCCGGGAGTGTAGGGAACAAGACGGCGGTTGCAAATCTTTGAGATTTCGGGGTTGAACAACGGACCAACGATGAAGCATGCGCCAAGCTGAAGATAGAGCGCAGCGGTAGCGGGGTCAACGATAGAGCCTACGCCGATAGCCATTTCAGGACATTCTTTAGCTGCGAATTTAACGACTTCAGCAAACACTTCGTGAGCGAAATCGCCGCGGTTGGTGAATTCGAAAGCGCGGATACCGCCTTCATAGCAAGCCTTTACGACCTGTTTTGCCACTTCGGCGTCCTTGTGATAGAACACCGGAACGATAGGAGCTTCCGCCATCTTGGCGAGAACTGCCACTTTATCAAATTTTGCCATAATTGTTATTGGACTGTTTTATTCAAATTAGTCTTACCGGGCGCGGAGCCCGATAAGACTGAATGTTTTTATTGAGTTTTGATTAGCGCTGAACGCGGCCGTTAGCGTTACCGCCTGCGAGTGATTCAACTTCTTCAACAGTGACGAGGTTGAAGTCGCCGGGGATAGTGTGCTTGAGGGCTGAAGCTGCAACTGCAAATTCAAGAGCCTCTGCCTGGTTAGGCTTGGTGAGAAGACCGTGGATGATACCGCCTGAGAAAGAGTCGCCGCCACCTACGCGGTCGATGATCGGGTTGATATCATAGCGTTTTGATTCATAGAATTCCTCGCCGTTGTAGATCATAGCCTTCCAGCCGTTGTGGGTAGCTGAGAATGACTCGCGGAGAGTAGAGATGACATACTTGAATCCGAATTCTTTAGCCATAGCCTTGAAGATGCCCTTGTAGCCTTCAGCTGAAGTTTCGCCGGCTTCTACGTCAGCGTCGGGTTTGAATCCGAGGCAGAGTTCAGCGTCTTCTTCGTTGCCGATGCAAACATCTACATATTTCATCAACGGACGCATGATTGACTGAGCTTTTTCCTTAGTCCACAGTTTTTTGCGGAAGTTGAGGTCAACGCTGACAGTCACGCCGTGACGCTTTGCAGCTTCGCAGGCAAGACGAGTAAGTTCGGCAGCCTTGTCAGAGATGGCGGGAGTGATGCCGCTCCAGTGGAACCAGTCAGCGCCTTCCATGATTGCGTCAAAGTCGAAGTCGGCGGGATCAGCTTCAGCGATTGAAGAGCCTGCGCGGTCATATATGACTTTTGAAGGACGCATTGAAGCGCCGGTTTCGCAATAATAGATACCTACACGGTTACCGCCGCGGGCGATGTGGTCGGTCTTCACGCCATAGCGACGAAGAGCGTTGACAGCAGCCTGTCCGATTTCGTGTTTAGGAAGTTTTGAAACGAAATATGCGTCATGTCCGTAGTTAGCGCAGCTTACGGCTACGTTAGCTTCGCCACCACCCCAGATTACGTTGAAGTTGTCTACTTGCAATAAACGATAACAGCCTTCCGGCGAGAGGCGAAGCATGATTTCACCTAAAGTTACTACTTTACTCATTTTTCTTTAATAATTGGTTAGACTTAATGTATTTAATTTGGTTATTTATTTCATTGATTGAGCCTGGTCCATCATTTTCTGTGAGCGGATGATGTTCATGCGGTTCCACACGACCATACCCATTGTGCAGATAACGAGGATGCCGGCGCCGATCCACTTCAGAGAGTGGCAGCACTGGTAGATGACCCATCCGAGCGGGCTGCCGGCAAAGTCAAGGCTACCTGCCGAGAATCCTTCGGGGATTCTCACGGCGGCGTCGCCCGTCTGCGCGTACACGTCGCGGGCTGCTTCGGTGAACGCCGGGGCGATGTTGGTCACCATGTAAAGGCTGCCCACCATTATGATCAGTCCGATGATGAAAGTCTTAAGCACATTTCCCTTGGTGAAGGGGAGGATGAGGGGGAACACGTAGAACATTCCGGCAAGCGATGCGAGCGGCAAGAACTCGTTGCCGGGCAGGAACACGGCGAGGGCGAGGGTCACGGGGATGAGGAGCAATGAAACCACGAGAGTGGTGGGGTGTCCGATGACAAGCGCCGGGCTCATTCCGATTGAAAGACCTTCGGCGCCCTTGAACTTGCGTGCTATCAGGGCGCGGGTGGCGTCGCTGATGGGCTTCAAGCCTTCGATAAAGAGAACGGTGATGCGGGGGATAAGCTCCATCACGGCGCCCATCTTGATGCCGAGTCCGAGGATGGCGGGAATGTTGTCGACAATCTCGTTCCAGCTGCTGTAAGAGAGGCAGCCGATGGCGATGCCCACGACAACGCCGAGGAATAGCGGCTCACCCATGATTCCGAATTTGCGTTTAAGTCCTTCGGCGTCGATTTCCAGCTTGTTCATCCCGGGAATCTTGTCGAGACCCTTGTTGATAATCCAGGCAAACGGGGCGAATCCCTGGCAGAAAGGCTGGGGAATTGAGATGCCCTCCATGTTTTCGTAGAACGACTGGAACTTCTTGGCTGTGATATCGGCAAGCACCAGGGTGATGATGTAGCAGATGATTGCTGCGAAGAATCCCCAGGCGATTGAACCGCTGACAAAGTAAACGACGGCGCCGATGAAGGCGAAGTGCCAGTAGTTCCAGAGGTCGATGTTGACGGTCTGGGTCGTTTTAGTCAGCAACATGATAAGGTTTACTCCGAGGCACACCGGTATGATGAACGCGCCCACGGCTGTGTTGTAGGCGACAGCGGCGGCGGCAGGCCAGCCCATGTCGAATACCGGAAGGTCGAGGTTATAGATTTCTACTACTTTGGTTAGCGCCGGTCCGAGACTGGATGTGAGAAGGGCGGTGATTACTGAAAGACCGATGAATCCTACACCAACCTTCAGTCCGCTTTTGAACGCGTCGCCGAATTTTATGCCGATACAGGTTCCGAGGATAGTGAAGATGATGGGCATCATCACCGCCGCTCCAAGACCTATTATATATTTAAAAACTTCTTCCATGAAAGTGATAATGGATACTTTTAGGTATAACCACTGCGGGGCTTTACGCTCCGCAGTGGTATGTTTTGGCAATAATGGTTGCCTTATTTAGGTTGCTTTCCGATGTAAGCGAGGATACCGCCGTCAACATATAGCACGTGGCCGTTTACGGCATTTGAAGCCTCTGACGCAAGGAACACTGCGGGACCGGTGAGCTCCTGAGGATCAAGCCAGCGGCCTGCGGGAGTCTTGGCGCAGATGAATGAGTCAAACGGATGACGGCTGCCATCGGGCTGTCTTTCGCGGAGGGGAGCGGTCTGGGGAGTTGCGATGTAACCCGGGCCGATACCGTTACACTGGATGTTGTATTCGCCATATTCTGAGCAGATGTTGCGGGTGAGCATCTTGAGACCGCCCTTTGCGGCAGCGTATGCGCTCACTGTTTCGCGACCGAGTTCCGACATCATAGAGCAGATGTTGATGATCTTACCCTGGCGGCGTTCCATCATTGAAGGAAGCACAGCCTTAGCCACGATAAACGGAGCGGTGAGGTCGATGTCGATCACGCGACGGAAGTCAGAAGCTTCCATTTCGTGCATGGGCACGCGGCGGATGATGCCGGCGTTATTAACCAGAATGTCGATGGGGCCTACTTCGGCAGCGATAGTAGCCACCATTTTTTGAACGGCGGGTTCGTCGGTCACGTCGCAAACATATCCGTGAACCTGGATGCCTTTTTCAGCATAGGCGGCAATACCCTTGTCAACGAGTTCCTGATTGATGTCGTTAAAGCAGATTTTTGCGCCCTGTTCAGCAAATGCTGAAGCGATAGCGAATCCAATGCCGTAAGAAGCTCCGGTCACCAAAGCAACCTTGCCTTCCAGAGAAAAATTTAAGAATTGGTTCATTGTCTCTCAATATTAAATGGTTAATAAATTTAAGCGTGCAAAGGGTAGTGAGCCTGCACTTGTGCAACAGTTTACAAAGATAGAAAAAAAATCAGTGCGGTGTCATTTAAAAAATGGACATCGTGAAAAAAATATTGAAAAAATGCCGTGATTTTGAATTTAGGCACAATTTTAATATTATTCCGGTACGAAATTATATTCATTGGAAGGGGGTGACGAAAAATTCTTTGTCGCAGGTCTGGACAAAAACGCGCTTTCGATTGTTATATCATTGTAAAGCATCGCTTAGAGTGCGAAAAGTGTTATCGTTTCACTGGTTTAATTGAGGGAATATAATGAGTATCAGGACTTTCATACTGACAGTTGTTGTCGCGTTGGCGGCTGTTGCGCCTTGCGGCGCCGGAGCGCAGATGCCCATTAAGATATATTCGCGTCTTCAGCAGGCGCCTGACAGCGCCGATGTCGCCTATTATGGCAAGGAGCATTTCTGGAGAGGCGCCGGCGAGGTGTTTGGTTTCAACATCGGTTTGTGGGCTTTTGACCGCTATGTTCAGCATGGCGACTGGTCTTACATTAATTTCAACACTATAAAAGAGAATTTCAAGCACGGTTTCAAGTGGGATAATGACAATCTCAACACCAACATGTTTCTTCATCCCTACAATGGCAGCCTGTATTATAACGCCGCCCGCGCCAACGGGTACAACTACTGGAAGTCGGGATTGTTTGCCATCGCCGGGAGCGCCATGTGGGAGCTGTTCATGGAGTGTGAATATCCGTCGACCAATGATATCATAGCCACTCCGATAGGGGGAATGTGCATAGGCGAGGTTTGTTTCCGCGCCTCCGACCTCGTGCTTGACGACCGCGCCCGCGGAGCCGACCGTGTGGGTAGGGAGATCACCGGTTTCCTGCTGTCGCCGATGCGCGGCGTCACCCGCATTCTCACCGGCGACGCGTGGAGAACGCGCCCCACCTCGGGCAAGATTTTCGGCATTCCCAACATCGCTGTCGAGATTTCACTTGGAACCCGAATGCTCGACTATCATCATGACAACAGCTATGTGAAGTTTGGCGGCGCGATGGAGCTCAACGTGGAGTATGGCGACCGTTTCGAATTGAAGAGCAGTAAGCCCTATGACTACTTCACGTTCAGCGCGAGCCTTAATTTCATGAAGACCCAGCCCGTGCTGAGCCATCTTGAAATAAAGGGGCGCCTCATCGGCAGGGAGCTTCTTGAGGAGAAGGACACCCACTTGAGCGTGGGGCTCTTCCAGCACTTTGACTTCTTCGACTCTGACACCATCGCTTCAGGTCATGTGCCCTACAAGCTCGGCATTCCCGCCAGCCTTGGCGGAGGGGTGTTTTTCCGCGACATTCAGAGACGGCGCTGGGTGCTCGACGCCTATGCCCATGCCAATGCCGTGATTCTCGGGTCGGTGCTTTCGGATTATTATATGGTTGATGACCGCAATTATAATCTTGCGAGCGGCTTTTCGCTGAAGGGCGGAGTCAACATGGTTTTTGACGGCGACCGTTTTTCGATGTCGCTCTCTCATGAGTATTACCGCCTGTTCACCTGGGTGGGTTATCATGAAAAGACCAACCTGGCCAGGGTCGACTACAGGACTCTTAACGCCCAGGGCGACCGGTCGGTGGCGTCGTTCAATGTCACTCAGTTCCGTGCCGACATGAAGTTGCATGACCGTCTTTATCTATCGCTTTTGCTCGACCACTATCTGAGGTCGACCCACTATCGCGATTTCCCTCATGTGGAGTCAACGTCGCTGTCGGCGAAGCTGATGGCTACATATAAGTTCTGAGGTTTGGATTTTTGGCGGGAAAAATGTTATCTTTGCGTAATAATAGAGATTGTTCCTCATGAGTAGTGTCCAAGAATCCATGCGCGAGATTCTCGAAAAGGAGAGCCGCGCTATCGCAAATATTCCTGTCACTGACGGTTATGACCGCGCCGTTGAGCTTATAATCGAGCGGGTCCACCGCCGTCATGGAAAAGTAGTGACTTCAGGAATGGGAAAAGCGGGGCAGATAGCGATGAATATCGCCACCACTTTTTCTTCGACCGGCACCCCCGCCGTGAATCTGCATCCCGCCGAGGCGCAGCATGGCGACCTTGGAGTGTTGCAGCCCGACGACGTTCTGCTCCTAATATCCAATTCGGGCAAGACGCGCGAGATTATCGATCTGGTGCTGCTGGCTCGTAATCTTTATGAGGATATTCCGCTGATTGTCATAACCGGCAATGCCGGGAGCGAGCTCGCCGAGATGGCTAACGTGACTCTGTTCACCGGCGGAGCCCCCGAAGTGTGTCCCCTGGGGCTCACTCCCACCACTTCGACCACGATGATGACGGTGATCGGCGACGTGCTCGTGGTCAATGTCATGAAAGCCATCGGCTTCACCCGCGAAGAGTATGCCAAGCGTCATCATGGCGGATATTTGGGGAGTGTTTCAAGAGAGAAAAAACATTAAAGTGATGAGAAAGATAATAGCAATAGGCGAGTGCAGCCTTGACATTTTTTTCCGCAACGATTGCCCGTGGCTTTCGGCGCCGGGAGCGACAATTCTTAATGCCGCCGCGTCGCTGGGAAAGCATAGCCGCGACATCTCATTTGTCGGAGAGGCTGCCGCCGATCATGTTGGCGACACTGTCGTTGAGTTCCTCACCCGTAATAATGTGGGGACGCATTCAATCGACCGGTTTACCGACGGAGTCACTCCCGCCACATTGATTTTTACCGACGATCATGACTGCGAGCGCCACCGTGTGCGCTATGAGCGTTATTCGACTCAGAGTTTCGGAGTGGTGTGGCCGCGCATCGACCCCGACGACGTGATTGTGTTCGGCGGACTCTATGCTCTGGAGGAGCGTGTGCATTCGCGCCTGTTTGATATTGTCAAATATGCCCACGAGCGCAAGGCGATAATCGTCTATGCTCCCGACATGGGGGTCAGTCCTGCTGTCAATCTCACCCATGTCAAGCCCGCCATCCTTGAAAATCTTGAAATGGCTGACATCGTTGTCACCACCAGCTCCGATTTGAAAACGATATTTGGCGAGGGGGGCGGACACAAATCCTATACCCGCGACATCAGCTTCTATTGCTTCAACCACATAAACGTCGACTTTGAAGATGGTTCGATGACCTTCTATAACCGCAAGAAGTCGGAGTCCGTTAAGGTGGATTGCAGCGCCGAGGTGCGCAAAGTGTGGTTTGCCGGAGCTGTAGCCGGTGTCGTCGACTCTCTTTTCAAGGATGAAATCATGAAAGAGCAGGTGGGCGACATGGAATCCGAGATGATGAAAAAAATAGTGGACCATGCCGCGTCGTGGGGTTCAATGGCTGTTGAATCCACTGACCGTCTTGTTCCTTAACCCAATTTAAGCATATTGATAATAATGGCAACAAGTCTGTCTACCGGAGCGCCTAAAGGGGCTCTTCCTGAAATACCGGCAGGAACAAAGGTTGCGATAGTGACCGCCGAATGGAATTCCAATATCACCGAAGCCCTCACGAAGGGAGCTGTCGAGCTTCTGGAGCAGGAGAAGGTGGAATATGAAGTGTTTCATGTGCCCGGAGCCATCGAGCTCACCTATGCGGCTTCGGCATTGTGGAACACCGCCCGCTATGGCGCGATCATCGTGTTTGGCTGCGTGATCCGCGGCGGCACTCCCCACTTCGATTATGTGTGTGACAGCGTGACCCGCGGGGTGACTGAAATAAATCTTCGCAAAAATGGAGCGCCGGTCATCTTTGGTGTCTTAACCGTTGACTGCGAGCAGGATGCGATAGACCGTGCGGGTGGAAAACTCGGCAATAAAGGCACCGAAGCTGCTGAGGCTGCAATAAAAATGATACATTTTATGGGAAATATATAAAAAATTCGTATCTTTGCACTACGAATTAAGGGCGAATACCAGAGTGGCCAAATGGGGCAGACTGTAAATCTGCTGGTTTCTACCTTCGGTGGTTCGAATCCATCTTCGCCCACAATTCAATTGCGGAAGTAGCTCAGTTGATAGAGCATCAGCCTTCCAAGCTGAGGGTCGCGAGTTTGAGCCTCGTCTTCCGCTCAAGAAAGCCGGATTTTTATCCGGCTTTTTCTGTTTTCAATGGCATGATTCTGAGCCGGCGGACAAAACAAACGCTCTCCCTTTTCATAAAAAAAGAAGCTATGTCGCGCTGAACACGACACAGCCTCTTCTGTAGCCCGGAGCGGAATCGAACCGCTATCTAAGGTTTAGGAAACCTCTATTCTATCCGTTGAACTACCAGGCCATTGGATTTTCCGGTGCAAATTTACGCATAAAAAGCGACTTTCACACACTTTTCTCCAATAAAGCAATCAAAAACGCTCCAAATTTCCCGAAACCGAGTCCATTTGGAGCGTTCCATAAAGTCATTTCAATTTATATCGGCACCGTCCTTCAATGCGGAACCAATCCAGGCGAAAAACATCACAACGATTAAAATCCACGTCATTGCTACAATCAATTAGATAGATATCATCTCAGATATGTTGCAGCCACGATGCCCACGACAACCTCGTTGGAAACAGTTTCAAGCGTCATGTCGGCAAGTTCCTTGTCGGGGTTCAGCGGCATACACAGCATAACGCCCGCGCCACCGTCGATGCGGCGCCCATAAACTCCCGTGATATTCAGCTCCTCCTCAAGATTGTCGCTCACAAGAGCCTCCTTGAAGGTGAGGCGATAGGGGCGCGGAGTCTCAAGACGGAACGCCTTGCCGTCCACAAAATAATCCTGCTCGATGGGACACCAGTTGAACGGAGCCGTGAGCGACAATGTCTCCGTGCTGCCGTCGGCATATCTCACCTTGATGCGGGCATTTTCCATGTAGCACTGCATGTGGTTGGTGCTTCCGGCAAGCAGCAGCTCTATGCCGCGAGCCTTCCCCTGAAGCGGAATCGTGACGCTGTCGGGATAATTGTCAAAGAGCGAAGTGTATATCACATTCTTTCCGACTGCCGCCGACTTATAAGGTATGCCGAGCTTGGTCATGAGCACGCCGTCGGCGTCAAGAGCCGCGCGCAGTCCCGAGTCGTCGATGTGGGCGGTGTCCTTGGGATGACACCACTCGCCTATGCCCTGAACCGGAATCTGAAGCGTGGTGTAAGGCGAACGTGGCGAAAGATATTCATTGCGGAATATATCGGTCACGTTTGAGTTATAATATCCGTTCAGGTCGATAGTCTCGTAATTGTTGCCGTCGGCTATCATAAGGTCGAGGGCATATTCAGGCGTCGGCTCCTCCTTGGCGGTCGGAATCTCCTCCCACCATGTCATGCCACCCTGCTTCACTTGTTTGAATCCGTCGCGGGTCTTTACGGTGGCTACTGCGAGTTTCTGCTCAATCGGAGCGCCTGCCCACTCGATCTCCACGTTCATCTCGGGAGCCGCAGCAGCGGTAACCGCTATCGACGGGCGCCCAACGCTCTCCTCGACTTTACTCCATTGAGCCGGCTTGCCGTTGACTTTCACCGACTTCACATTTTCAGCATATGCGCCAAGTTGGAAAGTGACCGTCTTGATCGGCTCCATGCCGAGAGTGAGCTTATAAGTCTCCTTTTCGCCGTCGCGCTTGAACGCCAGCGAAAAGTCGGAATGCTTTATTGACGCGTGTTCCCAATCAGCGGGGAAACCGGGTTTCACAGTCAGCTTGCCGTTCAACGCATCGGGGTTGAAACCAAACAAGCCCTGCACCACAGCGCGCGAAATAACTCCCACCGGGTCGCCGAAGTCACGGTAGCACTCTCCGCGCGCCGCGTCATAGAAACTGATCTGACCGATGTTTCCGGGGCTGCTGCCCATATACATCCCGTCGAGCATCGAGCTCTTGAGCAGGCGAGCCGCCTCCTCGGGACGTCCTGCCTCCCAGTAGGCGAGCACGGTGTGCATCACCTCGGCAAACGCTACGTTGTTTATGCTCCACGCATAAGGGAGCCAGTCGGTAGTGGCGATTGTGGTATAGTCGCCTTCAGGACCCCCTTCAGCCTCGACAGTGATGTGGGGGATGTTATTGTCTATATATCTCGTGGCGCTGTAAGCCTGGAATGGATCGGCGACATCGCTGTCGATCGCATGATACACCGTCCAGAGCGCCGGATGGTCATGAAGCCTTTGATGACCCATGAAATCCTTGAACTCTGCCCACACTCCCTTGTCGGGCATCCAAAGCGTTGAATTAAGAGCGTTCAATATCTTCTCAGCCTCTTTCTTATAAGGGGTAGGATCCTCGCCTATCTTTTCGGCAATCTCCGCCGCAAGCTTATTGGCGCGATAGTTATAAGCAGTCGAGTGGGTCACGGCGCCGCTGTTGTAATAGAGAGCGTCGCTCGCCCATATACAGCAGTAAGCGTCATAGAGCCCGTCGTCATTGGGGTCATAATTGCGCTTCTCCCATGCGAGATGAGCCTGAATAACTGGCCACATCTGACGGGCATACTCCAGGTCGCCCGTCCAGTTGAAATGCCACAACAGCTCGTCCATATAACACAGGTTCATGTCATAATGATGCATCTGGTCGTTACGCTCCGGATTGCGGCATATATAACCGTTGCTATACATCTGAGTGCCCCACTTCTTCTCGGCGCGGGCGAGATTCATCGTCGAGTCCTGGGCGGGATGGGGAATAACGGGCTCCACATCGGTCACCTGCGACTTGGCGTAAGCGTCAAAGTGAGTGCGGGCGCGGTCGTGCCAGCCCAGGAAGTCGCCGGTGTAGGCGGCTCTCCATCCGCTCAGCGGCATTCTCCAGCCCACTGCGCCGTGCAGCCATGTCTTTCCGTCCCATATACCGTCGGCGGCAGCCATTATCGCCGAGCCGAGAGTATTGAAATAAGGGTCGGGGGTATCGATCACAAGATGGTCGGCAATCTCCTTGCGCTGAGACTGCGCCTTGTCATATGCGGCGGCAATCTGCTTCTGTCCCGAAGCGGTGACATCGCGGTCAAAATATTCGATATAGGCAGTCGCCGACTTGCCCCCGATCATGACCGAGGCGCGGCGCAAATTGTCGCGGTTCTCGGCAGGAGCGAACGCATTGGCGGGGTCGGCGCCGATATCGCCGCTGCGGTTAAGCTTCACCTTCACCGTCGAGCAGGTATTGGCTGTAAGAACGCTCCCCTTGGGCATATCCTTGGCGACAACTTTCCATATGGCGCCCTCTCGGTCATAAGTCGCAACGACAGTCATGTCGATCGAGCCTTTGCCCCATGCCGGATCGGTGAGCGTGTAGCGTCGCTCGCCTCCGGTGTAGTAAGCCGTGCAGTCGGCTACCGAGTCAAGACGCATAGTCTTGCCCCCGACGGTCACAGTGAAGTGTATGTTGCGGTTCTCGCTCTTATGGTAGGCGGCGAAAATAGGCCTGTCGCTCGTCTCGACGCGAAACAGAGTGGGACCGCCGTAAAGAGCCCTCGTATAAAGATTTTTCCCATTGTGCGACACAAAGCTGCCATCCTCGCCGGGCAGATACTGCATCTCCCTGCGCGCTCCCCGATAGTCGGTGTTGAATGTGGATGACTCGATATAATCCTGTCCGGCAAGAGCCAACGGCAGGACCAGCATGGCAATTAAGCCTGATATTTTCATGTCAGTTGTCTTTTTAAGGTAATTATTGGATATACAAAGATAACGAAATTCCGCAACAATCAAAATTATTGCCCGCCCGCTATCTTCTGATTCTTATTTTTATCGCCTCGGAAGGCAGATTTTCGGTCGAGTCCACCACCAGCACAAGGTGCCCGCCTCCGCCGGCTCCGGCAAGCTTCCACGCGCGAGCCATCGGGGCATATTTCTTGATATACTCCTCCACACGCTCGTTCATCATCGCCGGAAACATTGCCGTCTGCGCTTCAAACGAGTCGCGGAACGCGGCGGCAAAGCGGTCAAGGTCATGATCCATTATCGCCTCCCAGCAGCGGTCGGCGGCAGCCGCGAGAGCCTTCACCTTCTCCTCGTCGATGCGTCTCCCCTCTACAACCGAGTATCCTTTGGGGCGAGGGAACATGGGAATGACACACAAGTGTTCCTCAAGCCACGAAAGCGTCGCTTCATCGTGGCACGATTCTATTTTCACCGGCCAGTAACCGTTGTCGTAGTAATGACGGGTCAACCCCGACATGCAGATGCCTATCGCATCCTGCGCGCCCGACACGTGTTCCCCCTTTTCAGGTGGATTCTCAAAGCAGAACAGTAGCCGCGCCAGCATCTCCTCATGGTAGTTGGGCAACTCGTAAGGCCATATCTTTCGCGCCGCGTTGCGGGTGGAAGTCGACATTCCTCCGCGTTCCATGAACTCCACGGTCGGCTCCACGCTCACCGTCAACGCCCACCCCGGGGCATATTGCGACACGTAAGGCTGGTCAATCCATGTTCCCGCAAGGTCAATCCTGTAGGGAATGGCGCATTTCACGGTCGACCGCAGCGACGTGGTCGACCGCGCATCAAGCCCCTCGTCGGGCTTGCGCTGCAACTCTATATATTCGATGCCGCGCTGACGGCAGAATTCCCTTTTCACGTCCGAACCACCGTCGCTGTTCACCACGAAAATATCGGGCTTAACCATGTCGACAATCTCCTCAAAGTCGATTTTTCCCGAACCCGTGTTTATATAAGCGTCAGTGACATAGCGTATAGCTTTCACCATGTAAAGGCGCTCGCGCTCCGAATAAACCGGCTTGCGGTTCTTCAGCTCCATTACGGTAGCGTCCGAGCCGATCCCCACATAGAGGTCGCCATATTGCGACGCTTCTTTAAAAAACGCCACGTGTCCGCTATGAAGCATGTCATAACATCCCGACACAAACACTCGTTTATTTGCCATAATCTCTATCAGTTCAGCCGTTATAGTGTTGAAATCATCTCTTGCAGTATCTCGCGGTCAAGTGCCCCCGTCATCCTCACGTCGGCAGAGTCGGCTATGCGGCAGC
This sequence comes from Bacteroides sp., assembly GCA_014801525.1. Taxonomy (GTDB): domain Bacteria; phylum Bacteroidota; class Bacteroidia; order Bacteroidales; family Muribaculaceae; genus Muribaculum. Next base: position 56,647 of record JAAVEB010000014.1, read on the forward strand.
CGTCAAGATAGCGCTTCCCCGCCGCTTCCTGATACCAGGTCAGGATGCGGTCGATAGCCGGAGTCGCCACCCCCTTAATCTCGGCTACCATCTTTATCATCAGCAGCCCGTAGGTGAAATCCTCGGTAAAGTAGCGCGAATCCATGTCGGGAGCGAAACCTCCCTCAGGCAGCTCCTTCATCGGAGCGAGCAGCCCCTTGAAAGCGTCGATCGAACGTATCTTGCGGGTGAGCGACGCAGCGTCATGCGATTCATAGTACTCCAACAGGGGCGGTATGTCGCCGTCATCAAGTTTCAGCTCGCGCAACAGCACCTGAAATTCCCCGTCGGCGGCGATAAGCGTCTCGCTGCTGCTGTCGGTCCAGTCCTCGTAAAATCTCGGAATCGACGGCAATACACCCGCGCCATGAGAAAACATGTCATAAAGGCGGGTGGTGTGAAGTATAGGGTTACTGTTTGTTAAAGTCGCCTGAAGCGGATTGCGCAACGCCTCCACCGGAGTGAGGTGGATATCGGCAAGCGTAGCCGAAAGCCGCGCCGACATCTCAGCATCAAGCCCTCGGAAACCCACGCGCATCAGTTTGCGATAACCGAGCAGGGCACCCGACTTGCCATAATCATTCACACGCGCGATGAACGGCGGCCGCTGAAATCCGAAAAGCTTGGCGTCGAGCCCAAGCTCGCGCAACGCCATCACGAAGAAACCGGTGCAGCAGAACACGCTCCCCACGCAGGCATCCTCATCAAGCCACGGCTTTATGCGGCGCAGCTCTTCCGCCATCGCCGTCGCGGGAAGACACACAAGCACAATTTCCGAGCCTGGAATCACATCCTCAGCCCGGGAGCTGACGGCATTCAATGCACCCTCAAACTCCTTGCCCTCGGGATCGGTCACCGTCACCGTCGCGCTCCACCGCTCGGGGTGGCCGGTCAGCAGATTCACCGTGTAGCCCCTTGCGGCGGCAACGCCGGCAATCACAGTGCCGAGATTTCCACCGCCGCAGATGCATATATTTTTCATCAATCCGCTACTCATCAGCTTTACAATTTTTCAGCCAATACTCCTTCATCGCCTCGACAAGACGCTCATTGTCCTCACGTCCTCTCACGGCGACGCGCGCATATTGCGCCCCCTCGGGAAAACCCTTTTTCGAGGAGCAGTCCTTTATATATATGTTGAAATCGGCAAGAAGCGTCTTAGTCAAATCATGTGAAGTGACACCGCCCGTCAGCTCACACAGGAAATAATTAGCCTGCGACGGAATCACCCTCAGAAACGGCACCGTCTCAAGCTCACGCTGAAAATTGGCGCGTTCATTTCTGAATTTCTCACACGCGCTGCGGTAATCGCCTTCATACTTGCCGAATATCTGCATATAGAACTCGGCAAATGAATTGATATTCCAGATTGCCACATCGCCGCGAAGACGGTTGATGAGCTCCGTGTCGGCTGAGGCGAGAACCCCGAGACGCAACCCCGGAACCCCATAGGATTTGGAGATGCTCTTTATCACGCACATCCCGGGATGGCTCCTCAGCGTTTCGTCGTCGAGCAGAGTGTTTTCCTCTCCGCCCGCACTGAAATCCACAAATGACTCGTCGACCACCAGCCTCACGCCCCTCTCCCCGCAATAAGCCGCAAGTTTAAGCGTCTCGCCGCGGGGTATAAAGTTGCCCGACGGATTGTCGGGATTCACCAGCAGCAGTGTCGATATATCCTTGTCGCCGAAATAATCCATAAGATCGTCGGCGGTATATGAAAAATTGAGATTGCCGGGATAATACTTCACCACCTTGTCGGCGGCAAGACGGTTGGGATACTCCTCGAAAGTGGGATAGGTCACCCCCACCTTGCCCGGCTGGCTCTCCATCAGCGCCTTGATAAGCTCGGCGGCGCCGTTGCCGATGCACACATACTCCTGCCTGATGCCGAAATATTTTCCAGCAAGCAGGGAGTTGACCCCCATGCCCGACGGATATTCACGAAGCAAGGTGTCGAAATTAGCCTTCATCTCGTCATTCAGCCGCTTGCTCGGAAAATAGGGATTGACAAGATAGCAGAAATCAAGCAACCCGGGATAGCGCCAATAGCCGCCATAGCTGTGCTGAATCTTGGCGAGCCGCTCCTCGGGCGAGGCAAACATCGTTTCGGCTATGCGCAGGTCCTGCACGTCGTCGATTTCATACCACTTCATGCCCGACACCGGCAATGCCTTCAGACCGGCGCGGTCGATAAGCGTGATCACCCTGAGCACCTGCTCATAGTATTCGTTATTGCCGAGCACGCTGAGATATGCCTCAAGGAAGGGCAGATAGTGGTTCACCACAAAATCGCGGCTGAACTTGTAGACATTCACCGTCTTATAATAAAACCGCGTGTCGTCATAGTTAAACGCCTTCTTCGAGATAAAATTGACGATGTTGTTATCCTCGTCGATAGTCACCATCGTGCCGTCGTTCCATGACTCATACTTCGACACGAGCGCGAGCGTGGGATAGTCGCTCTCTATCGCAGTGGTGATGATGCGGTCCTCGAAAATGAGGTCGCTCTCCAGCAGCAGCGTGTCCTCCTCTTTCAGATAATCGCGAGCCAGCCACAGCGAGTAGATGTTATTGGTCTTGTCATACACGCGGTTCTCCACGAAGAGCACCCCAAGCTCGGGATAGCGCTCGGCTACATACTCCTTAAGCTTCTGCCCCTCATAACCCACAACCATCACTATGCGGCTGAGTTTATGCTGCGACAATTGCCTGAGCATGCGGTCAATGAGCCTTTCGCCATTGACCTCTACCATGCATTTCGTGTTGTTGGCGGTAAATTCACCGAGTCTGCGCCCCATTCCGGCGGCAAGAATAACTGCTTGCATATCCGTGATAACATCAATTGATTACACAAAGATAAGAAAACTTTCCCGAAAACTCCATCCGAGCCTGTCAATTCCGCCCCTCCCGGCAATCTCCCTCCAGAATCAAGAGGGGAATCGCGCGCCTTAGAGCAAAAAAAGGAGGGACCCGAAAGGATCCCTCCATGAATTTATTCAAGGGGTTATCGATTAGTCGATAAGCTCGTCAGCCTTGTAACCACCCATTTCACGAACAGCGTTCTTAAGCATTACATACTGCTCGAAGAGGTTGTTCACGGGAACTTCGTCCTTGGTGTAGTCGTGCATCGGGCTCTTGAGGAAGAAGCTCAAGAAGCGCTGAGTGCCATACCATCCGCAACGTGCTGCCATGTCAATGAGCAGGCAGAGGTCAAGACAGAGGGGAGCTGCGAGGATAGAGTCGCGGCAGAGGAAGTTGATCTTGATCTGCATCGGATAGCCCATCCAGCCGAAGATATCGATGTTGTCCCATCCTTCCTTGTTGTCATTGCGCGGAGGATAGTAGTTGATGCGCACTTTGTGGTAGTAGTCAGTGTAAAGATCGGGCTGCTTTTCAGGAACGAGGATTGACTCGAGAGTTGAAAGCTTGCTGACCTCCTTGGTGCGGAAGTTGGCGGGTTCGTCAAGAACGAGACCGTCACGGTTACCGAGGATGTTGGTTGAGAACCATCCTGCAAGACCGAGGTGGCGAACACCGATGATAGGAGCGAAACCTGACTTGACAAGAGTCTGACCGGTCTTGAAGTCCTTACCGGCGATAGGCATCTTGGTCTTTTCAGCGAGTTCCCACATTGCGGGGAAGTCAACGGTGGTGTTGGGAGCGCCCATGATGAAGGGAGCGCCTTCTACCAATGCTGCGTAAGCGTAGCACATTGACGGAGCGATGTGTTCGCGGTCGTCAGCCTTCATTGCAGCTTCAAGATCGGCGAGGTTGTAGTGAACCTTCTCGTCAACCGGAACATAAACTTCAGTAGAAGCAGCCCAGAGCACAACGATGCGGTCGCAATTGTGGGCAGCCTTGAAGTTGCGGATATCTTCGCGGAGAGCTTCAACCATTTCCCAACGGGTCTTGCAATCCTTCACGTTGTCGCCTTCAAGACGCTTTGCATAGTTCTTGTCGAAAGCCGCCTTCATGGGCTTGATAGCTTCGAGCTCATCCTTAACGGGAAGGATATCCTTTTCCTTAAGAACCTCGCAGTTCATAGCTGACTCGAATGCGTTCTGGGGATAAACGTCCCAAGAACCGAATTCGATCTGGTCAAGTGATGCGAGAGGAATGATTTGGTTATAATGAAGATACTTCTTGTCAGCGCCTTCGCCTACACGGATTACATCATACTGAGTTGATGAACCGATAGGTTTTGCAAGACCTTTGCGTGCCATGAGGACACCGGTGATAAATGTAGTACTTACTGCTCCAAGTCCTACAACGAGAATACCGAGTTTGCCCTCGGCTTTCTTAACTTCACTTTGATTCATGATTGTGATGGTTAATTAGTTTTTATTTCCCTTTTTTGTATTAGTTCAGTTTTTTCTATTGCTATTTTTCCTAAGTTTTAGGCTAAAAGCGTGTAAAAGTAGTGGTTATTTTTGAGATGTGAAAAATTTTTTCAATAAACTTTACTTACAATAAGCCAAATTTATTTAAAAATAACCCGATTTAGTTAATTACAACTAAATACGCTGCCGAAGTTCACGCTAAAAGTTAACAAATTATAATGCCACCTCAAGCAGTTCTGACAGATTTTTGATAATCGACGGATGTGTCACGGCATCTTCGTCGGCAGTCCAGCCCTTCCCTTTAAGCCACGCCACTTTACACCCTATGCTCTCGGCGGGAACGATATCTTTCTTATAGGAATCGCCCACCACAAGCACCTCTTCGGCAGGAAGTCCCAGAGCCTCCACGCCAAGCGAGAAAATGCGCGGGTCGGGTTTACGCACTCCCACCACCGCGCTCTCTATGATCTCCTTGAAATAACGGCGCAGGTCAAAGTCCTTAAGCACAGCCTCAACGTTGCCATAGAAATTGCTGACAAGCACCATGGGATAACGCTCGGCGAGACGCTCGAGCACGGGGCGAGCCTCGTCGGCGCAATCGCGGGCGCGTTCATAACAATAGCGCGCTATTGCCGGAGCGAGCGACTCCACATCATCTTCGTCGACCACCTCGCGCTCCACAAGATAATTAAGCTCGATAACCATCTTCTTATACAGCAGGGCATAGAAATTATCCCCGGGCTTAATGTGGGGATGGCGGGCGAGCTCGCGCTCGGCATAAACGTAGGCGTCACGGAAAGCAGTCTTGTCGACGGCGACTTTAGCCGACTGATAGCCGTCCCATATCACCTCGCTCCAATGAGCGCCGCGGCTGTCGATAGTGCCGCCGTAGTCAAATATTATACCTTTAATAATATCTTTAATAGAGTCCATCTTTCAATTGCTTTACAAAATTGCGGCAGATGCGTTCATGACGCGCCACCATATAGACAAGAAGCCCGTTGAGCACCGTAAGCTCGAAAACGAAATAGAGCCACGGCATCGACAGGAACAGCGAAGTGAACAGCGCGATAGTGCGCCAGTTGAACGAAAGTATGTTGGTATACTTCATCAGCGGCAGGCTCTTGCTGCGGAAAGCCTCGCGGAACGACGCCGGGATATTGCCGTCGGGGAAACGCTCCTTGAGCTCCCTGCGCAACGACTGCATCCCCGGGGTCATCACCTCCTGGTTGACGGTGTAGTTAGTGTAGAATGTCAAGGTGAGCTTGCTCCAGAAGTTGCGCGACCATGACAGCCCGGCAAGCTTCTCCTTGAGAGCCGACGCCGATTCAAGCTCGCTCCCCCCCTCGCCTTTGAGGAAATAGAGGTGGAACTGGCGGTAATAGTCAGCCATCGCCGCCTGCTTTGCGTGACACAAGCCGGCTATCACGGCAACGGTCCATATCACCCAGGTGTGGGCTGAGAAAAATTCCGATGTCACGTTCTCGCGAAGGCATATCGCAACATAGATGGCGGCAAACCACATGTCGCCGGCAAGACCGTCGAGGATTCTGCCAAGGCGTGAATACTGCTTGGTCATGCGCGCGAGCTGCCCGTCGGCTGAGTCAAACGAGTTAGCCCACACAAGCAGCAGCATGCCCGCCACATTTATCCACATCACGGGATAATAAAAAAGGATTCCCGCCGCCACGCCGAGAAATATCGACGCGATGGTGATGGCGTTGGGGGTTATGCCGAGGCGTTTTGCGAGACAAGCCCACATATAGCCTATTTTGCGGTAAAACCACAGGTCGATGTGCTCCTCGGTGTCCATCGACTTCAATGTGCTCTGCAGAGAGGTGTCGGTTTCCTTTGTAGTCGATGTCATTTCTGATGCTCTTTAATGGTGTTGATAATGCATTTAGCGATGTGGGGAGCGGCTTCCTGACGGCAGGGCGCGAAGCTTGGCCAGTCGTTAAAATCGATAATGCGTATAGTGCCGTCGGCGTTCACGATGCAGTCGCCGCCATAGATCTTCACGTCGAGCACCTCGCTCGCCGCCTGGCAGATTGACATCATGCGGGCCTTGTCAAACTCGATGCCCTGCGACTTGCCGTTGATAGCCTCGTGGCCATACTTGGAATGTCCTGCCTCAAAGGGGTAGAACCAGTAGAAGAACGGCGTGCCCTGCACTCCGTAAAACTTGATAAGGTCGCCCACGAGATGGCGGTTGATGACGGCGCGCTTGATGCCGCGCAGGAAATATTCCTGAAGCACCTCCTGAGCCTCCTCGGGGTGACGCACATAGCTCACGTCCTCCTTGTGCATGGCGTGGAAATCGCCGCGCTTTATCCAGCACTGGGTGTAGCCCGCCTTTTTCAGTTTGCCCGCTACAGCCTCGTCGGTGTCGACAATGAGGCTTTCGGGATAAGGGATGTTGCTGCCCACAAGAATGCGCGTCATGCGCTCGCGGGTGCAGTTTTCGATTCCGTAGCCCGAGTTGATCACCAGCGCGCCCTCGTCCTCCAGCTTCTGGAGAAGATGGATCGATTTCATCTCGCGGCACATGTTCACTATGATGCGTTCCTTCACCTCGCCGGCAATAAACTGCTCCTCGGAGTAGATGTTCACGATGATTCCGCGCTTGCGCAGCTGGTCGGCTGTGGCATTGAATATGGCGGCATCGTTGCCGATGTGGTTAGGAGAATAAGCGCCGGCTCTCATGATTCCGGCTATTGTTATTTCTGCCATTGTTTTCTGTGATAGGATATGATTGTTCTAATTTTCTCCGGCTATGAAACGCTCGGCGGTGGCGATGTCGCCGGCATGGTCGACGTCGACAATCTTGCTGAAAGGATAAGCCTTCAGGTTGAGCCCTCCCTCGACAAGCGCGCGCTGATAGTTGCGCATGCGGCTCACTCCCCTCTCCATGCAGTCGTCGAGAATGCCGAGAGCGGGCTGGGTAAGCCCGTAGATGCCGCCCGAAATATACTTTATCCCCTCATGGGGAGTGTCGAGAAACGCCGTGATGCGCATATCGTCGTTCACGTCGATGTAGAGCGGCTTCTCATCGTCGATAAATGAAGTGACCGCCATGTAGCCGTCGGCGTCCTCGCTCTCCTCAAAGGCTTTCACATAGCGGCTGAAGTCCTCGCTGCGGAAAATAGTGTCGACAGTGGTGAGGATAAACTTGCCGCGGGCGGGAAAACTGCGGCTCACCTCCCAGAAGGAGTGCATCGAACTGGGCGTTGACTTCACGACGAGATGAAACGGAACCGGGAGCGAGAGGCTTTCAAGATATTCTCTCACCTCGGTCATCTGCTCGTTGACAATTATAGACAGTGATTCAGGCGAGCACGACATCATGATGTCTATGAGCCGCTTGATCATCGGAACTCCGTTGAGGAGCACCAGCGGCTTCGGCAGCGCCACGCCTTCCTGGGCGAGACGCGACCCTTCGCCGGCTGCGATAATAGCGTAATGCATTGGTTATCGGTTTATTTAGTCATTGGCGCCCTCATCTTTCGTAAAATCGAGCACCACATTATCTTTTCCTTTCTCAAAATACTGCTTCCTGAGCGGATTGCGGTAGGCATAGGCGTCGTTGCTGCGGTTGCGGTAGATGTCGATAGCCGCATATATAGCCTGACGCATCGACTCCTCCGACGCTTCCCACTTGCCGGCTATGTCGAAACCGGTGCCGTGGTCGGGCGAAGTCCTCACGAATGGCAGCCCCGCCGTGAAGTTGACCCCGCTGTCCATCGACTTAGCCTTGAAGGGCGCGAGCCCCTGGTCATGATACATGGCGAGCACGCCGTCAAACACCCGGTAGCTCTCCGTGCCGAAGAATCCGTCGGACGCGTAGGGTCCGAACGCAAGTATATTTTTAGCCCTCGCCGCCTCTATCGCCGGGGCTATGATCTCTTTTTCCTCTCCGCCAAGCAAGCCGTTTTCGCCCGAATGGGGATTTAGCGAAAGCACCGCGATGCGCGGAGCGTTGATGCCGAAATCTTTCTTCAGCGAGTCGTTGAACGCCACGAGCTTCTCCACGACGGCATCGGTGGTGATCGCCGCCGGCACCTTGGAGATGGGGAGATGGGTGGTCACCAAAGCCACGCGCATGGCGTCGCTGCACAGGATCATCAGCGCCTTGGCTCCGTCGCCCAGCGACGCCTCGAGATACTCCGTGTGTCCCGGAAAGTGGAACGTGTCGCTCTGGATAGCGTCCTTATTGATCGGGGCGGTCACCAGCGCGTCGATTTCTCCCGCGCGAAGGTCGGCAACGGCGCGTTCAAGCGCGATAAACGCCGCCTCGCCCGCGCTTTTCGACAGCACTCCGGGCTCGATTTTAGTGTCCTCTGGAACCACGTTTATTATGTTCACCTCATTCTCCTTTGCCTGAGAGGGCGACGCCACCTGCGCCATCGGCACCGGCTGCTGCTCGGCGCCTTTAAGATAGTAGGCGGCGATTTTAGCCGACCCGTAAATTATGGGCGTACATAGCTCGGCGATACGGGTGTCCTCCACCGCTTTGAGAATCACCTCATATCCTATGCCATTAATGTCGCCTTGGGTAATGCCTATTTTGAGTTTTTTGTTATTCATTGCAATGAGTCAAAATTTTCGCTAAGTTACGAAAACTCCTCCACAAAACAAAATAACGAGGAAACTCACAGCCGGCAAGCTATCAGCGCCTAATACATTTCAAGAATCTCCTTGTCCTCCTCGCCGCCGGGAACAATGCGCGTCAGCTTTCACCGCGCGATCTCGTCAAGCGGGAGCGACAGGTAGCCGTCCTCAGGATACCTTACAACCCAATGCATCTTTTCAGCCTGCTCTTCAGTGAGGTCGAAGCACATATATATAGTGTCCTTCTTGACGGAATAAATGTATAAAGCGATTCGACCGTAATAATTCTTCCAAACCTCCAATCTACTATAAATATAATCTCCGACCTGAAGCTTTTCGCTTTCGTGCGGGTTGAGAACATAAGTCATGCGCGCTTTTCTTGATATTGAGTCAGGATTTTTCATTATCTCCATATATGTTGGTCTATACTCTGTGAAAGCAACATATATGGTGTCATCAGAATTATTTTCCAATCTCAAAAGCGATGCCTTTGCCCAGCAGCATGACACAATTAAAACAGCACAAATTGGCACAAAGATAAATCGTAAATTCATAATAATGATGATTTTGAAATTTGCTTGTTAAAGTTATCAATCAAATGGACCGGGAATAAACAGATAGTTATACCACTTCGGATGTATGGTCAAATCCTTTTTTAAAGCTCTCATCGTAGAGCTGTCCCTATAGTCAATATAACGATCATCCTTGGCAAGTGGATTTTTCAATTTTTGAGATAAATTGAGAGTCAGGATTGTCGGTTATTACTATCTTCATAAGAAGTTTTGTACTCCTCTATGATTTCTTTGTCAGCGTCGCTCAAAGGATATTTTAAAGTCCAGCCCAAAGCTCTAAGCTGAGCCTCGTTCAGAGTGACGTCCAATAGTATGGTTCCGTAATCGACCGACCCGTCGCTTTTGCTGTCCATGAAAATGAAATTAATCATTTTTACATGTTTGAAATAGCTGTCTCTTTTCTCAAAAGTATCGCCAAAAATTTCATATTTCTCATGGGGTTCTATCCATGTAGAGAAGGGCGACATTGCGCTTTCATAGCCTTTTACATAATATCTCATATAAATCGGTCGCTCTGAAAGATTTTCTATCGCCACAATTTCATAAAATTCATCACAACCATACAGAATGGGAACTATTAAAATTATGATGGCTTTAACTAATTTCGAGATCATATTGAATTGATTTTTAGGTGAATTAATTACTTCAATTAATGTCATTTTATATAGCGAACTTCTATTCGTCCTCAGTGTCAAGCGGGAGTGACAGGTAGCCGTCTTCAGGATACCTTACAACCCAATGCATCTTTTCAGCCTGTTCTTCAGTGAGATCGAAACGCATTTGCACTATACTCCGGTTTTCCTCTTTATCGATAGTGCAAATGTATAAAAGAATTCGTCCGTTAAGACTTTTCCAAGCATGGCGCCGACGAGCCGCATCTCCGAATTTAGGGAGGATTAACTGTTCGATTTTACCTGGTTCTATCATTTCATACGCTTGCCATCTTTTTTCTATTGAATCAAAAGGCAAGCCAATAAAGTCCGGATTGTATCTAAAGCAAAATGCCTCAATTGTATCTGCGGAATTATTTTCCACTCTTATTATTTCGACATCCTTATACCAACACGACGATAAAAAAAGAACAAAGAAGATAGTAATGATTGGAATAAATATCAATCGTAAGTTCATAATAATAATGATGATTTTGAAAAAACCATACTTCTATTCGTCCTCAGTGTCAAGCGGGAGTGACAGGTAGCCGTCTTCAGGATACCTTACAACCCAATGCATCTTTTCAGCCTGTTCTTCCGTGAGGTCGAAACGCATGTGTTCTATACTCCGGTGTTCGTCCATATCATAAGTATAAATACATAAAATGATTCGCCCGTTAAGACTTTTCCAAGCATGGCGTCGACGAGCCGCGCTTCCGAATTTAGGGAGAATTAACTGTTCGCTTTTACCTGGTTCTATCATTTCATACGCTTGCCCTCTTTTTCTTATTGAATCAAATGGCAGACTAATAAAGTCCGGATTGTATCTAAAGCAAACTGCCCGAATTGTATCTGCAGAATTATTTTCCACTTTTATTATTTCGACATCCTTATACCAACACGACGATAAAAAAAGAACAAATAAGATAGTACTGAGTGGAATAAATCTAAATCGTAAATTCATAATAATGATGATTTTGAAAATTGCTTATTAAAATTATCAATCAAATGGGCCGGGAATAAACAGATAGTTATACCACTTCGGATGTATGGTCAAATCCTCTTTTAAAGCTCTCATCGTAGAGCTATCCCTATAGTCAATATAACGATCATCCTTGGCAAGTGGATTAGATCTAAAATTCCATCCTCTCTGATGATTATCAGGATCCCATTCTCCTCTAGTTTGGTAAAAACCTTCAATATGCTTATTGAAATATACAAATGCGCGATAATTGGCATCCATTTCACAAGGAGTGTAGCGATGATCTCCGGAACTCTTCACACTGACAATGCTCGGGATACCGACTCGACCTAAATAGCCCCATCCCATTGACTGACTCTGCATATAATGTCCATATTCATGCTGGAATAGGCTGTTATTAGGGTCTGCTTTGAGTTTAGAACCTCCATTAATTACATTTCCGAGAGTGACAGCTTTACCTGCCTTCATACTGGTAGTTGTTACCACAAGCGCGCCGTATGCATGGCTCACTTTCTTCACGTGTCCAAATGTATTATAGCCATGAGCCAACGTCATTCCCAGAATTTCCTGAGGGAATTGCCAAGTGAATCTTGAAGTCAGTTCCCATGCTCGTCCCCAGAAATTTTTCAATCGGTTGGTGGTAAACAGGTTCTTTTGAATTTTATAGGAGTTAGAGATGTTGTTCCACAGATACTTTATGTTTCCTTTAAATATCGCTTTCCACAAACCGCTTATAGCACTTAATATGAAAAATTCGCCCGAGGGATCGGTGTATTTGAGCGGATTGTTCAAGCAGTAGGCATAGCGATTAAAGTTGAGCGGATTCTCAGGATCCTGAACATAAGGGTCAGGGCTGATGAAACGCCCGATGACGGGATCGTAAAAACGTCCGTTCATGTTAATCATGTCGGCAATGTCGATGTGCTCATGTCCTGTGAAACCGTAGCGGTCATTGGCTTCAAATGATTGCCGGCGGATGTATTGCGTCCAGTCGCGCGGATTCCTTCGCCGCCCCCATGCGTCATAACTGCATTCCGAGACGAGATTTCCATTGTAATCGGAGTAGGCTATGGGAGAGCCGAGAATGTCATTGTGGAGAAATATAGTCTCAGCGCCATCGCCATAAGAGCTTATTGCCACACATTCATTTCCCGCATAGACGAATATACGGTCAGACATCCAGTCTTCGCCCTCGTTTTGCTCTTCCTGATACAGATTGCCGAAATATGTGACGTCGCATTTTCCTTGCCCTGATGTGAACGTAGACCTGAATCTGTTTCCGTCGGTGCCGTAGATGATATCAAGCGTTTCATTCCCTTTCCTCACCTTTGTCACTTTACGGTCAGTATTATAGATTATTTCATCCCACGGGGTCAGAGCGGCGGTTGACACGCAGTTTATCGAGCTTATCCGATTTGAGCCTGCTTCGTAGGTTATTGAGCCTACCGACGTGCGGCTAACAATGTTGCCCGCCTCATCATAGCCGATTTCGTCGGTGAGAGTGTTGTCGGTATAGATTTTTGTCAATCGGTCAAGCGCGTCATACTTGAATTTTTCGGTTTTTCCGCATCTTGAATCGTAGCGTGACGTCATGTTGCCCTTGAAATCATACTGATATTCTTGCGTGACAAGATTTCCATGTGACACGCTTGAGGGATATCCTGATTCCGAATCATACTCCTTTGTCACTACAATCCCGTTGCCGAGAGTGTAGGAAACAGGACGATTGTATTCGTCCACTTTGTTCAGCTCCCATGCGCATATCGGAGACTCGGGAGTTGACAGATGCACTTTTTTCACGTTGCCATAACTGTCATATTCATTGTAAACTTCCGACAGGTTGGGATAGGAATTGCGATATTGCCGGTCAAAGGCGTCATACATAAACAAGATACTCCAGGATTCTTTTCCGATTTTACGCTCTTCGCCGGTTTGCTGGCCGAATTTATTGTAGCTGCGTTTTGTCGAGATTCCTGTGACGGCATCGGAAACGGTGCTTACCGCTCCGAGAATAGATGCGTGATAGACAGTTGAAATGTCATTCTCCGGAGTTGTTTTTCTGACTACCCTGCCAAGCTTATCATAGGAATATGAGATTTCAGCTCCTGAGTCCTGATGGATGCGTTTAGTGGGATTGCCGAATCCATCATAAGAAAATTTGTAGGTACCCATGTCAGGATCGGAAATCATCACCCTGTTGCCTGAGTTATCATATTCCATCTCTATGGACTTTGACGGAGTAGTTATAGCGATGCAATTTCCAATAGCGTCATATTCGTAGACAGTTTGATTGTCGTCGGCATCAGTCACGGAAATCAATTCTCCACGAGCATTGGTTTCTTTGGAAATCTGGTGTCCCATCCGGTCTATTATGTCGGTTCGGAGTCCGCCAATCATATTGTGGTAGTAATAATATGAATCGGCAGCTCCGGTAGGGTATTCAACATTGCTGACACGCCCCAGGTCATCGTATTCATAGTAAGTGTAGAGTGGCGACGCGCCAAGGAAGTATGGATTGGAGAGGGCGATCAATCTTCCTGCTGCGTCATATTCCATGTCGGTATATGCTTTTTTACCGCCGAAGAGAGTTTTTACCTCTCGAATTTTATTGCCAAGTAGATTATAGAATTCTACAACAGGAGCATTTCCGGCTGTCTCTTTGTAGGTTAAGTACACGGAGTTGGCTGGCGCGTCGGCAATTCCGTTGCTCCACCGCAGCAATTCACATGACTCTATTTTTGAGTTCTTCAAAGACTTGACGGTCCTTAGCATCTTGTCATAAGTGTAGTCGATAGTAGTTCCAGTTGCGTCTATTGACTTCGTCATCATTCCGGTGGATGAGTCATAGCTGAATGAGGAAACGTAGTTTTCGGCATCTTCGGTCGATGTCTTGTCAAGAAGCCCCGAATACACTGTTTTCTCGGTGCTTGAAAGAGACCCGGATGATTTTGTTTTTGAAGTCACATTTCCTGCCGCATCATATACCATCGACTCAGTTGACAATAATTCATTGTTGCCAAAATTCTTGCATTGTATCAAATTGAACTTGTCATCATACTGCATTGTTTGCGACGTCGTGATGTTAGGAACTCCATCGCGGAAATACTCTTTAGTGGAAGATGTGGGGAAACCGAGAGTCCACTTCACAGGCCAACGATCCCTATCGTCAATTGTGAAATAATCCATTGTTGTGACAATGGAGTCCGAGCCATTGAAAATTTCGGTGACACTTGTCGTATTGCCGTATTTATCCATGGTCTTCCGCTCTTCATAGCACCCTTGGTAGATTCCGGATTCGTGTTCATAAAACTTCTCTTTAAAATATAGCGGACAGAAAGTGTTGGTTCCAAGCCCCATGCCGACAACTTTATTGGTATATTCCGTGACGCTATGAAGCGATCCCGCTATCATGTCGGTTTTGCTCTTCAACCCCACATAGCATAGACCTCCTTGAACCTCGAAATTCTGTACAGTCGAGGTGTTCTCGGTAAGATCGAATTCTATGAATTTTTCAAATCCGATAAATCCCATTCCCCGGGAATGACTACGTCCGCCTTCATAGAGATAGCGTTTTGTTCTATATCCGCCCAATCCGTCGGACTGGCGCATATAACTTACTATTTCAAGAGGGTATGAAACCGGTTTAAGGGGATAGGTGAAAGTTTTTGGGGTATGAATATTCAAGTCAGTCATATAAGAATATTCAAATTTCGTTTCTTTCCCTAATCCATCGGTTATTTTGGTTAAAATATGGCTGAAGCCTGTAGGCGAAAGATAGGATGTGTATAGCCCTTTATTGTTGCTCGTTTGCCCGGAAGAAGATTTGTAATTCTTATCCACTCCGATTCCTATAATGTCGGTTCTGCCGTTTCCGTCAAAGTCACCAAGATAATACGTGTTGTACTCCATTGCATTTGCTTGCAAAACGGTGTTTTCAATATAGCTTGTGCCGTCTCCTTCATTTATATAATAGTAGGTGGCGGTTGGATTGGTACTGTCAGCTTCTTTTTTTATTGCATAGAAATCATCCTTACCATCACCGTTTATATCTGCGACATAGACAACATAGTCCAACGAGTTAAAATAGTGAGGAATACTGTATTTCTCAAAATCTTCGCCGGTCCATATATTCATGCCGAAAGAGGACCAGTGGTCCGTATCGCCATATCCGGTGGCGAGAATGTCGGTTTTTCCGTCGCCATTAAAATCGCCGAAAGACAAGCGATAGTCCGATTGCGGCCATACCCCTTTTTTTGCATATCGAGGAATCCCGTTTTCATCAGCGATCATCAAGTTGTAGCCTGATTTAGAGACATTCATTATGTCGGTTTTACCATCGCCGTTGAAATCTCCCAGATACACATCCTCCCAATCATATTCAGACTCCAACTCAGTGGTAGTTCCAAACCCTTGAATGGAAGATGTTGAATTGGACCAAAGCGAATTGATGATTTTATAAGTCGTTTCTCCAGGGTAATATATCAGCAGATCGGAAACTCCGTCACCGTTGAAGTCGCCGGAAACCACTTCGCAATCGGAGCTTTCATAATGAGTCCAGACATGATATTGAATGTCGGCTGACTGAGTTTGGAGCGATATCGCTTGCGCTGAATCATTCTCGGCGAGTGACATTGCGATGTGCTCAACCGGAGAAACCATTGAAATTTTAACAATGGAGTCTGATTCATCACCGGAGTCATTTAGCACCTGTATGGCTGCCGGGGAATCTGACGACATAGACGCTCTTGATCCTTTTACGATTTGGAGGAATTCGTCCTTACCGTCACCGTTGAAATCGCCGGTTACAAGTTGCTTATATTTAGAATCAATCTCTCCGCTGGTCTCAAAAGTCATTCTTCCATCTCCTTGTGAAAGAAACAGCCTCCATTCTTTCCATTTAGCACCAGAACCGGGAACTGCAATCATATCGGTTTTCCCGTCACCATTGAAGTCACCCGTATATATTTCCGCCTTTTCGAGCTCTTCATAACGTCCAGATGACGCTTGCGTTATAGCATAATTGTCAAGAACGCTCCATTCGAATTTGGTAGGATTGTAAAAAACGGTATTGTCGGAACCATATTCGGTAATTGATTTAAGAATGGGAATTCCGGTCACAGGCGTACTTGCATAGTCAAGGTCATACTTCTTTATGCAATTCTCCCCATTGTATATTGAGATGGTTTTCAATTTGTGAGCCGTGTGTAGTTGGCTTGATTTTATGTATGTCACGTTTGTGACAGGACGTTCAGTATAAGTGAACCTAATACTTTTAGATGGCGCTATCCCGGCATTTTTATTGCCGGAATAATCTATGCGCAGAGGATAATGCTCTCCTCCTTCGTTTTGTTGATAGGTTACGGTGTAATAATTGCCGTTTTTATCACAAACTTCATTTAGAAGCCACAATAACACTTTGGTTGAGTACTTTCCCTGCGCATAAACACGGCTATTCGAAGTTCCGCCATATACGACAGTGGAGCCATCGCTTCGATGCCCGGTAAATGAAGAGAACGCATCGTCACTTTTGAACAACGTGTTATCGTCATTCTTAAAGTAATAGAATTTACCATAAGAGGAAGAACGCATATATAGCAGATTTCCGTCGATAGCATAGTGGTCATCGTCACTAAGGGTGACCGCATAAGACACGTTGGTCGTGAACAAAGGAGTGACGGCACGGCTGACCTGAGAGAGCCCCTGCAGGCTAAATCCCCAACCGAGATAACCGTCATTGGAGGAGCTGCTATAGGCTATGGCGAGCCTGGGAGTCAACGATCCGATGCCTTCAGGGATATCCAATGGGATTGAATATTGCGCAGCACCGGTTGTTGTCACACAAGCTTCTCCCGCAATTGCGCCAACGACACCATTGTTGGCGCCTCCATAGGCATAGGACGAATAGGGATCGGATGTCAATTTTTGCCCGTAAAAGGATTTCGGACAGACCAAACCAACAAAAAAGAGGAAGAGATATATTGACCGGTTTTTCATCGTTTTATGATTTTAAATGATTTGGCGTTCGAATTAGTCTTTATCGTCACAACATAGTAAGACGATGGGAATGAAGACATACTTATGTCTGTGGTTTGGTCTGAAATTTTTCCTGACAGTAATGAATTGCCTGACAAGTCGGTCAAATTATATGTCGCATTTTCATCAGGAGCCAATTCCGATGTGAATTTTATTGAAATAACGTCAGTTACCAATGTCGGCGTGACTGAAATCGAATTGGAGTCACTAACTTCTGCCACTCTTGATTTGGACGATTGCTCATGTCGAGATGTGCATCCTCCTTCAGGATTGTGAGCGTAAACAATCACAATTCCGGACGCAGTCATCATTGACAGGAGCAATAAAACCGGAGTAATAAGTAATTTTTTCATTGGGTTGGATTTAAGGCGGATTGTAAAAGTTTTGCAATATAGGAAGATAAATTGGATTTTGCAACAGTTTGCAAAGTATTTTTTCGCAGGGCAGGGGCTTGGAGGTCAGTAGGCTACGTGGATCCAGGAGCCTCCCTGTTCCCATATGAGCTCGACGTGGGGCAAGCTTTTCAAGATGGCGAAGAGTCGGCGATTTCCATCGGCACTGCCCGTGGTGAGGTCGGCGGCTCTGCCGGCAAGATGGTAGGACCGCGCCACGCCGCCTACGGCTCGGTTAAGCGACTCGCAGCGATAACCGCTGTTCACTATCACCGGGGCGCCGAGAGCGTTACGCGCCGGGTCGAGCACGTTTTTTATAAGCCGCTCCATGTTTTCCACCGCCCACTCGGGAGGGGTGTTGTCTATTCCAAGCCTGAGGGCGGTTTCGCTTCGGGTGAGCTCACGGATAGTGAAGTGGCTCACATTTTCTTTCGCTTTCAAGGGGCACGCCATCTCCGCGACTATGGCGACGGCTGCAATCATTTCTCGGTTTCTCATAAGTATTATAAAGTTTAAGTAAATATCAGCGAGGGCAAAGTTACAGCGCCCGATTGCGAAATTTACCCACAAATTGTCACTCCGCCCTATTTTTTCTTCCACAAATTGGCGTTTTTGTTTACATTTGTATCCTGAAACGAATAATCTATCAACACTTTTCTCTATGGAATCCAAGAAATTCATACTGCAGGAAAAAGATATTCCCACAGCATGGTACAATCTGGTCGCCGACATGCCGGTGAAACCGAGACCCATACTCAACCCGGCTACCAAAAAGCCGCTCACTCCCGAGGATCTGTATCCGATTTTCACTCAAGAGGCTTCACGCCAGGAGCTGAACGACACCGACCGCTGGATTGAAATTCCCGACGAGGTGAGGGAGATGTACCGCATATGGCGCCCGACTCCGCTGGTGAGAGCGCGCGGTCTTGAAAAATTTCTCGACACCCCGGCCCACATCTATTTCAAGAATGAAAGCGTGAGCCCGGTAGGCTCCCACAAGCTCAACTCGGCAATCCCCCAGGCATATTACTGCAAGAAGGAGGGCGTGACAAACATCACCACCGAGACCGGGGCCGGACAATGGGGCGCGGCGCTGTCGCTCGCAGCGAAACACTTCGGGCTCGAACTCGCCGTCTACATGGTGAAAGTGTCATATCATCAGAAGCCCTACCGCCGCTCTATCATGCAGACCTACGGCGCCGAGGTGATCGCCTCGCCGAGTATGTCGACCAAGGCGGGACGCAAAATAATCACCGAGCATCCCAACTATCAGGGCTCGCTCGGAACAGCCATTTCCGAGGCGGTGGAGCTCGCGCTCTCAACGCCCAACTGCAAATATGCGCTCGGATCGGTGCTCAACCACGTGTCGCTCCACCAGACCGTCATAGGGCTTGAGGCTGAAAAGCAGATGGAGATGGCAGGGGAGTATCCCGACATCATCATTGGATGCTTCGGCGGCGGCAGCAATTTCTCGGGCATATCATTCCCGTTCCTGCGCCACAACTTCAGCGGCGAGCGAAACACCCGCTTCATTGCCGCCGAGCCTGAATCATGTCCGAAACTGACACGCGGCGTGTTCCAGTATGACTTCGGCGACGAAGCCGGCTACACTCCGCTAATTCCGATGCTCACACTGGGGCACAATTTCTCTCCGGCAAACATCCACGCCGGCGGTCTGCGCTACCACGGCGCCGGCTCGGTGGTGAGCCAGCTCAAGGTCGACAATCTCATCGAAGCGGTCGACATTCCACAGCTCGAAACATTCAAGGCTGCGACAATCTTCGCTCAAGCCGAAGGGCTTATACCCGCCCCCGAAAGCTCCCACGCGATAGCCGCCGCCATCCGCGAGGCGCTCAAAGCCAAGGAAGAGGGCACTCAGAAAACCATCCTGTTCAACCTCTCGGGACACGGACTTATCGACATGGCTGCCTATGACCGCTACTTCTCGGGCGACCTCAACAACTATCAGGTTTCCGACGAAGAGATAGCCAACAACGTCTCGTCACTTGAAAATCTTATATAAGAAACCGCCGGGGTAAAAAAACGGAACAGGCGCGGGTGTCACAATCGACCCGCGCCTGTTTTTGTTTCACACTAAAAGGTTTATCATTCGTTCACCTCGCGAAGCAGGAATATCTGAGTGGGGAAATGGTCGGAATATCCGTTAAGGAAGTTATTGCGAGAGTAAGTGCGGTGGGGATAGTTCTTATATTTTCCTCGCTTAGTGCGCAGGAAGGGAGCGTTGAGCACCGTGCATTTCCAATACTGGAACTCGGGGTCGGAATTGTCGACAAGATTGCCCGACACGATAATCTGGTCAAAAAGATTCCACTTTCCGTTATAGCAAAGCGTTCCCACGCCATTGTCAAGTATATACCAGAAGGGGTTGTAATAGCCGTCGTGGGTCACTTGCTCGCGGTCGCGCACCGCGCCAAACGCCTCGGCGCATGACTTGTTGAACGGGTCATCGTTCAAATCGCCCATCATCACCACTCCGCGCGCAGGGTTGTCGCGGCGCAGCGAGTCGGCGATGTGGCGCGACAGTCTTCCCGCCGCCTCGCGCTTGGGGCTCGACTCCTTCTCGCCGCCAAGGCGCGAAGGCCAGTGATTCACGATGAATCCCATCGGCTTGTCGAGCAGCATTCCGCTCACCACGAGCTGGTCGCGGGTGAGAAAATCAGGGTCGTCGGGAATGACAAGGCGATGATTATTCACATTTTCAAGCTGGAAATAAACGGGATTGTACAGAAGCGCCACGTCGATGCCGCGCAGGTCGGGAGAGTCATGATGAACGATCTGCAAGTTCCAGGGGTCCTTGCCGTTTGCCATGAGCGTCTCGTCGATTTTCTTCACGAGGTCCTCGACAACGCTGCGGTTCTCGACCTCGCTAATCCCGATGACGGCGGGACCGATAGGCGTTTCGGGAGTGGCGAGGGCGGTGATGGCGCGGGCGAGATTGCCCAATTTCTTGCCATATTTGTCGGCATTCCACATGCGCGGACCCTCGGGAGAGAACTCGTAGTCATATTTCCCGTTGTTATTGATCGTGTCAAACAGGTTCTCAAGATTATAGAAAGCTACCCCGGCAATCAGATATTTCTTCTGCTTGCCATCTTCCTGAGCGTAAAGCTGCGCGGTGAGCAATATCGCGATTAACGAAATCCAGAAACTCTTATTCATTGCAATAAGTTTTTTGTAATACATGATTTGTCGGTAAAATTACTGATTTTTTTTGTAATTTTGCACATTGAAATCCACGATATGCACAGCAAAAAAGACTATGGCGACTAAAATTTCAATAATCAACGGACCCAATCTCAACCTTTTGGGCGTGCGCGAGCCGGGAATATACGGCAGCAGCAGCTTTGACAAGTGTCTTGAATCGCTTGCCGCGCGCTATCCCGACGTGGCTATCTCCTATTTCCAGAGCAATAGCGAGGGAGCCATCATCGACGAGCTCCACAGGGTGGGATTTGGCGAGGTCGACGGCATCATCCTCAACGCAGGAGCCTACACCCACACCTCGCTCGCCATAGCCGACGCCATCTCGGCGATAAAGACTCCGGTGATCGAGGTGCATATAAGCAATGTACACGCCCGCGAGGAAATACGCCACCGGTCAATGATCTCAGGAGTGTGCCGCGGAGTCATCGCAGGATTCGGGCTCGACAGCTACCGCCTCGCGCTCGAAGCCTTCATTTGAATCATGAATCAGATTATTCGCTAAGTAAGAAAATGAAAAAATTCACCAAAATTGTAGCTACAATTTCCGACAGAAGATGTGATGTGGGGTTCATTCGCGACCTCTATGACAACGGCCTTAACGTGGTCAGAATGAATTCTGCGCACTTGTCCTACGAAGGATTCAAGAAAATCGTTTCCAACGTCCGCGCCGTGTCATCATCCATCGGAATACTGATGGACACCAAGGGCGCTGAAATACGCACCACGACAAATGTCAACGACTCGACAATCACTTTCAATGCCGGCGACAAGGTAACTTTCGAAGGCAATCCGCAGGGTGAAACGTCACATGACCGCATCTGCCTGTCCTACCCCGACATCGCCGAACACGCGACTCCGGGAGTGCATTTTCTTATCGACGACGGCGAAATCGACTTCATCATCGACAGCATCGATGGCAAAACCATTCACGCAACGGCGCTTAACGGCGGCGAGCTGGGATCGCGCAAAAGCGTCAACATCCCCGGCGTGAAAATCCCCCTGCCCTCGCTGACCGAACGCGACAAGACCAACATCAATATCGCCATGGAGCTGGGCATCGACTTCATCGCCCACTCGTTTGTGCGCTCGGCGCGCGACGTCGAGGACATTCAGGAGATTCTTGACGCCAACAACAGCCCCATCAAGATCATCTCGAAAATCGAGAACCAGGAGGGCATCGACAACTTCGATGAAATCCTCGAAGCATCCTACGGTATAATGATCGCGCGAGGCGACCTCGGAATCGAAGTTCCAGCCGAACGCATCCCCGTGATCCAGAGCTCGCTCATAAACAAGTGTGTGCTCCACCACAAGCCGGTCATTGTCGCCACCCAGATGCTCCACTCGATGATAAACAACCCGCGCCCCACCCGCGCCGAGGTCAGCGACATCGCCAATGCCGTCAACCAGCACACCGACGCGCTCATGCTGAGCGGCGAAACTGCCTACGGAAAATATCCCGTAGAAGCAATCTCGACAATGACCAAGGTTGCCGCCGAGGTTGAAAAATCGCTCGCCCACACCCGCATCATCCCCACTGTGGAGCCCGATGTCACCTCATTCCTCGCCCGCCAGGCTGTAGCGTCGTCCAACATCCTAGGCACCAAAGCGATAGTGACCGACAGCTACACCGGACGCACCGCGCGCTACATCTCATCCTACCGCGGCAATGATCCGGTGCTCGCAATATGCTACCGCCCCCACGTGGTGCGCCTGCTCGGACTATCCTACGGAGTGCTCCCCGTCTACCGCGAAAAGATGGAAACCTCGCGCCGCTACATCAGCACCGCCCTCAACTATCTCATGGAGATAGGGCGCCTCACCCGCAACGACAGGATAGCCTATCTCGGCGGCTCATTCGGCGAAGGTCACGGAACCACATTCCTCGAAATCAACACCGTAGGCGACATTCTCGACAACTATGAGAGCTTCTGCCTGCCCAACCTCGAAGAGGCTAAATGATCGACAACCCGCTCGAAGAATATATCGCGGCACACATTGATGCCGAGCCGCCCCATCTGAAGCGGCTCAACCGCGACACCCATGTGTCATGCCTCTACGCCAACATGTGCTCGGGGCATGAACAGGGGCGGTTGCTCAAGATGCTCGTCAGGATGATAAAGCCGGTCAACATCCTTGAGCTCGGCACTTTCACCGGCTACTCGGCGCAGTGTCTCGCCGAAGGGCTTGAAGACGGCGCGATGGTCCACACCATCGAAATCAACGACGAGATGGAAGATTTCATCCGCCGCCACCTCGACGAGTCGCCATACTCAGGCAAAATCACCCTCCACATCGGCGACGCCGCCCAGATACTGCCCGCTCTTGAAGGGATAGAGTGGGATCTCGTGTTTATCGACGCCAACAAGCGCCACTATCTCGACTATTACAACATGGTCTTCCCCACGGTGCGCCGAGGCGGCTTCATCATCGCCGACAACACTTTGTGGTATGGCAAAGTGACCGACAGCTCGGCACATGACGCGCAAACCGAAGGCATCCTCCGCTTCAACGACTTCGTTCAAAACGATCCGCGCGTTGAAAACGTCTTTATTCCGGTGCGCGACGGGCTCTCAGTCATCTACAAAAAATAACTCCCCCGACCTCCACACCTCGCTTGCATCGCCGCTCCATCATCACGGCGACACTGTCGGCATATACCGCCAAAATCCATCAAACAAGCGCGCTTTTTAGCAAAAAACACACCGTTTTGCTAAAAATCCTTACATATAACTTGCATTTCACAAAATATTGTTATAATTTTGTCGCATAATATTAGAATCTATTATTGCAATAACTACTAAACAGAAAATCACATCCCTGTATACACTTTACAACATTGTAAAAAAGCCCTGTCGTGAGACAGGGCTTTTTCCTTTCGTTTCATAATAGATTTCGCCGCCTTATCGCAAAGCCTCGACCTCCTCGGTGGTGAGAGGAATCTTTTTGCCGAGACGGCGGGCGCCGTCGGCGGTAATGAGATAATCTTCCTCATTGCGCACTCCGGTGAAGTCGCGCCACTTTTCAAGCTCGGCGTAGTTGATAAAGTCGGCAAAGCGCTTTTCAGAGCCCCAATAGTCAATCAGCTCAGGGATGAAATAGATGCCCGGCTCGATGGTGTGCACAAATCCGGGCTCAAGCGGACGAGCCAGGCGCAGCGACTTTCTTCCGAACTGGGTACTCTTAGGCTCGCCGTTGTAGCCCACCCACACTTCGCCAAGATTCTCCATGTCGTGAACGTCAAGCCCCATCATGTGACCGAGTCCGCAAGGATAGAACATGGCATGGGCGCCGACGGCAACAGCCTCGGCAGGGTCCCCCTTCATGATGCCGAGATCCTTAAGCCCCTGGCACACCACGGTGCACGACAGCTCATAGATGTCCTTGAACGGAACTCCCGGCTTAAGAGCGGCAACCGAAGCAAGGTGGGAGGCAACCTGAAGATCATAGATGAGCTTCTGGCGCGAGGTGTAGGTCTTGTCGGCGCATATCGTCGACGACATGTCGCCCGCATAGCCCATCGGAGTCTCAGCTCCGGCATCGATAAGAAGCATATCGCCCGGCTTCACGATGTGATGATGGGCATGATTGTGAAGAGTCTGCCCGTGGGTGGTGGCTATGGTCGGGAACGAAAGGCGACAACCGTTGGCGGCAGCGACGCTCTCGATAACAGCCACGATTTCATATTCATGCATCCCGGGGCGGAGAGCCTTCATGGCAGCTATGTGCATATCGGCGGTCACGTTGCAGGCACGTTCAATCTCGGCAATCTCCTCTTCGGTCTTGTGCGATCTCATGTCGACAATGGCACGGATGAGGTCGACCGACGGAGTTTCCGCCCCCGGCTTTATATTCAGCCAGTCAAGCAGCTTCAGCTTGTGCTCGGCTCGATAAGTTGGCGTATAGTGGATTTTTTGTCCCGACTTTGCCGCTTTCTCAAGATAACCCTTAATGTCGGCGGCAGGGAGAGTGGTGTCTATGCCCACCATTCCCGCCTTCTCATGGAGCGTGGGCTGATTGCCCATCCACACGATAGCGTCAATGGTGAGTTCATCGCCAAAAATGATTTCCCGGTCATTGTCGATATCTATAATGGCGTTAAGCCCGGCATAAGGAAGACCGAAATAATATAAGAACGAGGAATCCTGACGGAAGTCATAGGTATTGTCCTCATAGTTGCATCCCGTTTCATCGTTACCGATAAAAAGAATCAGTCCGCTGCCAACGCGCTTTTTAAGCTCATTGCGGCGTGAAATATAAGTTTCGCGTGAAAACATGATTTTACAATTAGGTTATAATCTTCAAATTTACGGTTTTTATTCAACACTATCACCACCGGCACGCTACAAAATCACGTCAGCGCCAAAAAGCCGCATCGCATAGGCGTGGGGACATGAGGAGCCATGTCGACAGTTTTATGCCGATATGAGATGTGGTGATTCGGCAGCTTTTGTTAATAATTGTTAATGGGGGGGGGGGTGTTAATGTATGATAATGTTATTGGATGTGTCGGGATTATGTCATATCTTTGTGAGGATAAAAACTTATTTGTAAACCAATTTAATATAAATTACACATGGGATTGTTTGATAAAGTATTTTCAAAGGCTCCTGAAGCTGAGCCGCTTAATGCACAAGAATCATTTGCCGGTATCGCGCTTGCTATGGCTGGTGCCGATGGAAGCATCGCCGACTCGGAATGGGAGGGTATCGTAAATTATATTCGTCGTCTTCGTTTGTATGACAACTATTCAGGTCCTGCGTTCGACAAGATGTTTGACAAGGTGTTCCGCATTCTTCGCAATGAGGGTCCTGCGGCATTGGTTGCTGCGTCGGTTCAGGGCTTGCCCGAAGATTTGAAGCTCACCGCTTTCGCTTGCGCCGTAGATATCGCGCTTGCCGACGGTGTTGTTGAGGACGAGGAGAAGGAAGTAATCAACCAGCTCGCTGAAGCTCTTGAGATTTCGGAGCAGATTGCAGTTCAGATTATCGAGGTCTTGATTATCAAGAACAAGGCTTAAGGGTTAAAAACCAGATAAACAAAAAAAAAGCGTGTCCTGTCGATTATGGGACACGCTTTTTTTATTGAGTTATTGCAACTTCAGGGTGAGGTTGACGACTGATTTTGCGGGGAGCGAGAGGGTGAGCCGGTCTTTGGACTGTTTTGCTCCCGTGAAGGGGCGCAGAGTGACTTTTTCAGCTGTTCCGAAGTCGTTGTAGTCGGCTATATCGGCGGCGGTGAGTATCTCGCCGTTTTCAAGTTTTGCTTTTATGCCGAGCGGTATGGTGACTTCGGCGGTTTTGTCGAGATCGATGTTGGCGAGGGTGATGTTCATCTCGCCGTCCTTGACTGAAGCAGTGGCGCTGACCGTGGGGACGGAGCGGTCGCCTCGCACAGCGCGTGAGGAGGTGGCGATGTCGAGCGGCACCACTGTGGCGTTCTGATGAGGCGTGTACATCTTGAAGACGTAGTAGGTGGGGGTGAGCACCATTTGGTCGCCCTTGGTGAGAATCATCGACTGGAGCACATTGGCGATTTGGGCTATGTTTGCCATTTTCACGCGGTCGGTGTGGCGGTGGAACACGTTCAGGCTCAGCGCTGCGACAAGGGCATCGCGCATGGTGTTTTGCTGGTAGAGGTGTCCCGGAATCGAGCCGGGTTCCTGATCCCACCATGTGCCCCACTCGTCGACAATCAGCGCCACTTTCTTGCCGGGGTCATAGACGCCCATGATTGAATCGTGGCGATTGATTACATTTTCAATTTCCAGACATTTGCCCATGGTCCAGTAGAAATCATCGTCGGAGAACTCGGTGGCTGCGCCTTTGCTGCCATTCCATCCGCTCACGGTGTAGTAATGCAGTGAGAGCCCGTTCATGTGGCGACCGGCGTTTTTCATCAGCACGTTGGTCCAGTTGAAGTCATAGTCGCTCGCGCCTGAGGCTATTTTGTAGAGCCTGTTGCCGTTGAAGTTGCGGCAGTAGGTTTGATAGCGGCGATATTCGTTGGCATAGGCTTCGGGGGTGAAGCTGCCGCCGCATCCCCAGCTTTCGTTTCCGACACCGAGGTATTTCAATTTCCACGGTTTTTCGCGTCCGTTTTCCTTGCGAAGTTTTGCCATGGGACCATCTTGGGCGGTGATGTATTCCACCCATTTCGCAAGCTCCTCGACGGTGCCGCTTCCGACATTGCCGCTCAGATAAGGCTCGCAGCCGATCAGTTCGCAGAGGTTGAAGAATTCGTGGGTTCCGA
Organism: Bacteroides sp.; assembly: GCA_014801525.1. Classification (GTDB taxonomy): domain Bacteria; phylum Bacteroidota; class Bacteroidia; order Bacteroidales; family Muribaculaceae; genus Muribaculum. The sequence continues at coordinate 83,743 of JAAVEB010000014.1, forward strand.
AGCTGTTGTCTTCGACGGTGCCTCCCCAGTTGGTGTTGACCATCACAGGACGCTTTTCGCGTGGACCGATTCCGTCGGTCCAGTGGTATTCGTCGGCAAAGCATCCTCCCGGCCATCGGAGCACGGGGACTTTCAGGTCTTTCAGCGCTTGCAAGGCATCGTTGCGATAACCGTTGGTGTTGGGGATGGGGGAGTCTTCGCCCACCCAAAGTCCGCCATAGATGCAGGTGCCGAGATGCTCGGCAAACTGACCGTAGATTTCGGCGGGGATTGTGAGCGTTGAATCGATGCGGTCAAAAAGAGGTGTGACCGTGGCGGTTTCAGTGGCTGCCGAGACAGGCAGCGAGAATAGCATTGCGGCAGCCGCAATTGAAGATTTAAGGATGTTTTTTCGGTTCATTTATGATTGGATTACATGGTTTTGCGTTTGCCGATAATGAAGTGGCACGTTGCAAGGCAAAGTTAGGCAATTCAATCGGGAATAACTAATGATTGGACAGGAAACTTTGCGGTCCGCTCGCCGGGAGAAGCGGTAGCACGCAAAAATATTTTGAGGGGATTTGACTCCATTTGTTTTTGTTGGGGTGACAGTGTGGGAATAATGCAAAAAACGGAAGTCTTTTTAGAAGACTTCCGTTTCTGTACCCAGACCCGGGATCGAACCGGGATGGATTGCTCCACTGGTGTTTGAGACCAGCGCGTCTACCGATTCCGCCATCTGGGCTTTTGGTTGGGCAAAGGTAAGGAGTTTTTTTGGGATGCGCAAGTGTTTGCGGAGTAAATTGTGGGGGAAGGGCATTAAAATGCATGAAAAAAGCATGGATTCCGGAAAATGGGAATCCATGCTTGGATATTCTTGAATCTTCTCTTAGTCGCGGCTGCTACCGAAGAAGCGTAGCAGATAGAGGAAGAGGTTGATGAAGTCAAGATAGAGCGAGAGGGCGCCGATGGTGGCGAGGCGTGATTCGTTGAGTCCGCTGCCATACTGTGCCATCTGCTTGATTTTCTGAGTGTCCCATGCGGTGAGACCCACGAAAATCAGAACGCCGGCTATCGACACGATCCATTCAAGCGTGCTGTTTGCCCAGAAAATGTTCACTACGCTCGCGATTATGAGCCCGATAAGCGCCATGAACAGGAATGATCCCATCTTGGTGAGGTCGCGGTTAGTGAAGTAGCCGTAGACGCTCATGGCTCCGAAGACTCCTGCGGTGATGAGGAATGTCTTGAAGATGGATACAGGAGTGTAGGCATAGAATATCAGGGCGAATGTCACGCCGTTGATCAGTGAGTAGGCGAAGAACAGAGCAGTCGCCGCGGGAGAGCTTATTTTGTTTACAGCGCCGCTGATGCCGAAGACCATGAGGAGCTCAACAATGAGAAGTCCCCAGTAGACCCAACTGTGGGTGGCGAGGAACATTACAAGATTAGGTATGCCTGAGCACACGGCAGCCGCTCCGGCGGTGACAAGCAGCGCCAGGAACATCTTGACATAAACTTGTTTCATTACCTGCGAAACACGGGTGTCGAGCGACTGTGATTCGTAGGAGTTGAGATTGTAATTGTTCATATTGTTAAATGTTAAGTTGTTGCATTGTGTTACATTCTCTCGGGCACTTCGATTCCGAGTAGTCCCATACCTTTCTTAACAACTGAAGCCACGTTTTTGCTCAGTGCGAGTCGCAATGAGCGTGTTGCCTCGTCAGATTCGTTGAGAATAGAGTAGTCGTGATAGAACTGGTTGTATTCTTTTACGAGGTCATAGACATAGTTGGCTATCAGAGCGGGCGAGTAGGCGCGACCGGCTTCGGCTACCACCTGGGGGAAGTCGGCAAGGTGCTGGATGAGCGAAATCTCTTTTTCATTTGGCTCAACCGCATCATAGCCCTTGATGGCGTATCCTGCCGCTTCAGCCTTGCGAAGCACCGAGCGGATGCGGGCATAGGTGTACTGGATGAAGGGTCCCGTGTTGCCGTTGAAGTCGATTGATTCCTTGGGGTTGAAAGTGATGTTCTTTCGGGGGTCGACTTTGAGAAGGAAATATTTCAGGGCGCCCATTCCGACGATGCGCGCTATTTCTGCCGACTCTTCGGGGGTGAAGTCGCATTTGCCGCGCTCAGCCGACACTTCGGCAGCGTCGCGTATCATGTCGTCCATGAGGTCGTCGGCGTCGACCACGGTGCCTTCGCGGCTTTTCATCTTGCCCTCGGGGAGCTCCACCATTCCGTAGGAGAAATGAACGAGATCCTTGCCCCACTTGAATCCGAGACGGTCAAGGAGAAGCGACAGCACCTGGAAGTGATAGTTCTGCTCGTTGCCCACGACATAGATCATCTTGTCGATAGGATAGTCGCGGTAACGCAGTTTGGCGGTGCCGATGTCCTGAGTCATGTAGACCGACGTGCCGTCGCTGCGCAGGAGCAGTTTGTGGTCGAGACCGGCGTCAGTGAGGTCTGCCCACACCGAGCCGTCGTCCTTGCGATACATGATGCCTTTTTCAAGTCCTTCGAGCACTTTTTCCTTGCCTTCGAGGTAGGTGTTGCTCTCGTAGTATATCTTGTCGAAGTCCACGCCAAGACGCTTGTAGGTCACGTCAAATCCGTCATATACCCATGTGTTCATGCGTTCCCACAGCGCGCGCACTTCGGGGTCGCGAGCCTCCCACTTGCGGAGCATTTCTCTCGCTTCAGCCATGAGTGGCGAGGCGGCTTCCGCTTCTTCCTGGGTCATGCCCTTTTCCATGAGTTCCTTCACCTCGGCTTTGTAATGCTTGTCGAAGAGCACATAGAAGTCGCCGATGAGGTGGTCGCCCTTTTTGCCTGTCGACTCGGGGGTGGCGCCATCGCCCCACTTCTGCCATGCGAGCATCGACTTGCAGATGTGGATTCCGCGGTCATTGACGATGTTGGTCTTGATGACGTTGTTGCCGCAGGCTTTAAGAATTTCGGCAAGGCTGTAGCCAAGCAGATTGTTGCGGATGTGTCCCAGGTGGAGGGGCTTATTGGTGTTGGGCGACGAATATTCCACCATCACCAGCGGGCTCTCGGGAGTCGCGCTGCGGAATCCGAAATTGTCGGTTGTGTCGATGTGACGCAGCATCGAGGTGAAGTAGGTTGGTTCGATCACTATGTTGAGAAATCCCTTGATGACGTTGAATCGGTTTACTGCCGGTTCATTGTCGACAAGCCATTCTCCAATCTCTTTTCCCACAGCTTCGGGCGACTTGCGCGCGGCTTTTACCCATGGGAACACAACGATGGTGAGGTTGCCCTCAAATTCTTTTTTAGTTGTTTGTGGCACAATCGACGAGGGGTCGCATTCTACTCCGTAAAGTTCACGGACGGCGCGCGCCACGGCTTGAGCTATAATATCATCAATAGACATAGTGATTGTTGTATATATATTTTTTTTAAGTTGTCAATATAATCGGTTTCTCATTTAAGAAAGTACAAATATACTACAAAAAAAAATTATTTGTCTCACGACAAATAATCTTCTTAACCTTAAATCTAATACCATGAAAAACACGGTGCAAAGTTAAGCGTTTTATGTTTTAAAACATAATAATGCAGCATAAAAATCATTTTTAATAACATTATTTAACATTATAGGGTGTTTTCGGGGGTAAAAATAAGTCCGGAATCGCAGCCCGGGTTTAGTGAGGCGCGATTCCGGATTGTATCAAAGGCGATGTAAGGGGGAAAATTTTATTTTGCTTCCCAGTGTTCGCCGGCGAGAATCATGTCGCGAAGTGTGGAGAACCCTTTCTTGGCGCGCACTTCGGCGATCTGCTTGTCAAGTTCTTCGTTGTAGACGGGGCTTTCGACATCGCGGATTATTCCGACAGCGAGGGGCAGCGAGTAGCCGTCCATCATGGCGAGTTGCTGATGAAGGAAGTTGCTCGGAGTGTGGGCGTCATGAACGAGCACGTCGTCGATGGTGTAGCCGTCTTTGCCTATCTCAACCGCTTTCAACAGGAATCCGTCCTGAACAAGACCTTTGTCCATGTTCTTGCCGAATAGCATCTTTTCGCCGTGGCGCAGATGGATGGTGCGGTCGGCGCGGAATTCGCGGTCAGTTATGTGGTTGTGGATGCCGTTGTTGAAAATCACGCAGTTCTGAAGCATTTCGACTACCGACGCGCCTTTGTGGCGTGCGGCGGCAGCCATCACTTCCTGTCCTACGGTCAAATCCACGTCAATGGCTCTCGCGAAGAAGTTGCCGCGGGCGCCAAACACGAGCTCGGCGGGGATGAAGGGGTCCTCGACAGTGCCGTAGGGCGACGACTTGCTGACGAAGCCGCGGTCGCTGGTGGGCGAATACTGTCCTTTGGTGAGTCCGTAGATTTTATTGTTGAAAAGGAGGATGTTGAGATCGATGTTGCGGCGCACTGCGTGGATGAAGTGGTTTCCGCCGATGGCGAGACCGTCGCCGTCGCCTGATATCTGCCACACGGTCATTTCGGGATTGGCGATTTTGAAGCCGGTTGCAACGGCGGCAGCGCGTCCATGAATGGTGTGGAAGCCATAGGTGTTCATGTAGTAGGGCAGGCGCGAGCTACATCCGATACCTGATATTACGGCTGTTTTGTGGGGGGGCACTCCGAGTTCCGCCATTGCCTTGTGGAGCACGTTGAGAATGGCATGGTCGCCGCAACCGGGGCACCAGCGCACCGACTGTCCGTTTTTATAGTCGGCTGCAGTATAGTTTTTACATTCCATGATTCAGAGTTGTTTACTTTTTGTCCATGAGGTTAATAACAGCGTCGACTACTTCGCTCACCAGGAAGGGCTGTCCCTGGATTTTGTTGATGCGTTCTATCTGCATTCCGCCGAATTTGCTCTGAAGATAGTCGGCAAACTGACCGCAGTTGAGCTCGGCGCAGATGACGCGCTTGTATTTTGACAGCACTTCGGCGGTGTTGGCGGGTAGCGGATTGATATAGCGGAAATGGGCGAAAGCCACTTTTTTGCCTTTGGCGCATAGCTCCTCGGCGGCGGTATAAAGATGTCCGTAGGTTCCGCCCCAGCCGATGAGGAGGGTATCGGCGTCTTTGTCACACATCACTTCGAGCTCGGGGATGCTGTCGGCGATGCGGGCAATCTTTTCGCGGCGCACATTCACCATGTGTTCATGATTCTGCGGGTCATTGGAGATGACGCTCGTGTTGAAGTCTTTTTCAAGACCGCCGATGCGGTGGGTCAATCCTTCGGTTCCGGGAATTGCCCAGTAGCGCACCATGGTTTCGGGGTCGCGCTCATAGGCTCTCCATCCCTCTTTGAGCGAATCGGGAACAAAGTGGGGCTTTATTTCGGGATATTCGTTGTCGTCGGGGATGCGCCATGCCGACGAGCCGTTGCCGATAAACGCGTCGGAAAGCAGGATGACCGGAGTCATGTGCTCGATGGCGATGCGGCATGCTTCGAAAGCCATGGTGAAGCAGTCGGTGGGCGATGCGGGAGCTACTACTGCAACGGGACATTCGCCGTTTCTGCCATAGAGTGCCTGCATCAAGTCGGTCTGCTCGGTTTTAGTGGGTAGTCCGGTCGAAGGACCTCCGCGCTGCACGTCGATCACCACCAGCGGCAGCTCAGCCATGACAGCAAGTCCGATCGCTTCGCTTTTGAGAGCGAGACCGGGCCCTGAAGTGGATGTCACGGCGAGATTTCCGGCAAATGATGCTCCGATAGCCGAACAAACGCCTGCGATTTCGTCTTCCATCTGCACCGCTTTCACGCCCAGATCCTTGCGCTTTGCAAGTTCGTGGAGAATGTCGGTTGCGGGAGTGATGGGGTAGCTCCCCAGGAACAGGGGACGACCTGATTTTTCAGATGCCATGATGAGTCCCCATGCGGTTGCCGTGTTGCCGTTGATATCGGTATAGTATCCGGGGCGTATCGATTCTGACTCGATGCGGTAGGTCGATACTGAGGCATGGATGTTTTCGCCGTAATTGTAGCCGGCAAGGAGCACTTTTGAATTAGCCTCATAGACGGCGGGTTTCTTGGCAAATTTATTTTTGAGATGATGAAGCACCGCTTCAACGGGGCGGTCAAACAGCCAGCAAACAAGCCCGAGGGCGAAGATGTTGCGGCATTTCATCACTGCTTTATTGTCGAGTCCTGAGTCGGCAAGCGCCGCTTTGGTCATCGATGTGATGGGAACTTCAACCACCTGGGCGTTGATGTTGAGCTCCTTGAACGGTTCCATGGTTTCAAACAGGGCTTTCTTGAGATCGGCTTCCTTGAAAGAGTCGATGTCGACGATTGCCACGCCGCCCGCTTTGAGATGCTGCACGTTCTGCTTTAGCGCTGCGGGGTTCATAGCCACGAGCACATCGGCTTTATCACCGGGGGTGTGGACTCCCACGCCCACGCTCACCTGGAATCCCGATACTCCGCTCAGCGATCCCTGAGGAGCGCGGATTTCAGCCGGATAGTCGGGAAATGTTGATACCTGGTTGCCCACTCCTGCCGATACATTTGTGAAAATGTTACCGGCAAGCTGCATTCCGTCGCCGGAGTCGCCGGAGAATCGGATTACAACCTTGTCTAAGCACTTTACATCAGCTTTTTCTAACATAATGTATGCACGGTTTTTGGTTTGTTATAGCGCGACACGAGCGGTGTCATGCATTTTATTTATTAGTTTTTTCGGTTATATGCTAATTCTTTGCCCCTTACGTCGGGGTTTACAGCGCCGTTTGAGTAGACCTCTCTGCCGTTGACGAGGGTCATGATCACGCGGTTGTGGAGAGTGGTGCCGTCAAGCGGAGTCCAGCCACATCGGCTCAACGCCATGTCGTCGGTCACCTTATAGGGGCTGTCGGGCTTGACAATGGCGATGTCGGCGTAGTAGCCTTCACGCAGATAGCCTCGACGGTCAATTGAATATAAATCGGCTGGGGCATGACACATTTTTTCAATCACCATTTCCCGGGTGAACACGCCTCTGTCGGCAAGTTCGAGCATCACGGGCAGAGAGAACTGAACCATGGGAGCTCCTGAAGCGGCGGTAAGCGCGTTGCCCTCTTTCTCGGAAAGAAGATGAGGGGCGTGGTCAGTGGCTACGATATCGAGCCTTCCGTCGCGCAGACCTTTGCGCAACGCGTCGCGGTCGGCATCGGTTTTTACCGCCGGATTCATTTTCACGCGTGTGCCGAGGGTTTCATAGTCGGCGTCGGAAAACCATAAATGGTGGGCGCAAACTTCCGACGTGATCAGCTTCTTGTCGAGCGGTTCAGCCGAGAACATCTCCACCTCTTCGGCGGTCGACACGTGGAGCACGTGCAGGCGGCTGCCGAATTTTTTTGCCCGGTCGATGGCGCGGCGCGTTGAGATGACACACGCTTCGCGGCTGCGTATCTCGAGATGGAATTTCACTGGGATGTCTTCGCCGAGTTCATCCGTGAGGCGTTGACGGTTGGCTTTTATCGTTGCTTCGTCTTCAGAGTGGATGGCTATTATGGCGGGAACTTCGCTGAAGATGCGGTTGAGCGCCGTTTCGTTGTCGACAAGCATATTGCCGGTCGATGAGCCGAGGAAAAGTTTCACTCCCGGCACCCGTGAGTAGTCACATTTGAGAAGCTCGTCGATGTTGTCGTTGGTGGCTCCGATGAAGAAGCTGTAGTTAACTGCCGACTGGGCGGCGGCATGGTTCAGTTTCCACTCTGCATCTGCCACTGTGACTGTGGGCGGTTTTGTGTTGGGCATGTCCATGAACGAAGTGACCCCTCCTGCGGCAGCGGCTCTCGATTCGGTGAATATGTCGCCTTTGTGGGTGAGTCCGGGATCACGGAAATGCACTTGGTCGTCGATTACTCCGGGAATGATGTAGGCGCCTTCGGCGTCAATCCTTCTGGTTGCGTCGAGCGTCGCTTCGGCGGGGTCGCCTTCGCCTACTTCGGTTATCATGTCGCCGTCGACTGCGACATAGCCCCTGAAGCTGCGCTTTTCGTTTATTATAATTCCGTTGAAGAGAATAATATCATGTTTCATGGCATAAGCGATGGTTTAAGAGGGTTTACCCTTCTTTTTGAACATGCTTGAAAGTTTCAGCTTTATCACTCCAAATACCGCTTCAGAGAAAATGCCGCTATTCATTTTGCTCTCTCCGAGCACTCGGTTGGTGAATATGATGGGTACTTCCACCACTTTGAATCCAAGCATCGATGCCGTGAATTTCATTTCGATCTGGAATGCGTAGCCTTTGAACCTTATTTTGTCAAGTTCGATAGTTTCAAGAACTTTTCTGCGGTAGCACACGAATCCCGCCGTGGTGTCATGAATAGGCAATCGGGTGATGAACTGCACATATTTTGAGGCGAAGTAGGACATCAGCACTCGGCTCATGGGCCAGTTGACCACGTTCACCCCCGAGATGTAGCGCGAGCCTATCGCCACGTCGGCTCCCTGGTTGCTGCACGCGTCATAGAGCCTGAGCAGGTCCTGGGGATTATGGGAGAAGTCGGCGTCCATTTCGAAGATATAGTCATATCCACGTTCTATAGCCCATTTGAAACCGGCTATATAGGCGGTGCCGAGTCCCAGTTTGCCTTTGCGCTCGATGATGTGTACGCGTCCGGGATTTTCAGCTATTTTCTTGTGGACGATTGCCGCAGTCCCGTCGGGTGAACCGTCGTCGACAATGAGCACGTCCATATTATGAGGCAGCGAGAGCACGGCGTCGATTATCGCCGCCGCGTTCTCTGCTTCATTATAGGTGGGAATGATTACTACCGAATCAGATTTCACTGTTATTTCTGACATTTCGGAATCTTTGTCGCAAATCGGTTAAATGAGTTTTGCAAGAGTTTCAGCGATGCGTCTCATGGCTTCGCGGATGTTATCGTCGCTGGTGGCGTAGCTCATGCGGATATATCCGGGGCAAGCGAATGCCGAGCCGGCAACGGTAGCTACGTGTCCCTCTTCGAGAAGGAACATAGCGAGGTCAGAGTCGTCGTTGATCACACGGTCGCCGCATCTTTTTCCGAAATAGCTTGACACTTCGGGGAAGAGATAGAACGCTCCGTCGGGGTTGTTGACTTTCCATCCCGGAATCGTGCGCGCGAGCCCTACGATCAGATCGCGGCGGCGTTCAAACGCTTTGCGCATCTCTTCGACGCAATCCTGCGAGCCGGTGTAAGCTGCTTCGGCGGCTTTTTGGGCGATTGAGGAGGCGTTTGAGGTGTATTGGCTTTGCAGTTTGTTGGTTGCCTTGGCAAGCCACAGCGGAGCTGCGAGGAATCCGATACGCCATCCTGTCATGGCATAAGCTTTTGAAACACCGTTCACCACACAGGTGCGGTCGGCGATTTCGGGGAATGACGCAAGCGAAGTGAAGCTTCCGGTGAAGTTGATGTGCTCATAGATTTCGTCGGAAAGAATCAACACGTCGGGATAGTCGGCGAGAACATCTACGAGCGCCTGCAATTCGCTGCGGCTGTACACGCTTCCGGTGGGATTGCTCGGAGAGCAGAAGAAGATGAGGCGGGTCTTGTCGGTGAGGGCGTCGCGCAACTGTTGGGGAGTGATTTTGAAATCAGTCTCGATGGTTGCGGGAACAAGCACGTTTTTGCCTTGAGCAAGATTGACCATCTCCATGTAGCTCACCCATGCCGGGGTGGGGATGATGACTTCATCGCCCGGATTTATCACCGAGAGGATGACGTTGCAAAGCGACTGCTTCGCGCCGTTTGAAACCACGATTTGCTCGGGAGCGAAATCAATGCCGTTTTCTTCTTTAAGTTTATTAGAGATAGCTTTACGAAGCGACATGTAACCGGGAACCGGTGTATAGAACGAGAAGTTTTCATCGATAGCCTTCTTGGCTGCGTCCTTGATGTGGGCGGGGGTGGGAAAATCGGGTTCACCCACCGAAAGGTTGATCACGTCGACTCCTTGAGCCTTAAGCTCCTGGCTTTTTTGTGACATCGCGAGAGTTTGCGATGGTGCAAGCGATTGCACGCGTTGAGAAATCTGCTCCATTATATATTATCTCTATTATTTATTGTACTGAGTTATTTTTGCAAATATATATCAATTTTGCGACACCGATTGCATAAAATGACACATAATGTATAAAATATGTGTCATTTTATTGTTTGCAGTTCGGTAGCGCTTTAACGCAAATCTATTTCTTGGGGAGTTCTTTCATTAGCTCCTCGACAGCCTTTTTCAGCTGAAGATCCTCGCCTTTCACTATTGTCGCCGGGTCGTTTGCCACAAGAATGTCGGGTTCAAGCTGGGAGTTTTCAAGATAGTTGCCCTGGGCGGTGCGATATCCGATTACCGGTACGCCGAAAAGCAGGGTGGGATCCTGAAGCCCTATCCAGTTCACGCTGGTCATTGTTCCCGGCACGGGCATACCTACAAGCTTGCCGAGTCCCATGGTCTTGTAGACCCAGGGGGTGCCGTGGGCGTTGCTGTAGTTAGCCTCGCATTGCAGCATGATGCTCGGTTTGTTCCAGCGTCGGCTCGGCATGTCGCACACGTCGACTCCTCTTATCACCTGAGTGAGATATTTTTTGCCGCTGAAGAGCACCTCGATATCTTCGTGCAAGCGTCCGCCGCCGTTCCAACGAGTGTCTATCACGATACCGTCCTTGTTTACATATTTGCCGAATAGATCGGTGTAGATGTTGCGGTAGCTTGCATCGTCCATCGATTTGATGTGGACATATCCGAGTCTGCCGCCTGAGAGACGGTCCACGTCGGCAGCGCGCTGTTTGATCCAGCGCTCGTAGAGCAGGTTGTTCATATCGGCATTCGATATCGGTAGCGCCACCTCTTCCCAGCGTTTTCCATTAGCCGGGTCATAGAAGGAAATCAGCGTTTTCTTGCCTGCGAGATTATTGAACAAGGTGGTGTAATCGGCATTGTCGTCGATTGCTTTGCCTCCGATTTTTTCAATTACTACGCCGGGCTTAACGCTTGTGTTGGCGTGGTCAAACGGACCTTTCTCTACGACTTCAGCCACTTTCAGCCCTTTTCCGTTGTAGGTCCAGTCATATAGAAGTCCCAGCGAAGCTGTAGGTTCCATACCGCCATAAGGGGAGTAGCGCGAGCCTGTGTGGGAGGCGTTGAGCTCTCCGAGAAGTTCGCTGAGCATCTCGGCGAAGTCATAGTTATTGTTGATGTGAGGCAGGAATTTGCGGTAAGCCTTGGTCATGGCGTTCCAATCTACGCCATGATATTTCTTTTCATAGAAGCGGTTTGCCACCTCCTGCTGAACATAGTTGAACATGTATTCGCGTTCAGCCGCCGGGTCGATGAACTGCTGAGCCGAGAAGGTGATGGGGGTGAGCTTTTCTGAGCTTACAGCCATTTTTCTCAATATTCTCGGTCCGAGCACGAAGATGTTGGCGCCTTTCGCATCGGGCTGGAAGCCTGCCGCCGACGGGAGTGTGGCTACCTGGTTGAGGTCATGCTTGTAGAGGTCTACTTTCCAGATGGCGTTCTGTCCGTTGCCGCGTGCTATATAGTAGAGTTTGTCGCCGTCTTTGTTGATGATGGCGTCGGCGATATCGGTTGAAGCAGGGGTGAGTCTCACGATGCGGTCTCTGATTCCGTCAAGTTCAACCTTGATATCTTTGTCGGCTGAGTCGGCAGCTTCTTTATTCTGCTTTTTGTCGGCTTTCTTATCCGATTTTTTGTCGTCGGTTTTCTCCTTGTCTTTTTTCTGTTGCTTTTCAAGCTCTTTGCGAAGCTCGTAGTCTTCTTTCGACAGGCGGAATTTGTCGTAAGCGTCCTGATTCATGAATACAAGCATCGCATCAAGCTGCGAGCCCCATGATGCCTGGCTTCTCATGCCGTAGCGGTCAGAGAGGAACAGAATGGCGTTGCCGTCCATCACCCACACGGGGTTTTCGTCGAAATAAGATGACTGGGTGATATTGGTGACAACGGGGGTGCCGGTTGTGTTTACGATAGCTACGTCGCTATAGGGTTCGTGTCCGTTTCCGGTGTGTTCGAGAGTGATCCACTTTCCGTCGGGCGACCATGAGTAGGAGAATCCGCCTCCGCTTTCAGGATGGGTTGAGCCGTCGGTAATCTGACGAGTTTTTTTCGACTCGAGATTCATAACCATCAACTTGCGGCGGTCCTGCACGAATGCGATTTCTTTACCGTCGGGAGAATACTCGGGATAAGAACGCTCGATACCGTCCTTGCTGTCAAACAGCGGCTTCTCTTCGATTACTGTCGCATTGGGGAAGTTGAGGTCCTCTTTGCGGGAAATTGTGGCTGTATAAATGTTGGCGTGTCCGTCGCGCTCGCTGGTGTAGGCAATCGTGCGGTTGTCGGGTGCCCATGATATCTGGCTTTCAGCAGCGGGGGTGTCGGTGATTTGCTTGGTGGTGTTATATTCAACTGAGGTTACGAAGATGTTTCCGCGGTTGGTGAAAGCCACCATCTTTCCGTCGGGCGATGCGGTAGCGCCCTGTGAGGTTGCCACATTAAGCGCCTTGAGTGGATTCTCATCGTCCATCGTGATGTTCACGTTGACCTTTACGGGCTTTTGTCCCGGAGTCTGGGTATATAATTCACCGTCGTAGGTGTAGGCAAGGAGCCCGTTTTTGCTTTGAGAAAGAAATCTCACCGGGTGGGTTGTGAATTGTGATTCCTGTTTCGCCGCCGAGGGATTGTCGATGGGGAATGAATATACGTTGAAAGTCTTGCCGTCACGCTCGCTCAGGATGTAGACGGTCTTCCCGTCGGGACTCAGAACCGGGTCGCGGTCTTCGCCGGGACGGGCTGTGAGATTTTTGTGGGAGCCGTTCTTGGCATTGTACATCCAGATGTCGCGGGTCACTGATGAGGTGTGGTGTTTGCGCCACTCGTCCTCAAATCCTTTGAGGTCCTGATAGAGGAACGAGCCGTCGTTGCCGATGAAATTGATTTTTTGAGCCGGAGTCCCGAGCACTTGTTCGATTCTACCCCCTTCTACCGGAACTTTATATACTTCGGTAAGGCGAGCTGTCGGGAATGCGGCGCTTGTAGCCGGGTCCTGAATCGCAGCCGAGAAATACACATATTTTCCATCGGGCGAGAAAGCCTCGACAGTTTCTTTAACCGAGTTGAACGTGAGTCGCTTTGCAGCTCCGCCGTCAGCCGACATTACGTAAATGTCCTGTCCGCCGTTGCGGTCGCTTGAGAAAGCGATCATTTTACCGTCGGGCGACCATTTCGGTTCGGTTTCATAGGATGGTTGAGCGGTGAGTCGTTTAGCTTCGCCGCCTTTTGGACTCACTGTGTAGATGTCGCCTTTATAGGTGAAGGCGATTTTGCTCCCGTCGGGCGAGATTGTGGCGTCGCGCAACCATAGCGGGGCGCCCCACGCCGAATAGCTTATAAATAATGTAGCTAATGAAAATATTGTTTTTTTCATTGTTGATTGGTTTTATGCTTGATTTAGTTACGGGGTATTTTCAGTTTTTGACCTACCTGCAGGTCGTTGTTTTTAAGTCCGTTGAGCTTCTTGATGTCATCGACAGTCACGCCTTTGTACATTTTTGAGATGCGGTAAAGGTTATCGCCCTTTTTCACGGTGTGGATTCTCGTCCTCTGAGCGGGGGCTTTCTTGGCGGGGGCAGGTTTCGCCTTTTCGGCTTTCTTGACCGGAGCGGCGGGCTTTTCGGGCTCAACCTGAGCTATTTCCTGTATGGCTGGCTCTCCGATGGAGTCATTGCAAACGGTGATAGAGTCGGGTTGAACGGCGGGGGTGCTTTCAGCCACTACCGGAGCAGCCTTTTTCTTGCCGGTGGCGACGCGTTCATAGGTGAAGATTTTCAACTTCTTCCCTTTGGCGATCGAGTTTCGTTTAAGCTTGTTCCATTTCTTGATGTCGGCTACGCTCACGCCATAAGCCGAGGCGATTTTTGACAAGGTTTCGCCGCGTTTCACCACATGGGTCTTGGTCACGCGCTTGGTGGTGTACTCCATGCCGGGGTCTTCGGCAGGGTTGAGGGTAGGCTCCACGAGGTCGCGGCGTGCATAAAGCTTGGCGTTGTGGTTGACGATGCTGTCCTCGCTCATTAGATAGGAATACACCTGCATCGAGGGCAATACGAGCGAGTAGGGGCGGCTGTTGCCCGGGATAATGTCTTTGCGGAACTGGGGGTTCAGCACTCGGAGTTCTTCGATGGGAATGTCGAGCACATCGGAAATTTGCTGGAGATGCACGCGCTTAGTCACGTGGACCGAGTCGGTTATGATGGGGCGTCGAGCCAACGCCGGGCTTATGTTGTGCTCGTTATAATAGGTCATGACATAGTTGGCTGCAATGAACGCCGGCACATATCCGCGGGTTTCCTGGGGGAGTAGGTAGTAGATTGACCAGAAGTCTTTGCCGTCTTTGTTTTCCTTGTTGTTTTCTACACCGGCGCGGCGCAGTGCCTTGTTCACGTTGCCCGGACCGCAGTTATAGGCAGCGATGGCAAGCGACCAGTCATTATACATTTCATAGAGCTGTTTCAGATAGGACGCGGCAGCTTCCGATGAAGCATAGGGGTCGCGGCGCTCGTCGACAAGCGTGTTCACTTCCAGACCCAGCCCTCTTGCCGTGGGCAGCATGAATTGCCACAATCCGGTGGCGCCGGCGCGCGACACGGCGTCGGGATTCAGAGCCGACTCGATTACCGGCAGGTAGCGCAGTTCAAGAGGGAGCCCTTTGCGTTCAAGCGCCTCTTCGAAGATGGGCATATAGTACAGGCTCATGCCGAGCATGTTTTCCACAAGCTGTCGGCGGCGCTGGGTGTACATATTGATGTAGGATCTTACAACCTGATTGTAGGGCATCTCGATGTCGGTGGGCATTTTGCTGAGACGCTGTATGTAGACTTCGTCGGGCACATTGACGTCAGGGGTGCTTGACATGTTTTCGTTCAACACCGCATAGTTGCGCAGATACCAGTTCTGAAGCATCTTGTGGGTGTCGGTTTCAAAACTCTCGGGATACTGGATTGAATTGTCGGTTATCGAGTTCTTTAGAGTCAGGATGGAGGGTGCCGCCGATGTTATCAGCATCGTTCCTCCGAGTAAGATTGTAGATATTAATTTTTTCATTGCTGGAGACATGTTAGGGCTTATTGGTTAGAAATTGAATGCCCATTGCATTCCGATTCCGGGCGATGATGATGACGGCGATTGTATGACCGCCGGATGCATGTCCATCGACAGGTTGTCGGATATATCGAAATGGGCGAGTGAGGCGTCGACATACGCATCGACCATTGCTACCAGATAGACGCCTATCATTGATATTATGCAGAGGTCGCGCTGTCGGCGGAACTTATCTTTCTTATTCTTTAAAACTTTTTCAAGCCATGTTTTATTGAGCGATGCTTCATCGGTGTTTGGCGGATAAAAATCCATGTAGCTTTTTGTCGACGGATCGTTGTCGGTTATGTCGCGGTAAGCTTGGGTGTAGTCCCGGAGCATACGGTTGTTCCAGTTTGTGGCATAGCCGAGTCCCACATAGGCTCCGACCACGATGGGCAGTTTCCAGTAGCGGCGGTTGTAAAGCTGACCCAGTCCCGGACATAGCGCCGACATCCACAGTGCCCTGTTGGGGTCGGGATTAAATTCTCTGACTCGATAGTCGGGATCTATCGGCTTGCCTGTCGAGGGGTCGATTGTGGCGATGCTGTCAACCGGAACCGCTCCCACGGGGGTGACTTCAAGACTGTCGCCCGACAGTTCTATTGAATCGCCTTCGATGAGAACGCGCTCGTGGCGGGGTATTGAAAGGTAGATTGAATCGGGGAATGCGCCGGGCATGGAGTCGGCTGAAACGACACGCAGTGAATCAGTGGCTGGGGGAGCCAGCGGAACCGGGCGGACGGCTCTTTTCGGAGCGGCGGAATCGGGCTCCTGAGATAAAGATAAATTTGCTGAAAAAATATTAAAAGATGTTGCCGCCGCTAAAATCAACGTCATTGTCAATAATCGCGGGGCGAGTGTAAAAAGGGATAATATTTTAATCAAACACTCTTTTTTCATTGCGTATATTCCTGATGTACAGGAATGTGTGGGGTGAATTGACGCACTTTTCCCGTGGATTGGGCAATGGAGCCTCAACCCTCGGAATGCTTTATTGTGTCAAAGATAGCAATTAATTGCTCAAGTTCCGCTTCATTGCTGAACGGAAATGTGATTTTTCCTTTTCCCTGCTTGTTGCAAGTGAACTGGACGGGGGTGCGGAAAGACGCGCTCAAATGCTTTTTCAAAATGTCGAAATCATGGTTGGGCGTACGCTCGGCAGCCGGAACTTTAGCTGGCATTTCTCCATTTTCAGCCGCTTTCTGATAGGACTTGGCAAGCTCTTCCACTTTTCTCACCGAGAGACCATGCTTCACGATTTCATTATAAAGTTTCAGTTGGAGCGATGGGTCGTTGATGGTGAGGAGAGCTCGCGCATGTCCCATGTCAACGCGTTTGTCGCGGAGTCCCAGCTGAACTTCGGCGGGAAGTTTCAGCAAGCGCAGGAAATTGGCTATCGTCGCTCTCTTTTTTCCTATTCTCTCGCTCAAACGTTCCTGAGTAAGGTTGTACTGGTCAATCAGCTTCTTGAAGGTGAGGGCGATTTCTATGGCGTTCAGATCCTCGCGCTGGATATTTTCAATCAACGCCATTTCCGTCAGCTCGCTGTCATTGGCGGTGCGGATGTAGGCTGGCACCGATGTGAGCCCGGCTTTGAGCGCCGCCCTGTATCGGCGTTCTCCGGCGATTATCTGATAGGTGTTGTCGCCGGTTTTTCTGAGTGAGAGGGGCTGGATGATTCCGAGCTCGCGAATGGAGGAGGCGAGTTCGTCAAGCGCCTCTTCGTCAAATGTGGTTCGAGGCTGTTCGGGATTGGGTGAGATTAATTCGAGCTTGATGTCGTTGATTGCCGTTGAGCCGCGCGCAGGCACGTCGTCCATTTGAATCAGCGAGTCCAATCCTCGTCCGAGAGCGTTTCTTTTTAGTGCCATGGTCGAGAGGGGGATTAGTTAGATGCCGCTGCGGGCTGTTTGCGATGTTTTGATATAAGCTCTTTCGCCAGCATGGTGTGGCTTGTGGCTCCACGGCTTTCCGGGTCATAGACAAGGGCGGGGAGTCCGTGGGAGGGGGCTTCGCTGAGGCGTATGTTTCGCGGAATCACGGTGTTGAACACCATGTCGCCGAAATGACCTTTTAACTCCTCGTAGATTTGATTGGCGAGGCGAAGGCGCGCGTCATACATGGTGAGCAGGAATCCCTCGATTTCAAGCTCGGGATTGAGCTTTGATTTTATGATTCTGATTGTGTTCAGAAGCTTGCTGATGCCTTCAAGCGCGAAATATTCGGCTTGGACCGGGATGATGACCGAGTCGGCTGCGGTGAGCGCGTTGACGGTTATGAGCCCCAGCGAAGGGGAGCAGTCGATGAGGATATAATCATATTTATCCACAATGGGGCTGAGCACGTTTAGAAGCACTCGCTCCCTGTTGTCTTTGTTGACGAGCTCGAGTTCGGCTCCGGCGAGATCTATTCTTGAGCCCACCAGGTCGAGCCCTTCGATGCAGGTGGGGACTTGCGAGCCGTCGATGGGATAGTCGTCGACAAGACATTCATATATAGATGATGACATCGACTTGGGGTCAATGCCGTAGCCCGAAGTCGCGTTTGCCTGCGGGTCTGCGTCAATTATGAGAACTTTTTTCCCTTGATTGGCGAGTGACGCCGCAAGGTTGATTGTTGTGGTTGTTTTGCCCACGCCGCCTTTTTGGTTGGCTATTGCAATGATTTTACCCATAATCAGTTATTAATGATAACGCAAAGATAAGTATTTATCTCCGAAACTATCCAAAAATCAAGGCGGCAAATTGAGTTAAATGTTTATAACTGACCCTTTATGTTGATAAGCCCGAGGGGTTGGGCGGCGGATTTTGAAGAAACAGGCGGCCTTCGTGAAGAGGACCGCCTGTTGGATTTGTGTCGATTGATTGACTCCCCGGTGATTAATACTCCTGCCAGGGGGTGATGCCGATGTTGTCAATCGGCTTGTTGATGAATGCCTTGACGTAGGCTCCGGCAAGACGGGCGTTGGTCAGTAACGGAATGTTGTGGTCGATTGCCCATCGGCGAATGCGGTAGCCGTTGGTGAGCTCACGCTTGGTGTGGTTCTTCGGGATGTTGATCACGAGGTCCACGGCATGGCTTGAGATGAGGTCGAGGATGTTTTCTCCCTCTTCGTCGGGCCAGCATACGGGGGTAGCTTCGATTCCGTTTGAGTCAAGGAATCGCGCGGTTCCCTCGGTGGCATAGATCTTGTAGCCGTTTTCGTTGAGCAGACGGCAAGCGTCGAGCATGTCCACCTTGCCGCGCACGTCGCCCGAGCTTACAAGAACGGCACCCTGAGGTACATGGTGTCCCACTGAGATCATGGCGTTCAGCAGGGCTTCGTCAAAGTCCTTGCCGAGACAGCCCACTTCGCCGGTCGACGACATGTCTACGCCGAGAACCGGGTCTGCCTTGTGAAGGCGCGCAAATGAGAATTGCGACGCTTTGATGCCGATGTAGTCAATGTCGAATGTCGAGGTGTCGACTTTCTCAACTTTTTCGCCAAGCATGATGCGGGTGGCGGTTTCGATGAAGTTTTTCTTCAGCACCTTGCTCACGAAGGGGAATGAGCGTGACGCGCGCAGGTTGCACTCGATCACTTTCACATCGTTGTCCTTGGCGAGATACTGGATGTTGAATGGACCTGAAATATTGAGCTCTTTGGCAATCTTGGCGCTGATGCGCTTGATGCGACGCGCGGTTGCCATGTAGATTTTCTGAGCGGGGAACACGAGGGTTGCGTCGCCTGAGTGAACGCCTGCAAATTCGATGTGTTCCGAGATAGCATATTCTACAATCTCGCCGTTGCGAGCCACTGCGTCAAATTCTATTTCCTTTGCGTTCTGAAGGAATTCAGAAACTACCACGGGGTATTCCTTTGACACCTTTGCAGCCTGGGCGAGGAAGCGGTGCATTTGGTCATAATCGTAGCAAACGTTCATCGCCGCGCCTGAAAGCACGTAGCTGGGGCGGATGAGGACGGGGAAGCCTACCTCCTTGATGAAGCTGTCGATCTCCTCGGTGGTGGTCATCTCTTTCCAGCGGGGCTGATCGATACCGAGCTGATCGAGCATTGCCGAGAATTTGTGGCGGTTCTCGGCGCGGTCGATTGAAATCGGCGATGTTCCGAGAATGGGAACGTGACGGCGATAGAGCTTCATGGCGAGATTGTTGGGAATCTGACCGCCAACGCTCACTATCACGCCGCGGGGAGCTTCAAGGTCGATGATGTCCATTACGCGCTCGAAACTCAATTCGTCGAAATAGAGTCGGTCACACATGTCATAGTCGGTCGACACTGTTTCGGGGTTGTAGTTGATCATGATGGACTTGTATCCGAGCTTGCGGCAAGTGTTTGCTGCGTTCACCGAGCACCAGTCAAACTCAACCGAGCTTCCGATGCGATATGCTCCTGAGCCGAGCACCACGATGTTGTTGCCGGCGTTCATGTCGTAGGGTATCGCGTTTTCGTCGGCGCCGTAGGTCACGTATAGGTAGTTGGTGAGATCGGGATATTCCGAAGCGACGGTGTTGATGCGGCGCACGTGGGGCACGATGTCGAGCGACTTGCGATGGGCGCGGGCACGGAGTATTTCCTGCTCCATGTTTCCGTCGGGATTTTCCACGAAGCGGGCAATCTGGAAGTCGGAGAATCCAAGGCGTTTCGCTTCTTTGAGCACGTCCTTGGGAAGATCTTCGATTTTATTGTATCCCGAGAGCACATTTTTGTACTTGACGATATTGTTAAGACGCTCAATGAACCAGCGGTCTATTTTGGTGAGCTCTTCGATGCGTTCAACCGAGTAGCCCTCTTCAAGAGCCTGGGCGATTGCGAATATGCGCATATCGGTCGGGTGAGACAGCGCGGTGTCAAGGTCGTCGAAATGAATGTCGTTGTTGCCCACGAATCCGTGCATGCCCTGTCCGATCATGCGGAGCCCCTTCTGGATAATTTCTTCAAATGACTTGCCGATCGACATGATTTCGCCCACCGACTTCATTGAAGATCCGATTTCGCGGTCTACGCCGACGAATTTTGTGAGGTCCCAGCGCGGAATCTTCACAATCATGTAGTCGACCGACGGAGCCACATAGGCTGAGTTGGGAGTGCCCATTTCGCCTATCTGGTCAAGAGTGTAGCCGAGCGCAAGTTTCGCTGCCACAAATGCGAGGGGATAGCCCGACGCCTTCGAGGCGAGTGCCGACGAACGGCTCAGGCGGGCGTTTATCTCGATGATTCGGTAGTCGTTGGTTTCAGCGTTGAAGGCATACTGGATGTTGCACTCGCCCACGATGCCGATGTGGCGCACGACGCGGATGGCGATATCTTCCAGCATCTTTATCTGCTCCTTGGAGAGCGACACGATTGGCGCTACCACGATTGACTCGCCGGTGTGGATGCCGAGCGGGTCGAAGTTTTCCATCGGCACGACGGTGAAGCAATGGTCGTTGGCGTCGCGAATCACTTCGAACTCTATTTCTTTCCATCCTTTGAGCGATTCTTCAACAAGAATCTGCTTAGAATAGGCGAGCGCGCTTTCGCAATGGGTTTTGAACTCTTCGTCGTTTGTGCATATTCCTGAACCGAGACCTCCGAGGGCGTATCCTGAGCGCACCATTACCGGAAATCCGATGCGGTGAGCCACTTTCACAGCGTCTTCAATCGATTCCACTGCCTGTGACACGGGGGTCTTCACGTCGATTTCGTTGAGCTTCTTCACGAAGAGATCGCGGTCTTCGGTGATCATGATCGCTTCAACCGAGGTTCCCAGAACCTTGACGCCATATTTTTCAAGCGTGCCGTTAAGATACAATTCCGTTCCGCAGTTCAGAGCTGTCTGTCCGCCGAAAGCGAGGAGTATTCCGTCGGGGCGTTCTTTTTTGATTACTTCCTCAACAAAATAGGGCGTGATCGGTAGGAAATAAACCTTGTCCGCCACACCCTCAGAAGTCTGAATTGTTGCAATGTTGGGATTGATTAGCACCGTCGAGATACCCTCTTCGCGCATAGCTTTCAGAGCTTGCGAGCCGGAGTAGTCAAATTCGCCCGCCTGCCCGATTTTGAGGGCGCCGGATCCAAGAAGGAGAACCTTTTTCATATATTCTATTCAGTAGATGGTTTATTCGTTTTGCAAAATTACTTCTTTTCCCGCTCCTTTACAAATTTTGGAAAGCTAATCAACTGTGCGGGGCTTGAATTTGAGGAGTAGCACCTCTTTGCGCAGGTCGCAACTGCGGGTGCGGAAATGCTTCAGCAGATAAAAGTCATATTTGCCGGCATTTTCAGGCAGATATGTTTTGCCGTCGTCGACGGTTATTATCATGTAGCCTTCAGCGCCTTCGGGAGCGTCGGCTATACTCTTAAGCCGATCGTTTAGATAATAATCCACGCCGAAGAAGCGGGTGTTGTAGTCTTGAGTGTAGGCATAGACGTTGCGTTCGGGCTCAAGCTCGTTGAGGGCGGTGGCTATGCGTTTGTCGCTTTTTGTGTTGAGTATCGCCGGCTGGAATACTCCGGCGAAAGCCCAGTATAATGTCACGGTCAAGGCGATGCTGCCTGCGAGCGCTCCATAGCCCGACAGCTTGCGGAGTTTTATGATGAGCAGCAGCGCTACCAGCGCCGGTATTTCGGCAAGAATCCATCGGAACCATGAGAAGTGTTGTGTCATGGCGGTGACATACAGCGAATTTTCCAACGCGTGTTTCCCTTTCAGCATTCCATAGGGGAAGTCGCCGCATTGGAGAAACAGGAATGCTCCGAAAACGATGATAGCCAACCCGCTCAAAACCGATGCGTAGACCTTTATAGTTCTTTTCGACACCTTGGCAAGACTTTGAAGGTATCCGGCGATGAGGAAGGCGACAAACGGATACATTGGCAGCAGATAGACGCTGCGTTTGCTCGCCGGGATGCAGTAGAAGACGAATATTGTGATCGATGCCACTGCCGATAGTAGCGTTTCAGGCTCCATGGCGCGTATTGCGTTCCACAACCCATCGGCGGGCTTGTGTAGCCGATAGTGGCGGAAGAGGGCGACGAGCGAGAAGAGGAGCAGCAGGGTGTAAGGCAGAAATCCGCTGACGAGGGTGATTACGTTATAATACCACGGGTTGAGGTGAGAGTCATAGCTCATTGTGCCCGTCATGCGTCCTATGTTTTCTTCAAGCATAAGCTCACGGAACTGTTCGCCGCCCTGATTGAACGCGGCGACATACCATAGTGCTGGGATGACGCACGCC
This sequence comes from Bacteroides sp., assembly GCA_014801525.1. Lineage (GTDB taxonomy): Bacteria > Bacteroidota > Bacteroidia > Bacteroidales > Muribaculaceae > Muribaculum. Next base: position 106,062 of record JAAVEB010000014.1, read on the forward strand.
GCAATAGCCCAGATGAACAGCAGACCGAACACCTTCCAGAAGCGTTCGCCTTTCAGAAGCATGAAAAGCCCGGCGACTGCGCAAGGGATAACCACGCCAACGGGTCCCTTGGTGAGACACGCCCCCGACATCATTAATATTGCCATTAAGGGCACGCCTTTCAAGCCGCGTCGCCAATAGGAGTAGAGGGAGTAGATCGCTCCCACGGTGAAAAACGTCAGCAGCATGTCTACGCGGCAAGCGACCCCCGCGCGATAAACTTCAAATGAAGTGAGCAGGAGAAATGCCGTCAGCAGGGCTCTGCCCTTGCCTCCCTTTTTAACATAGAATACATAGGTCCACAGAATCAGCCATATAAGCGCCAATGCCGACGGCAAGCGTGACAGATATTCGGTGACGTGTCCCCATGGGAGGGAAAAGAGCGCAATGCACCAAGCCATGAATGGGGGTTTGTAGGGAATCATGTCGCCGTTGCTCACCGGCAGAATCCAATTTCCCGACTGGAGCATTGAGACCGCAACAATAGCCTCGCGCGGTTCTCCTTTCGAATAAAAAAGCGCTTCGCCTAAGAATGGAAGCAATGTCAGAGAGGAGACTATGAGCAGTAGCAGAAATGCGTATTTGGTTTTCATCGCGTCAAGGTTTTCATTGTTGTAACTGCAAATTTAAGCGATTTGCGGGTGTCGCTCCAACGATAAATCAAGTTTTTTGTGTAAGTTTGCAGAAAACTTACTAATCTTTTACCTAAAATAGCAGTGAAAAAAACAGCTCTCATTTCGTTATTGTGTCTCTCTTCGTTGACGGCTGCCGCCCAGCAGTGGCCGGTTGTGAATCCCGAGGCTCGTCCCGGAACCCGCTGGTGGTGGATGGGGTCGGCGGTCGACTCGGCAAATCTGCGATATAATATCGGCGAGTATGCCAAAGCCGGCATCGGCTCGGTGGAGATTACGCCTATTTATGGCGTGAAGGGAAATGACGCTAACGAAATCCCTTATCTGTCGGATGAATGGATGAATGCGCTGAGGATCACTCAGGCTGAAGCAGCCGCCAATGGCGTTCTTGTCGACATGAACCAGGGAACCGGCTGGCCTTTCGGCGGACCTGAAGTGCCGATAGAGGATGCGGCTTGCAAGGCTATATTTCTGGTCGACACTGTGGCTCCCGGAGCTGAGCCGATAAAAACGGTCGGTCCCAAAGAGGAGGATATCGCAAAACTCATAGCAACGTCACGCCGCGCGTTGCCAACCGGCGACGAGGAGGTGATAAGAGTCTATGAGAGCCGCACCCGTCAGGCGGTGAAGCGCGCCGCTCCCGGAGGAGAGGGCTTTGTTATCGACCATTTTGACCGTGACGTGGTGAAAAAATATCTTGATAAGTTTGGAGCGGCGTTTGACTCGCGCCATGCCGCCTATCCGCATAATTTTTTCAATGACAGTTATGAAGTCTACGGCGCCAACTGGACTCCCACGCTTTTTGATGAGTTTGAGCGTCGCCGCGGGTATAGACTTCAGGACAAGCTCCCTGAACTGCTCGGATTTGTCGACGACTGCAATGCCGTGTTGAGCGACTATCGCGAGACTCTCGGCGACATGCTTCTTGAAAACTTCACTGAGCAGTGGACTCAGTGGGCTAACGAGCGCGGCGTGGAGACACGCAATCAGGCTCATGGGTCGCCCGCCAACCTTATCGATATTTATGCCGCTGTCGACGTGCCTGAGATAGAGGGGTTCGGATTGTCGGATTTTGGAATTAAAGGTCTGCGCACAGATCCGGGATTCACCCGCAAGAACGACAGCGACGTCTCGATGTTGAAATATGCGTCGTCAGCCGCCCATATCGCCGGCAAGCCGCTTGCGTCGAGTGAGACTTTCACTTGGCTTACCGAGCATTTCCGCACAGCGCTTTCCCAGATGAAGCCTGATATCGACCTGATGTTCACCTGCGGCGTGAACCACATGTTCTATCACGGCACCACCTACTCTCCGCGCGAGTACGCATGGCCGGGATGGAAATTCTATGCCTCGGTCGACATGAGCCCCACAAATACTATATGGCGTGACGCGTCCGCGCTTAATGAGTACATAACCCGTTGCCAGAGCTTCCTCCAGATGGGAAACCCCGACAATGACTATCTGGTTTATCTGCCTGTGCGCGACATGTGGCGCGAGCGCCTTTCTCCTGCCGCCAAAGGAATTTTCTTGACTTTCGACATCCACGGGATGAAGAAGAAGGCGCCCGGATTCATAAAGAGCATTCTTGAAATTGACAGCCTCGGCTTTGACTGCGATTACATAAGCGACAAGTACTTGATGACGACTGAGTTTAAGGATGGCATGCTCACCACGGCGGCAGGAACCCGCTATCGCGGGCTGATAATACCGGGAAGCGGCAATCTTACTCCGCAATTGCAGGCACATCTCGATTCGCTGAAGGCTCAGGGTGCCACTATAATAATGGGCGTTGACGAGGCAGCTATCAAGGCGGGAGCAAAATCAGAGGCGATGAGGACTGACCTTAAGCTTCGCGCCATACGTCGCAGCAATCCCGAGGGGCATCATTATTTTATAGCCAATCTCACTCCTGAGGATGTGAATGACGCAGTTCCCCTGGCGGTTGAATTTGTCGATGCCGCATGGTTTGACCCCATGACGGGAGAAATCTACAAGGCTGAGGTTGCCGACGGAAAGGTGGTGATGAATTTCCGCTCGGGCGAGTCGCGCATTTTGCAGACTTATGACCACAAACTTGATGTGCCTGTACGCAGCCGCGACGCAGTGAATCCCGACACAATCAATCTCACTGACCGTGAATGGAAGCTGTCGTTCATCGAATCGGTTCCTGAAGTGAAGCGTCAGTTTAAACTCTCATCCCTCAAGCCGTGGACCGAACTCGGCGACAGTGAGCTGAATGATCTTGCCGGCACGGGAGTCTACACCACCACGTTCAATATGGATAAAAAGGAGCTTGCCGGCGACTGGAGCATAGACCTCGGCGACGTGAGAGAGAGCGCAAGGGTTTACCTGAACGGTAAGTATATTGGTTGCGCATGGGCGGTTCCGTTCACTTTAAGCTGTGGCGACGCGTTGAAGAGGGGGAAGAACGAGCTTCGCATAGAGGTGACCAACCTGCCGGCAAACCGCATTGCCGCCCTTGACCGCCAAGGCGAGCAGTGGCGAATATTCAAGGAGATAAACATTGTTGACATAGCCTATAAAAAGACCACCTATGAGGGCTGGGAAACAGTGCCGGGTGGACTTAATTCAACCGTCAAGCTGATACGCCGTTAATTATCCGATATATTCTATATATTTATATATTAAGGAACCGTCGCTGAAAAATGGCGATGGTTCTTTTTTTTCGTCGCGGGCGGGAAATGGATGGCGGAAACATTGGGCTGATGAAAGTTGTTTTTGTAAAGTAAAGGCTTCTTTGTATCTTTGCGTTAATGAAAATTTTTTAAATGATTTCTTATGGCACAAAAACCGTTTGTATATCAAGAGATGTTCCCGATGTCGCCCGACACGACGGAATATTATCACTTGACTTCCGATTATGTGAAAGTTGAGAACTGGAACGGCAACGAGATGCTTGTTGTCGAGCCCGAAGCGCTTCGTGTGCTTGCCCGTCAAGCCACTCATGACAACGCCTTCATGCTGCGTCGCGAGCACAACGCTATGGTTGCTAAAATACTCCATGACCCCGAGGCGAGTGAAAATGACAAATTTGTGGCGTTGACCATGCTCCGCAATGCCGAGATTGCCGCTAAAGGTCAGTTGCCCTTCTGCCAGGACACCGGTACTGCGATTGTAATCGGCAAGAAGGGACAAAACGTGTTTACAGGCGGTGGCGATGAGAAAGAAATTTATCACGGCGTATATGACACCTACACCGAGAATAACCTCCGCTACTCACAGAATGCTCCGCTGAACATGTATGACGAGGTTAACACCGGATGCAATCTGCCGGCTCAGGTTGACCTTTATGCCGTGGACGGAAACGAATATAAGTTCCTCTTCGTGGCAAAAGGCGGCGGCTCGGCTAACAAGACCTACCTCTATCAGGAGACCAAGGCTCTTCTCAATCCCGAGAAGCTGGTGCCTTTCCTTGTCGAGAAGATGAAATCGCTTGGAACAGCCGCTTGTCCTCCTTATCACATCGCATTCGTTATCGGCGGCACATCTGCTGAGATGAATCTTGCCACTGTCAAGAAGGCGTCGGTAAAATATTATGACAATCTTCCCACTACCGGAAATGAGTATGGAAGAGCGTTCCGCGACGTTGAACTGGAGCAGACTCTCTTGAAAGAGGCTCAGAAGATTGGTCTCGGCGCTCAGTTCGGCGGTAAATATTTCGCTCATGACATCCGTGTCATCCGCTTGCCGCGTCACGGTGCTTCATGCCCTGTGGGACTTGGCGTGAGCTGTTCAGCCGACCGCAATGTCAAGGCTAAAATTAACAAGGATGGTCTTTGGATTGAGAAACTCGACACTAATCCCGGTGAATTGATTCCTGAAGAATTCCGCAACCAGGGCGAGGGCGACGTGGTGAAAATCGACTTGAACCGTCCAATGCCCGAAATTCTTGCCGAGTTGACTAAATATCCAGTGTCGACACGCTTGTCGCTTAACGGAACTATTATCGTGGGCCGTGACATCGCTCACGCCAAGATCAAAGAGCGTCTTGACGCCGGCGAACCGATGCCCGATTATCTGAAGGATCACCCCATTTACTATGCAGGACCTGCAAAGACTCCTGAAGGAATGCCTTCGGGTTCATTCGGTCCCACCACCGCAGGACGCATGGACTCTTACGTGGATCAGTTCCAGGCAGCCGGCGGCTCGATGGTGATGATCGCCAAGGGTAACCGCAGCAAGCAGGTGACCGACGCGTGCCACAAGCATGGCGGTTTCTATCTCGGAAGTATCGGCGGACCTGCCGCAATTCTTGCAGCCAACAGCATCAAGAAAGTGGAATGCCTCGAATATCCCGAGCTCGGAATGGAAGCTATATGGAAGATCGAAGTTGAGGATTTCCCCGCATTTATCCTTGTAGATGATAAGGGTAATGACTTCTTCACTCAGATAGCTGAGCGTTGCCAGGGTTGCCCCATCGCAAAATAATAACGGCAACTAATTATATAAGCCGGGCAGAGCGCGAAATGCGACCTCTGCCCGGCTTTATTTTGAATCAGCTTAGTGACGACGATCAGAATTCTCTCACGGTAGGACGGTTTTCAAGCCATGCGAGCATATTGAGGACGAGATAGTTCCAGTTCTGAAATCCCTTGTTCATAATGGGATTTCCTGAATCGGGATCATAATACTCATGGAGAGCGCCCTCTTTCTCGAGATCTGCCCCGAATAGAGCCACAGTTTTCTCGGCAAGCTCGCGCGCCTCGGCGTCGAATCCGTAGTCGGCAAGTCCGCGAAACACCATGTAATTTGATATTCCCCACACGGGACCCTGCCAGTTCGACGGATTGTGGGTGGCGTTGAGATTATACATCTTTTCCTGTTTCGAGAGGGTGCGCACTCCGTAAGGCGCCCAGAATGAGCGTTCGTCGGTGAGATTCTCTTTCACCATGCGTTGAGCCTGCTCGGGAGTGGCGATACCTGCCCATAGAGCCATGAAGCCCGACCAGCACCCCAAGCGCTGTATGAGGCATGGATAGGCTCTTGGCGCCCCTTCATGGAGCACCATCTGCTTGCCGAATATGTATTTCGGTTCGAGAGTGACCGGGCGGAGGGCTATGTCGACGGAGTAATACATGCCGTCCTTTTCATCCCAGCAGTGTTCGCGCACGGCATCGCGCAGGGCGTCGGCTTCTGCCTCATATTCGGCTTTTGCTTCATTTAGTCCGAGTCGTTCAGCGAGGTAAGCCATGGCGCGGAGCTCTTTGTACATAAGACAATTCAGATAGATTGAGGCTGAACTTCCGGTAGGGCGATAGAAAGTCGAGGGGTCATTGTCTACTCCGATGGCGAGGTCATCCTGCCAGTAATATAGCCCCGTGTCGGCGTGACGGTGATGGTCATGGTAATTCTTGATGAACGCCTGCATTCTCGGGAATCCCTCGGCAAGCCATGAGGCGTCGTCTCCGTTCTGGCGGGTGATGAACGCTGCGTGCTGAGCCAGCACTGGCTTGTGCATATTGGTTGAATAGATATCGGCGGGTTTGATTTTCATCGGGTCGGTTTCGGCATCGACAACCATAGGCATATACCCGTCCTCTTCCGACGTGTAGGCGAGATAGTTGAGCACGCACCCTTGCTCATAACGCAGGGCATCGACATGGTCGGCTGCGCTTCCCGCATCGAGGAGAGTCTGGCGGAGAGCCACGTCTGACAGCCATGAGTCCCAGTCCCAAAGCACGTTGGCATACTGCTTGCTGCCGGGGGTAATGTAGGGGTAGATCAGCGCCGTGCCCGATGGCTCGCGATACATGTCGTGGAAATCGGCGTAAATATGATGTTTTATCAGCTCGCTGTGGTTCGCCCCCGGAACGGTTTCGGCATAGCCGTTGAAGCAGAGCGCCATCAGGGACAGAAGTCCGGAGATTCGGAGATTCTTTTTCATGGTTGGGAAAAATTACGGATAGATTTTAATGTCGTGCGCGGCGTGGGCACACAATTTCAAGGTAAATTTCGCAAGAATCCCCGTGAAATGCAAAAATTTCGGCTTAAAACGTGATTAGCGGCGTCAAAACATATTCCGGTACTTGTCCACCCCGGCTCCCATGCCGTCGGCAAACTCGATTTTGTTTCTCACCCCTCCGGCGTTGAACGTCACGTAGCGATCGTGGTATAGGGTGGCGCAGTCGGAGTTTTCCTCCTTGAGCCGGCGATAGTCGCTCCATGCCCGGTCATAGCTGTCGATGGCGGCTTTTATAAAAGCTACATCATAGTTCCCGGTTCGGTCGCCGATGTAGCCTTTAAGCATTATGGCGAACCCGTCGCGCATTATCCTGTGGAGCAGCAGTCCGTAGCGCGCCGAGGTGCGGATGTAGCTTTCAGTTGCCGTGTCGGCGCATTTTACGAGTCGGGCAAGGGAATCGATCTCCTCCCATATCGCAGTCGATTGTTTCATCTCGGCGAGAGCCTCGTCGACAATGTTCCGTTCATAAATGTCGCGAAACGCCCTTTGCAGCTGCTTCTCGCCGCCAAGATAGTGGTCGCGGGTCCATGTCACGCTCACGTCGTGAATGAGCGAACCTCTGCCTCGAATGATGGCGTCGGGTGTCAACAGGCACATTCGGCGGAAATGAGGGCGAGTGTCGGGAGTGATGCCTATTGCCGTTGAATATTCTTCAAAAATTTCGGCTTCGCTGCGCTGAGGATTGTGTCCCCACTGCGACAGCACATAGGCGTTGAGGTCACACCACAGCTCGTTTTGAAGATAGGGTCCATACCATCCTCCGCCCCTTGACCATGTCCATATCCCGGCATATAGGGGATGGTCTTTGATGTCATTGAGGCAGCGCGGAGCCGGGTCGCCCTGCGTTTCTTCAAATCCGTTTATAACCGCTTCGGCGATGTAGTTAGGGTATGCGCCTTTGCCCTCATATTCACGTTGGCACTGCACTTCGACAAGCTGCTTGTGGTTGCCGAGCGTCAGGGTTTTGTTAAACGGGAATGTCCTGAAATAATCTCCCTGGGTGTGCTTCACCGACAGATAAAGTCCGGGATGAGGGGCGACTTGGGAGGTGACTGCCATGTAATATTCGGGGCGGGTGTGGAAGTATCCGAAATCCCATGTGCGATACACCACCTTTTTGCGGCGCTTGACGCACACCTCTTCGCGCAGCAGGTTGAGCAGTCCTGCGTGAACGTCGATGCTGCCGTCATAGTCGTTTTTGTAGTCAACGGGACCGTTGCCGCAGTGATAAGGGATATTGTGGGTGTAGGTTTCGCCTGTCCTTATCACGAGTCCGTCCATTTCGGGAAACAGTTCAAACAGCTCGTCGAGCATCATTTTGTGTACTGTCCATGTGAATGGCTGCTTGAAGGAAATGTTTCCCTGCTCGTCACAAATGTCGTCGCGGTATAATTCCACAAGGCGTTTCGGGAGCACTATTATGTCGGTGAAGAAGAGCGCTTCCAATCCGTTTTTGTGACACTCCTCTATGCGGCTGTTTATCTCGTTGGCGAGAGCTTCAGCCCAACGGCGTTCGTCGCTTCCGGGGGGACATATATTCTTGTCGAGCGAGTCAAAGGTGACCGCGCAGTGGGGAAACTTGAATTCGTTTATCACAATTGCGTTCATCCCCAGGGAGGCGAGTTTTGACGGCTGGCAGAACGCGCTTTTGAAAGGCTCGTCCATGGGATTGTGATGTACCATGTCCATTACCCAGAGGGAGTCGCGGGCAACGCCCTGTGCCGACATTGTTATTGCCGAAGCTGCTATCAGGGAAGCTATTTGTTTTAGTTTCATTATTTCACGGGCGATAGGCGGATGGAACGTAGTGCGGTAATGTCACGGTTACCTTCGACGAGGCTTACCGACAATGATTGTCGTCCGGCGGGGAGATATATCCAGCCTATGGGTTTGAACATGTAGGCGGGGAGGGCTCCCTGCTGGTTCTGTATGAATGAGCTGTCGGCATCGTTGTCGAGTGTCACTCGCCACACCACGCGCTTTTCACCTGAATATTCAAGCTCCACCTGATAGTAACCCGGTTCCATTACCTCCACTTCCCACGTGCTTTTGCCGTTTTCGCCCCACTTGTTGATGAAGTGGGCGTGTTTCCACTCGCCAAATTTTTCTTTCCAGTTGTGGTAGCCCGGATGGCTGTCGGAAGCGGTGGCGAACTCCACGCCATATTTTACCGGCGAATTGGGCGAAAGAAACAGCGCAGTGTCGGCTTTAGCCTCGTTGCCGTCAAGTTCCACTTTTATCACGTTGACATAGTCATCACCCTGCGCTGCTGCCGGCACGTTTACCTTCAGCCAATCGCCATTGTTTTCCCATGTCACCGGGGTAGCCATGTCGCCGTTAAGCAGATTCATGCTTTCGACCCTGTTTTTCAGTCCATGCAAGTATAGCGTGTTGTCGACCGGCATGTCAAACACGAGAAGATACAGTGAGCTGTCGGCAACCACCGCGTCGCCCCACGGCAACGCCTTTCCCCACGGAGAGGCGCCTGACCCATACACCACCTGAGGATAGCGTTTTATCCATTCACCCGCTTTTTCAAGAGAATAGACCGCCTCGCGGGGCATTGATCCGTCGCCTGCAGGTCCCACATTTAGTAGGTAGGTTCCGCCGCGCGCCACAGTGGACAGCAGATTGGTGACGACCTCCTTAGGCGTTTTCCAGTTTTTGTCAAACCAGTTGTAGCCCCATGTATCGTTTATCACGTCGCAAGCTTCCCACAGCCCCTCGGCGTTTGCCGATGGAATCTCCATGTCGCCGAGGGTGCGATAGTCGCCCATGTTGTGCCCTATTCTGCCTGAAATAAGCGCGTCGGGCTGATATTTTTTGACCGTGTTGTAGAGTTCGAGCACTTGATCCATGCTTATATTTCCGGGAGTGTCAAACCAGATGAGGCTTATCGGACCATACTTCGTGCATAGTTCGGTGACCTGTGGCAGGCATTTGCGATAGAAATAGTCGTCGAAGCTCACCTCGTTGCCGTTTTTGTCGGTTTTGGGTCCTTTGATGGCTCCCGGGGCGGTCCAGTCCTGCGACTGGGAGTAGTAGAATCCGAGCCCTATGCCCTGACGCTGACATTCCCGACTCAATTCAAGCAGCGGGTCGCGGTCAAATGGCGTGGCGTCGACAATGTTGAAAGAGTCGGCTTCTGAATGAAACATGGCGAATCCCTCGTGGTGCTTGGCTGTGAGGATGATGTATTTCATGCCGGCGTCGCAGGCGAGTTTCACAATCTTTTCAGCGTCAAAGTTGACCGGATTGAAATTAGCGGCGCTTGCCATGTAGTCGTCGACCGGAATCCCTGCCATCGACGGGTGCATTATCCATTCGCCTATGCCATAATATGTTTTTCCATTCCATTTCCCTTCAAGGTGGGAGTAGAGTCCCCAGTGAAGGAACAATCCGTAGTTGCCGTCGCGAAAAAGTTTTACCGACTCACTTTCTTTAGATGCTAACCGGGTTTTGTTGCTTTGCTTGCCCCACATTTCGTTCATTTCTTGAGCTGAGACGGGGTTGCTTAACACTGAGATAAGTAAAATCGTAAACAGTAAAATACGCTGTGACAAATTTGATTTGATGTGATCCATGATTGCGATTTATGATTGAACGCCCAAATTTATGCCAACTTCAGTGGGAAATGTATAATTATTGTGTCAAAGGCTATAAGAATAATAATTTGCAATGCAAAAAGAGGGATGATATAGATTTAGCTACGTTAAAGGATTGTTTGGCGGTGACCCTGTTTGTGGATTTGGGCATGGGGATGGGTGAGGGGCGGGTAAAAAATAAGGGCTTCATTAGAAGCCCTTTTCTCAAAATAATATGTTTTCTGTGGTAACGGTTTATATCATCTCGATGTTCACCAACTCTTTCCGAGAAATCGGCGCCTCGCTTGTCAGAAAGGCTGAGCCCACATATATTATTCAAAATTACTATAAACTTTGCAAGTTCTGCGTTTTCTGTGATATTGATTGTGATATCTTCAACTAACCCTTTGGTTAATTATGCAGTGCAAAGATAATATATAATTATTTCAAAATGGTTACACCGGAGTGCCAATTTTGATAAAAAATTACACGCTTGTGAATTTTGCCGCTTCTTCGGTCCATTTCAGGAGGGTGAAGCGGAATTCGAGACCCCCTTCGGGGCGATTTGAAACGGTTATGGCTCCTCCCATTACGTTGATCGTGTTCTTGACGATGGGGAGTCCGAGACCGGTGCCACCCACTTTTCTTGAGCGACCCTTGTCGATGCGATAGAAGCGCTCGAAGAGGTGGGTAAGGTGTTCTTCGCCTACGCCTGTGCCGTTGTCATAGAACGAGAATCGATACTCGCGCTTGTTTTCGGAGATGAGTTTTACTCCGCATTCGGTTCCGTGGCTGTGGAAGTCGGCGTTACGCACGAGATTCATTATCATTGCGTAAAGGAGATTGTAGTTTCCGACCACGAAACAATGGGGCGGCAGCTCGTAGACAAACCGAATATTGTTGTTGAGATTAAGCGTGCTCAGTTCCGATGCCGTGTTCTGAACCAGTTCGCTGAAGTCGATTCGTTCTCTCATCACTCCGGCGCCGCCGTCTTCAAGGCGTGTCATTGACGAGAGGTCGTTTAGCATGGAGCAGAGGCGGTCCATGTGTTCGCGGGCTTTTCCGAGGAAGCGCTCGCGCGCGGCAGGATCCATCTCGGGGTGTTCGGCGAGAGTGTCAAGATAGCCCTTCACGACGCCAACCGGGGTTTTAAGCTCATGGTTGATGTTGTTGGTGAGCTGCTTGGTCATTCTCATTTTTTCCTCGTTGATTTTGATGGCGAGTCGGTGTTCCCGGTCGGAGCGTTCGTTGGCTTCGGCTTTGTCTTGATATAGCGCCACGATTTTGCGCGACACGTCGCCAAGCTCGTCTTTTGAGAATGTGACCGATTCGTCGATTTCCTCTCCGCTTGCCGCCTTGATGGCAAATGAGTGAAGCAATTGCACGTTTCGCGCCAGATAGCGGGTGAAGAAGAATATGAACAACGAAGCGACTATGCCGATCGCTATCACGATATACCACATTTTTTTGTCAACGGTGATTGACTTGACCAAAACGTCGGTATAAGGCATGGCGGTGTGGGAAAAGATTTTGCCGTCAGAGCTGCGGCGCACGTCGAAGAAGTAAAACGGATTGTCTTTAACTGACGTGCTGTGGCGCAACGCTGTTCCGTGACCGCTTTCCACCGCCTCGGCAAATTCGGGCACAATATCAGTGTCGATATTTAGCTGGATGGGAACGCCGCTGTTAAACAACAGGCTGTCTTCATCATTATATATTGATATGCGCACTCCGTGTAGCTCCGTTTCATCATAGTAGTCTTCGATAAAACGGATGAACGGCTCGAGATCTACGTCGTTCTCATAGGCGTCGATGATGCGGGCGTTGATAAGCTCGAGGTCGTTAGCCAACTGCTGGGTGCGAAAATCCTTTTCGCTCTTATAACTTGCATAGGCTTGAATGCCTATGATAGCCCAAAGAGCGGTTATGAGCGGAAGGAAAAGACGCCACCAATAACTAAACTGTTTCTTTAAAACCATATCCGAAGCCTAACCGAGTGATGATGTTGTTTCCGTAGGGCTCGATTTTCTTGCGAAGTCGGGTGATATTGGTGTCGATGGTGCGGTTGGAGACCACGACATCTTCGGGCCACACTTCGCGGATGATCTCTTCACGCGAGTATATGCGGTTGCGGTGAGTGAGGAAGAACATCAATATCTCGAATTCAGTTTTTGTCAGAGTCACCGGCTCTCCGTTGAGATAACATGTTTTCTCGTTGCGGTCCACGCGGAGGGTCTTGAAAACGATATCCGGTTCCTGAATTCCTTTCGACAGATTGTAGGCATATTGCTGTGAAACGTGGCTGCGGCGCAACACTGCGCGCACACGAGCGAGCACTTCGCTTATCACGAAAGGCTTGGTGATATAGTCGTCGCCGCCGAGGTTGAGACCCATGACGGTGTCGTCTTCTCCGGTGAGCGCGGAGCAGAAAATTATAGGTGTGTTTTCGGTAGCCGCATTGTTTTTCAACTGCTTTGCAAAATCGAAGCCGCTCAGCTGATCCATCATTATGTCAAGAATGAATAGCGAATAGCTTGACAAGTCCATAGTGAGGGCTTCTTCAGCCGAAAGGGCGGTATCAACTTCATAGCCGTCAAGTTCAAGGTTGTATTTTAAGATTTCTCCCAATGCTTCCTCATCGTCTACGACCAATATTTTTATTCTCATTTAATCAGTTTTTTTAATTCGGGAGTAAAATTACTCAGAAAGGATGATACTTTGTGTTAACTAATGTTAAAATATAAACAGGGATTAAACCATTCGCCCCTACAGATGTTCTAAAGGTATAATTACTATATTTGCACTGTGTTTTTCATGGTATTAGATTTAAGGTTAATTACTACGGGTGGGTCGGGAGACTCGCCCGTAGTAATTTTATAGGGTAGCAATATTTTTCCGAGTTATATTGTTATACATATATAATTATAATCGAAAACAAAATTCAAGTATATGAACGAAAATCATAAATCAGGGTTTGTCAACATCGTTGGCAATCCAAATGTGGGAAAGTCGACTTTGATGAACGACTTAGTGGGAGAACGCATAAGTATCATAACTTCAAAGGCGCAGACCACGCGCCATCGCATCACCGGTATAGTGAACACCGACGATTATCAGATAGTGTTTTCCGACACCCCGGGAGTGCTTAAGCCTAACTATAAGATGCAGGAGGCTATGCGCGAATTTTCGGAGGGGGCTTTGACCGACGCCGACGTTCTTGTGTATGTGACCGACGTTGTCGAGGATCCTACCAAAAATGCCGATTTCTTGGAGAAGGTAGCCAAGGAGACGGTTCCGGTGCTTCTGGTAATCAACAAAGTTGACTTGCTGAAGGGCGATGAGGAGCTCAACCAGATCGTGGACCGCTGGCGCAAGCTTCTTCCTAACGCCGAGATTCTGCCCACTTCGGCTAAGCTCGGGTTCAATGTCAACGTGCTGATGAACCGCATTATCGAGCTTCTGCCGGTGGCGCCCCCTTATTTCGGAAAAGACGCTTTGACCGACAAGCCGGCGCGATTCTTTGTCACTGAAATCATTCGCGAGAAATTGCTTCTCCACCTCGACAAGGAGGTGCCCTATTCGGTTGAAGTGGTGGTTGAGAAGTTTGACGAGAAGGATGACAGCATCCACATCATGACCGTCATCTATGTTGAACGCGACTCTCAGAAGGGCATCATCATCGGCAAGGGCGGAAGCATGTTGAAGCGCATCGGAACTGAAGCGCGCAAGGATATCGAGAAGTTCTTTGACAAGCACGTTTATCTTGAACTTTTCGTTAAGGTTGAAAAAGACTGGCGCAACCGTGAGAACAAGTTGCGTTCATTCGGCTATATAGAATAGAGAAGGTGCTGTTGTTTATCGGCGTACAAGGTCGATGAACCTATACGTGACGCCTGAGCGTGGATCGGTCATCGGGGATGATTCCTCGGCGACGGTCCACGTTTCTTTTTCAAACGGCTCCAGGAACGTGTCGGCGTCGTCGACCTCGGCGTCAATGAGGGTCAGGTAGACTTTTCCGGCTTTTTCACGCGCAAGGCGGTATATTTCGGCGCCGCCTATGATCATAGCCTCTTCGGCGTTTTCGGCGGCTATTTCGAGCGCTTGGTCAAGCGACTCGGCAATGTTGATGCCCTCGGCGGGATAGTCGGCGCGGCGTGTCACCACTATGTTTTGGCGCCCCGGGAGCGGTCCTGACGGCAGCGATTCAAATGTCTTGCGTCCCATTATCACGGGTTTTCCCATTGTCAGCGCCTTGAACCGCTTGAGGTCGGCGCTGATGTGATAAAGCAGGTCGCCTTTTCTTCCGATGGCTCCCGAGGGGGTCATCGCCACGATTATCGATACTTCCATGCTCATACCGACACTTTGCCTTTGATGTGGGGGTGGGGGTCATAGTCCTCGAGCGTGAAATCCTCATATTTGAAATCGAAAATCGATTTTACGTCAGGATTGAGAACCATCCGCGGCAGGTGGCGCGGCTCGCGGGTGAGTTGCAGATCGACTTGCTCGATGTGGTCATTATAGATGTGGGCGTCGCCGAGGGTATGGATGAAGTCGCCGGCTTTCAGCCCGGTGACCTGCGCTACCATCATTAGCAGCAGGGCGTAGGAGGCGATGTTGAAGGGGACACCGAGGAATGTGTCGGCAGAGCGCTGATACAGTTGCAGGCTGAGTCGTCCGTCGGCGACATAGAACTGAAACAGCAGGTGGCAAGGAGGTAGATTCATGTTGCCGAGGTCGGCTACGTTCCAGGCGCTCACGATGATGCGTCGCGAGTCGGGGTTTTCTTTTATCGTTTTTATGACTTCGGCTATCTGGTCGATGTGTCCGCCGTTGTAGTCGGGCCATGAACGCCACTGGTATCCGTAGATGTGTCCCACTGAGCCGTCGGGGTCAGCCCATTCGTTCCATATTCTCACTCCGTTTTCCTGGAGGTAGTGGACGTTGGTGTCGCCTTTGAGGAACCACAGGAGCTCGTAGATGATTGATTTCAAATGGAGCTTTTTGGTGGTCAGCAACGGGAACCCATCTTCGAGGTTGAATCGCATCTGATAGCCAAACACGCTTCGGGTGCCTGTGCCGGTGCGGTCGCTTTTTTGCACGCCGTTTTCTTTTACGTGGCGCAGCAGGTCAAGATATTGTTTCATTTTTCTTCGGGTTTATTCGTTTTATATGGCTCGCTTGCCGTCGCGCCTGCGGGCGAGGCGCATGATGCCGCCGTGTTTACACCCGGGGGAGTGACGCGCTGCATCATTGGTAGCGATAGCTGTTTGCGGTTTATTCGGTAAAATAT
Source organism: Bacteroides sp. (assembly GCA_014801525.1). GTDB lineage: Bacteria > Bacteroidota > Bacteroidia > Bacteroidales > Muribaculaceae > Muribaculum. Next base: position 121,593 of record JAAVEB010000014.1, read on the forward strand.
GGCGTTGTCGGGGCATGAGGCGATGCAGTTGAAACACGTCACGCACCTTGATCCGTCGACAACGTGGTCATTGAGGTTTATGCACGAAGCCTTGCACACGTGCTCGCACTTGCGGCAGTTGGTACACAGGTCGGTGTCGATGTCGATGTGCCACAGGGATTGGCGGCTGCACATTCCGAGCACTGTCCCTATGGGGCAAATCGAGTTGCAGTAAGTGCGTCCGTAGAACCATGCCGGGATGCTCACGGCAAGGAGAAGCATCCCCGACAGAGTGGTGTAGAACACTCCGGCGGTGATTATCCTCACATGGCGGTAGTCCCATAGCCCGGTCGATTCGCCCAGGGCGGAGATGAGGTTGCAAGCTTCGCCCCAGCACGGTTTCAGCAGATTGACCACCGCTTGCCCGTAGATGCTGTAGGGGTCGACGAGCGCCGGCACCACCGAGATTTCTCCGATGAAGCAGGCAAGAATCACAATGAGCGATCCGTAGCGCCATCGGTTCAGTGGGGGCGAGTAGTGGTAGTCGCGCAAAGAGCCTTTGCGGCTTTTTCGCCCGAGCGCCCCGATGATGTCAAGCCATGTTCCGAGCGGGCATACCGAGGAGCAGTAGATTCTGCCAAACAGCCATGCGGCAAGCACCCAAAACGCTCCCATGGTCACTGACAGAGCCATCGCCATGGGGAATATCTGGATTTTGGTCGCCCACGCCATGTAGCGCGCCACTTCGGGTCCGTAGCAGACCCACAGCAGAGTGACTGCAAAGAACACAGCCGACGACACTGTGACACGGATAATTTTTAGACCGTTTCTTTTCATCAGATTTTACCGAACATGACAAAGTTACGAAAAAACTTCGCATCAATATAAAGAATTGTGGCATTATGATTGCATGGAGCTTTAGTAAAATTGCTAATTTTGTAGCCGGATTAAATTTCGCCATCATCAGCCTTTGCTACGGATTGCTGACTGTTGGCGTGTCGAAGAATATAAACCAACATTGTTATGAAAGAATTTTTCAAGATTATCAAGCGCTTCGTCCCTCCTTATAAGAAGAATCTTGCGCTCAACATAATCTTCAACATACTTGCCGCTTTTCTGACGTTGTTTTCGTTTGCGGTGATTATCCCCATCCTTGAGATGCTTTTCGGAATCCATGAAGGGCATTATGAATTTATGCCTATGGATGCGGGTTCGCTCAAGGAGGTCGCGATAAATAACTTCTACTATTACACCCAGGTGATGATTGCCGACTGGGGTCCCTCGGGGGCGCTTGCCGGGCTTGCCGCATTGCTCGTGGTGATGACGGGATTGAAAACGGGGGTAACCTATCTGAGCTCCTATTTCATCATCCCCATGCGCTCGGGCATAGTGCGTGACATACGCAACTATATGTATGACAAGATTCTGAATCTTCCAATCTCGTTTTTCACCGAGGCGCGCAAAGGCGACGTGATGGCTCGAATGACAGGCGACGTCGCCGAGATAGAAAACTCCATCATGTCGTCGCTCGACATGTTTTTCAAAAATCCCATCATGATTATAGTGTGTCTTGTGATGATGGTGGTGATTTCATGGCAGCTCACCGTGTTTGTGCTCATTCTGCTGCCGCTTGCGGGAGTCGTGATGGGACGCATCGGAAAACGGTTGAAGCGCAAGTCGCTTGAGGGGCAGAATCAGTGGGGCGTACTCATGTCGAATATCGAAGAGACCCTTGGCGGACTCCGCATCATCAAGGCATTTAATGCCGAGGGCAAAGTGAGGGCGCGTTTCCGCCGTGAAAATCAGGTGTTCTATAACATCAGCAACCGCATAGCCCGCAGGCAGTCGCTCGCCCACCCGATGAGCGAGTTTCTCGGCACGTTGACGATAGCCATTGTCCTGTGGTTTGGAGGGACGCTCATTATCATGGGCACCTCTTCGATCACGGCGCCGTCGTTCATCTACTACATGGTCATTTTTTACAGCATCATAAATCCGGCGAAAGACTTGTCGAAGGCGGTCTACGCCATTCAGAAGGGACTCGCCTCGATGGAGCGTGTGGATAAAATCCTGAACACCGACAACCCCATAAAAGACCCGTCGGAACCGAAACATATAGCGAAACTGCGCGGCGATATCGAGTATCGCGACGTGACTTTCGCCTATGCCGAGAAGCCTGTCGTCGACAATGTTTCGCTGAAGATACCTGCCGGCTCGACGGTGGCTATCGTGGGGCAGAGCGGTTCGGGCAAATCGACACTTGCCGACCTGCTTCCGCGCTTTTACGACATTGACCGGGGGCAGATTCTCGTGGACGGAATCGACATCAGGGATTTGAAAGTGCATGAACTCAGGAGCTTCATGGGCAATGTGAACCAGGAGGCGATTCTGTTCAATGACACATTCTATAATAATATCACTTTCGGAGTCAACAACGCCACGCCCGAGCAGGTGGAAGAGGCGGCGAAGATAGCCAATGCCCATGACTTCATCATGGAATCGGAACACGGGTATGAAACCTGCATCGGCGACCGTGGGTGCCGCTTGTCGGGCGGTCAGCGCCAGCGCCTGTCGATTGCGCGCGCCATCCTGAAGAATCCGCCCATATTGATTCTCGACGAAGCTACTTCGGCGCTTGACAGCCAGAACGAGAAGCTGGTGCAGACGGCTCTCGATCGCCTGATGAAGGACCGCACCACCATAGTCATCGCCCACCGCCTGTCGACAATCAAGAATGCCGACATGATATGCGTGATGAACGAGGGCAAGATTGTGGAAGCCGGAAGTCACGACGAACTTATCGCCAAAAACGGCTACTATAAGCGACTCGTCGATATGCAGAAATTTTAATGAATCACCATACTAATACCTATTTGACATGTCTATAGTTGAAAAAGGAAAGAAAATCGCCATTTGCAGCGATCATGCTGGATATGAGCTGAAAGGGATGATTGAGGGTTATCTACTGTCCCAGGATATAGAATGTGAAGACTTCGGCACCTATAGCGCCGACAGCTGCGACTATGCCGACTTCGCCCACCCCTGCGCCGAGGCGGTGGAGAGCGGAGCCGACTACCCCGGCATCGCTATATGCGGCAGCGGAAACGGCATCGGCATGACGCTTAACAAGCATCAGGGCATCCGCGCGGCTCTGTGCTGGAATGTGGAGCTCGCGCGCCTTGCCCGCGCTCACAATGACGCTAACATTCTCGTGCTTCCGGCACGTTTTATAGAGCCGACTCTCGCGCTGGCGATTGTCGACGAGTTTCTCAACACTCCTTTTGAAGGCGGACGTCATGAGAACCGCATAAAGAAAATCCCCTGCCGGGGCAAGTAAAGACGGTTATAACGGAAAACAACAATGGCTGCAAAGAATTTCTTTACAGCCATTATTGTTTTATTATATTTCCAACCGGATTGATTACTTGTCATCCATAGCCATGTAGTGCTGGTAGGGATGGTCACATCCGGGGCACTTTGTTGGGGGCTCTGTGCCGTAGTGTACGTAGCCGCATACAAGGCACTGCCAGTTGATAGGAGTGTCGCGCTTCCAAACGGTTCCGTCCTGAACCTGCATCAAGTAGCGCTGGAAGCGGTCATGGTGATATTTTTCAACCTCTGCGATTGCGAGGAAGTGGCTTGCGATTTCGTCAAATCCTTCTTCGGTAGCGACTTTGGCGGCTTCCTGATAGTATTCATATCCGTCGGTTGCTTCCTCCTTGATGGCGATGGCGAGGTTTGAAGCTGTGTCGCCGAGATATCCTGCGTCAACGCCTCCGGTGCATGTAGCCTCCTCGTTAGGGAGGAATTTCAAGAACACCTTTGCGTGGCGAAGTTCATTGTCAGCTGTTTCACGGAAAATCACGCCGATAGGGAAGTAAAGCTCTTTGTCAGCTATCTGCGCATAGAATGTATAACGTGCATAAGCCTGAGTTTCGGCTGCGAAAGAATTGACCAGATACTGTTCGGTCTTTGTACCTTTTACACTTTTTGTTGTACTCATAACCTTTATATTTTTGAATTTTGATTTCTGGTATTAAAACATATCTGCCGGGAATAAAGTTTTGAGAACGCCTCAAATTATTCCATGTTTTTCACCTCCCCGTGCTTGAAATGATGTTGTGCGGCGAGAAATTGATGTCGATGTTTTAAAGATTGGGGCGGTTGCTTGCAGGGGCGTTTTTTTTTCCGTAAGTTTGCAATTAATAAATTGTAACAAATGAGGAAGCTGATTATATTGCCCGCTGCCATGTTGACGGCATTGTCGGGAATGTCGCAGATCAACTCTCCCAAGCCTGACGGAAGTCTGCTGCGCGGGGAGCTGATGCTTCGTGACAAGACCTATTACGGAACTATCGATCAAATCTCCAACGTGGCTCCCGGCTCTTTTTCGGGAAGCGAGCAGGAGCGTGCCGCTATCGCTCTGGCTGCCGCTCAACTTTTTGCCGGCAATCTTCAGGATGCACGCAGTTTGTTTGAGGATTTTGTGGTTGACTATCCCATTTCTCCGGCTTGCATAACCGCGCGCATGGGAATTGCCGATTGCGATTTCTATGATGGGAATTACCGCAGGGCGTTGAACGAATATCGTGCGATAGACCGTGCCGCCCTTAATCTTTCGGCGGGTGAGGACTACACTTACCGCACTTCATTTTGCCACTTGATGCTGGGCGATATGGATGAAGCCGAGTCGGGATTTGACTCGCTTGCGGGCACGGCGCGTTACCGCAGCGCGGCATTGTTTTATAAAGGCTACATAGAGTATGCCAACGGAGCGTATGCCAAAGCTAAAACTCTGTTCAGCGACGTTGATCAAAGCTGTCCTCCCGGCGACATGGCTCCTTATTATCTCGCGCAGATCGCTTATATTGACGGAGATTATCAGCACGCTTTGTCGATGGCGCGTCAACATATGGGTGATATAAAGGCGTTTGAGCCTGAGCTGAGACGCATAGCCGGCGAATCGCTGTATAATCTCGGCGACGAGTCGCAAGCCATCGAATACTTGACTAAATATGTTTCGGAAACATCCGATCCTCAATTGTCGGCTTTATATATTCTCGGTGTGAGTCACTATAAAGAGGGACAGTATGCCAAGGCAATCGAGACGCTCGACAAGGTGACCGGCTCGGACGACGCCATGGGACAGTCGGCATACCTTTATATAGGACAGAGCTATCTGAAGGAGGGGAATGCCAATGCCGCTATCCTCGCGCTTGAAAAGGCTTATCGCATGGACTATGACAAGGGCGTGAGCGAAACGGCGTTCTACAATTATGCCGTGGCTCGAAGCCAGGGAGGCAGAACGCCCTTTGGCAGCTCGGTAGACATGTTTGAATACTTCCTCAAAGAGTATCCCAACTCGCATTATGCCGACGAGGTGCAGGAGTATCTCGTCACCGGCTACATGACCGATAATAATTATGAGAAGGCGCTTGCGTCGATCCAGAAGATACGCCGCCCGTCTCAGTCGATACTCAACGCCAAGCAAAGGGTGCTCTACACGCTCGGAACACGCGACCTTGCGTCGGGCAATGCGTCGTTGGCGCTTGAACGATTTAAAGAAGCCCGTGCCATTTCGGGAGCCGACCGCTCGATAGCTGCCGAGTGCAACCTGTGGATGGGCGATTGCTATTACCGTCTGGGAAAATATGCCGATGCGTCAAAGGCGTATAATGACTATCTTAAAGCGGCGGGATCGACGTCGCCCAACAAGGCGCTTGCTTATTATGATTTGGGGTATAGCCGATTTGCCGAGAAGAAATATGATGCCGCCCGCAAAGATTTCGAGCGCGTGATTGCGTCGCCCGGCGATCTCGGCACGGTGATGATAGCCGATGCCTACAACCGAGTGGGCGACTGCTATTATTACGGAATGCAATTCGGAAAGGCTGAGCAGAATTATGAGCAATCCTATTCGCTTAATCCTTCTACCGGCGACTATGCCATCTATCAGAAAGCGATGATGAAGGGGTTGACAAGAGACTACAACGGGAAGATAAAATTGCTCGACGAGATGACGGAGTCCTACCCATCTTCGGGATTGTTGCCGTCGGCTTTGCTTGAAAAAGCGGAAAGCTACGTGGCTCTTGGAAGAACGGGTGACGCTGTGTCGCTCTATCGTGAGCTTGTGAAGAAATATCCCACCACGTCACAGGGGCGTAATGCCTACATTCAGCTTGCCGTCACTCTCCAGAGTCAGGGAAAAACCGGCGAGGCGATCGACACTTACAAGAAAGTCATCAGTTCTTATCCGACGAGCGAAGAGGCTCGCGTTGCCTCAGACGACCTCAAGAGAATACTTGCCGACGCGGGACGTCTCAACGAGTACACATCGTTTATCGCTTCGGTGCCCAATGCTCCTAAGTTTGAAATTTCCGAGCTTGACGGCTTGACCTTCCAGGCTGCTGAAAAGGCTTATCTGCTCGACAATTCAAGCGTAAGCAGGCTGAAGGATTATCTTGACCAATACCCGGGCGGACGTCACGAAGCCCAGGCGTTGAACTACCTGTGTGAAGCGTCGATGGCGTCGGGCAATGAAGCCGAGGCATTGAAATATGCCGCCATGATAGTTGAAAAATATCCTGACAGTGACGCGGCTGAAGATGCGCTTGCAGTGAAAGGCGCTGTCGAGTATAATTCAGGCGACGGCGAGCAGGCTCTTGCCACTTTCCGTCAGCTTGAGAAACGCGCGTCGGTGTCACGCAACATCGTTGCCGCGCGTCTCGGAATAATGAGAGTGTCGAGAGACCTCGGCAAATATTCCGATGTGGTCAAAGCCGCCGACGGTCTCCTCGCGTCAGAGTCGTTGCCGTCGTCGAGCCGCTCGGAAGTCGTTTACTCACGCGCGCTTGCCTTGGCAAACACCGGTCATGGAGCCGACGCCGCTAAGGAGTGGGAAGGACTTGCCAAGAACACCGACGACCTCTATGGGGCGAAGTCGGCTTACTATCTGGGTCAATATTATCTTGACGGAGGACAGGTGAAGAAGGCGCGCAGCGTAGCCGAGAAGTTGATTGACTCCAACACGCCTCACTCCTACTGGCTTGCCCGCGGCTATATCTTGCTGAGCGACATTTGCAAAAAGCAGGGTGATGACTTTGAGGCGCGCGAGTATCTGAAGAGCCTCAAGGAGAACTATCCCGGAACTGAGAGCGACATTTTCATGATGATTGACGAGCGTCTTAAATAAGAAAAACAGAAGATGATGAAAATTATAAAATATACATTGGCTTCATTGATGCTGTCGGTTGCCGGCAACGCGGCGGCTCAGGATTTGACCAAGGAGATTACTGTTGAAAAGGATATTGTTCCGATTGAACGCGAAGCATCGCGTATCGATATGTTGCCTCAGCTTCGGCTTCCGGCTGTGGCGATGAAAAAATTGTCGTGGAGCGACCGCGCGGTGTCGGCGCCGGTCACTGCGTCAATCTCGACTCTTGCCCCCGCTTCTTATCTTGCCACGATGGATAAGCCCGAATACCGCGGCTATGTTTATGCCGGATACTTCCCTTCGCTTCAGGCTGACTTGTCGGCGGGATATCGTTTTGTCGACGACGAAACTACCGTTGCCGGAGCGTGGTTGCAATATGACGGCAGCCAGTACAAGCAGCGCAACATCGCCGATAACAAACTTGAATATCGCGATCACACGGCGAAGATAGGTTTTGACGCGCGCCATCGGTTTGAATCGGCGGGAACTCTGTCGGGACACGTCGGCTATATGTTCTCATCGTTCAACTATCCGACCCTCGTCGACAAAGGATTGTCGCAGAGTGCCAATAACTTCGGTCTTGGGCTTGCGTGGAACTCGCTGCCCGGAAATTTTGAATATCACGCATCGCTTGATTATGGATTCTTTAAGTTTGGCAAGCCTGATGCCGGGATTGAAAAAGCGTTGTCAGAAAATTATGGCGATTTCTCGCTTGGCGGCGTATTCCGCTTCGGGGAGTCATATAAAGCGGGCGCCGATGTGAGACTGTCGTTTGTGAATGACTCGCAAGCCGAGGCGCTGGGGCTCGAATCAACGGCGTCAAACTTGAGCATAGCTCCTTATTTCGCCGCATCGGGCGATCATTATAATATTAGGCTTGGTCTTAACGCCGGACGCGCGTTCAATCGCGGTAGCGCCACCTATGTTGCCCCCGATGTCAAGCTCGAATGGATGCCGGCATCGCAGTTCACTGTCTTTGTGGGCGCCGACGGCGGAGCCTTCCTTAACGGCGCCGCATCTCTTTTTGCTGAAAACCATCTGATAAATCCCTCTCAATCTTATGTCACCACCCGCAAGAAAATCGGAATCGACGGTGGCTTCCTTATCGGGCCGTTTGCCGGAGCGTCGATAAAGGTGTGGGGTTCTTACGGCAGTTTCGCTCGTCAGCTTATGCCTGAATTGTATGAAACCGATTTTGGCGACTATGACGGAGTCTACATGGCGGCTTATGATTTCAAAAGCATCAACTATGGAATCTTGTTCAGCTATCAGTATCGTGACATCGCATCAGTCTATGCCGGCTACGAAGGAGCTCCGCAGGACTATGACGAAGGATATGCCGCTTGGCGCGACAGGGCTAAGAGCGTGTTTAGCGCCGGGGTGAGAGTGACTCCGATGAGCTCGCTTGACATCTCGCTTGATTATCGCCTGCGCTCAGGCAGAGCTATCTACACTTGCGGCGAGTCGATTGTAGGTCCCTTTGAAAGCGCTTATCAGGCTATAAAACTCGGAAAAGTGAATTCGCTCGATCTTGAGGCGTCTTATCGCTTTAATGACCGCTTCAACGTGTGGGCGCGTGGCGAAAATCTGCTGGGTTCGCGCTGGCAGGAGAATTTCCTGTTGCCGTGCAAGGGTGTTACCGGGCTGGTTGGCATCGGATATAAGTTTTAATCGCCGGGAAGAGAGTTGGAAATAAACGAAATACCATAATTCAAGAAAAAACACAAAGATGAAGTTAGCCTTATTGATTGCCGGAATATTTCTTGCCCGGGGCGCCGCCGATGCGGTCAATCCTGTCATTCCTCGTGACGAAGCGATGGAGGCGCGCATAGCCGACATGGTTAAGAGGATGACGGTTGAGGAGAAAATAGGTCAGATGACACAGCTCGAAGTCGTGACGCTGGGATGCGATTATACCGAAAAGAATCCCAATCTTAAGCTTTCGGCTGAGCGGCTCGACGATGTGATAGGGACCCATAAGGTGGGCTCTATTCTGAATGTGCCGAAAATTGCGCTTACCGCGGCGCAGTGGTGTGAGGTTGTTAGCCAGATTCAGGACTACTCGATGAAGACAATCAAGATTCCCTGCATATACGGGCTTGACATGAACCATGGCGCAAGCTATGTGCTCGACGCCACCCTGTTTCCGCAGAACATAAATATGGGCGCCACGTTCAACCGCGAGCTTGTGAAGCGGGGAGGTGAAATCACCGCTTATGAGACGAGAGCGAGCGACGTGCCCTGGACGTTCAATCCGACGGTCGACTTGAGCCGCGATCCACGCTGGCCGCGTGTATGGGAAAATTTCGGAGAGGACGCTTTTCTCAACAGCGAACTCGGCACCGCTGCCGTGCTCGGACTCCAGGGCGACGATCCAAACAGAATAGACCGCTACCACATAGCCGCCAATCTGAAGCATTTCATGGGCTATGGCGCGCCCGTGAGCGGACGTGACCGCACCCACTCCTCAATTGGCGAGCAAGAGATGCGCGAGAAGCATTTCGCTCCTTATCTTGCGGGCATCAAGAACGGGCATGCGCTTTCAATCATGGTCAATTCGACGACCAACAACGGGGTGCCGTTTCATGCCAACGCAAAATATCTCACAACTTGGCTTAAGGAACAGCTCAACTGGGACGGGCTTATCGTCACCGACTGGTCAGACATCAACAATCTCTATACCCGCGAAGGAGTTGCAGCCAATAAAAAAGAGGCTATCAAGCTTGCTATCAATGCCGGCATCGACATGGCGATGGAGCCTTATAAAACCGACTACTGCACCTTGCTGAAGGAGCTTGTCGATGAGGGTGAAGTCCCGATGAGCCGCATTGACGACGCATGCACGCGCGTGCTTCGCATGAAGATGCGTCTCGGGCTGTTTGAAACTCCCGATACCTATTATAAAGATTATCCGCTGTTTGCTTCCGAGGAGTTTGCCAAGGCATCGCGCGAAGCCGCCACTCAATCGATGGTATTGCTGAAAAACGACGACAATATATTGCCGTTGCGCAAAGGCGCCCGCATCCTTCTCGCCGGACCCAATGCCAATTCAATGCGCACGCTCAACGGAGGATGGACCTACACCTGGCAAGGACACTTGACCGATCGCCTCGGGGCGCAGTACAACACCATCTACGAGTCGCTGTGTGACAAATTCGGAAAAAATAATGTGGTATATGAACCGGGTGTCACTTATATGCCTGACCGCGACTGGCAGTTTGACACGATTGTGGGAATCGACAAAGCTGTTGCCGCGGCAAGCGATGTCGACGTGATTGTTGCCTGCATCGGTGAAAACAGCTATTGCGAGACTCCTGGCAATATAAACGACCTCGCCCTGTCGGGGAATCAGATAAAACTCGTGGAGGAGCTCAGCGCAACGGGTAAGCCGGTGGTGCTTATTCTCAACGAGGGGCGTCCGCGCATCATTAGCGGCATTGTCGACGGCGCCAAGGCTATTGTCGATATCATGCTGCCGTCCAATTATGGCGGCGACGCGCTTGCCGATCTTCTTGCAGGCGACGCCAATTTCAGCGGAAAGTTGCCGTTCACCTATCCCAAGCATAGCGCGTCGCTTAAAACCTATGACTACAAGAAGGGCGAGAGCGCCAAGACAATGGAGGGAGCTTACAATTATAATGCGGTAGTAGATCTTCAGTGGCTGTTTGGCTACGGATTGAGCTACACCACATTCGAGTATTCCAACCTTAGGGTTGACAAGCCCGAGTTCAAGTCGGGCGATATGCTGAACTTTGAAGTCGACGTGACAAACACAGGCAAGGTTGCCGGAATGGAGAGCGTGCTGCTCTTCTCGACCGACGTTGTCGCTTCGACCTCGCCCGACATACGCCGGTTGCGTCAGTTTGACAAGATTTCGCTTAATCCCGGCGAAACCCGCACGGTGAAACTTTCTGTTCCCGCCGACGATCTCGCCTTTGTGGGCTATGACGAAAAATGGATTCTTGAAAAAGGCGACTTCATTATCCAGGTGGGAGATAAAACGCTTAATATCACCGCAGCCGAGACAAAAAAGTGGGATAGCCCCAATAGAGACTGATTCCTCATCATGTGTATCTAAACAAAAAATAAATAACTATGGCAACACTATCCATTATCAAGAACGACCCGTGGCTTGAACCTTATGCCGACGCTATCGAAGGCAGGCACCGTGACGCAATCAATAAAGAGAAGGAGCTGACGGCTGTCGACGGTTCATTGAAAGCATTTGCCAATGCATATAACTATTTCGGGCTTCACCGAACTTCTACAGGATGGGTGTTTCGAGAGTGGGCGCCTAACGCTATAGGCATCACTCTTGTGGGCGATTTTTCCAAATGGAAAGAGTATCGCAAATATGCTCTGAAGCCTATAGGAAACGGAGTGTGGGAAATAAAGCTTAAGCCCGACGCCATTCGCCACGGCGATCTTTACAAGATGATTGTAAGTTGGGAAGGCGGAGGCGGAATGCGCATTCCCGCTTATGCCACCAGAGTTGTGCAGGATGAGGAGACCAAAATATTCTCAGCCCAGGTGTGGGCGCCTGAGACCCCCTATAAATGGAAAGTGAAACGCTTTGTCCCTGACACGAAGCCGCTGCTGATTTATGAGTGTCACATCGGCATGGCTCAGGAAAAGGAGGGTGTGGGCACCTACACCGAGTTTAAGGACAATGTGTTGCCGCGCATCAAAGCCGACGGTTATAACGCCATTCAGATTATGGCTATCCAGGAGCACCCCTATTATGGTTCGTTTGGCTACCATGTCTCGAGTTTCTATGCTGCGTCAAGCCGATTCGGAACTCCCGAGGAGCTGAAAGCGCTTATCGATGCCGCCCATGAAATGGGGATCGCCGTAATCATGGATATAGTCCACTCCCATGCCGTGAAGAATGAGGTGGAGGGATTGGGTCGTCTTGACGGAAGCTATGACCAGTATTTCTATGGCGACGGCAGGCGCGAGCATCCGGCTTGGGACTCCCTCTGCTTCGACTATGGAAAGAACCAGGTGCTCCACTTCCTTCTGTCCAATTGCAAATATTGGCTTGACGAGTATAAGTTTGACGGATTCCGTTTTGACGGCGTGACATCGATGCTCTATTACAATCATGGGCTTGGACAGGCTTTCGGCTCCTATGGCGACTACTACAACGGCGGTCAGGACACGAATGCCATCACTTATCTCACTCTTGCCAACAAGCTGATTCACGAAGTGAACCGCAAGGCTATCACTATTGCCGAGGAAATGAGCGGCATGCCCGGACTGGCGGCGCCGTTTAAAGCGGGTGGCATCGGGTTTGACTATCGAATGGCGATGGGCGTGCCCGACTATTGGATAAAGATGCTCAAAGAGAAGAAAGATGAGGACTGGCATCCCACATCGATATATTGGGAATTGACCAATCGTCGCGCCGACGAGAAGACAATCAGCTACGTCGAGAGCCACGACCAGGCTCTTGTGGGCGACAAGACAGTCATATTCCGCCTGATTGACGACCAGATGTATTGGCACATGACCAAGGGCGACGATAATGCCGCCGTGAACCGAGGAATCGCTATGCACAAAATGATACGTCTCGTTACTCTCGCCACCATCAACGGCGGATATCTCAACTTCATGGGCAATGAGTTCGGACATCCCGAGTGGATCGATTTTCCGCGCGAAGGCAACGGCTGGAGCTATAAGTATGCCCGCCGCCAGTGGGATCTTGTCGACCGCAAGGAGTTGCGCTACGGCGAGCTCAACGCCTTTGACAACGCCATGATCGAGCTTGTGAGCGATGTATATGACTTCCAGTCGCTTCCGGTGGTGAAACTATGGGACAAGGATTCCGACCAGGTTCTTGCGTTCATGCGCGGCGATCTGATATTCGTGTTCAACTGGGCGCCGTTTGAGAGCTATCAGGACTATGGTTTCCTCGCTCCGGCGGGAGAATATGAGGTAGTGTTGTCAAGCGACGATGCCGAGTATGGCGGTTTCGGAAACATCGACGACTCGGTTCATCATTTCACGATTGGCGATCCTCTCTACGATGATCAGGGCAAAGGCTGGTTGAAGCTCTATCTGCCGGCTCGCACCTGTCAGGTGCTCCGCTATGTCCGCAAGAAATAAGCGGGGAGAATAGACCAATGAGACTGTGCCAACCTGCACAGCTAATTCAACATCTCCGATGTTGCAGATTGATTCCGCACCATATACCCCATGCTGATTTAATCAGCATGGGGTTTTGCATATTTCGACATCTCCGATGTCGTGGGCGGTAGCAGCGGCATCTTTTTGGTGTTTGGAGGAGATGGTCCGTGCGTTTTTTGTGGTAGGAGGACGAGAATTGTCGTTGTGCGGGAATAAATTTGCGGCAGATATAAAATAATGGAAAATGAAAAATTACAGATTTTTGTTTGTGGCAGTTGTTTCGTGCTGCCTCGGTGGCGTGTTCTCGGCGTGTGATGAAAATGACGGCGACAAGCCGGACAATAACGAGGAAATTTCAATGCCTAACGCCCTTCAGGTATTTACCGATGGTATCCCTTCGAAGGTGGGGGACGCAAAAATAATGGTCAATGGCGACGGTCAGGTGACATCTATTGCGGGCAAATGGTCGACAGCAACGTTTTCATACACCCCTGTTTCCCACATTGTTGATTATGACATGACGATGACAATAAAATATTTCGACGAGCCTGGGACCGACGTGTTCTACATTAGGCTCAACGACTTGAATTTTATTGAATATGCCCTTCAGATCAGCGATGACGGCGAGGAGGAATGGTGGTTTGACTACGACAAAGACAGCCGGCTCAACTACATGAAGCGCACAGAGGGCGACAATGAGGTGACCCGCATTTCATATCGCGACGGCGACATAACAGGCATCTCCATGACCTCGGACAATCCCGAAAATGAATATAGCGCTACGATTGTTTACACGAATGCCTCCGTCGCTTCGCCGATTCCCAACAAGGGGTGTGTGATGCTTTTCGATGAAACTTTCGGAATAGACATGGATGAAATGGCAGTTGCTTATTATGCAGGGCTGCTCGGCAAGTCGACTATACACCTTCCCGCCGGGTTGAAAGACCGATGGTATGACATGACGTTTGAGTGGACACTGAATGCCGCCGGTTTTCCGGTGGCGTTTGAAGACAAGCCATACGGCGACGGCTCAACAACATTTGCGTGGTAAAAACTTGTTGGCTACTGAGCCAAGATGGAAAAACCACATAAATGGCGCATCCAATTCAACATGAATCACTCCGAAGCCTGAAAAGGCTTCCTCCTACGGATAGCCGGGTAGAGTGAGCGAAAGTGCGCTCTACCCGGTATAAGTCGACAATAAGTCGCGCTCTGCAAGGAGCGCCCCCTGAATCAAGGAGGCTGACGAATAGAGAAATTGCAGGGGAGTAGCGAGTGGGAGTTTTAGGGGGCACTCTTCCAGAGTGCGATTCGTATGATACGCATATCCCGGGCACGGCTCATTTCATTCACCGTACCCGGCTATCCATAGGGCAAGCCTTTGCAGGCTTGATTTGGATGAATATTCATTCCGTGTTGCGGATACGTCGGGGTTGTGTCGCCGTAGGCGGCATTCATGTTAGCCCACCGGGGCGGAGATTTCGTAGAGGGCGCCGTCCCGGGGAGATTGCAAGGGAAGACCGACCGCTCCCTGTAAGGTGGCTTTATGTTGTGATTTGTGCGCGTATTCAAGTCCACCTACGGGGAACGTAGGGAGATGCCATACGGCAACTCCGGGGCGATGCCACCTGACGGCGACATCGCCCCGGATCTACCCGTTAATGTCGCCTACGGCGACAATCTCCGATGTCGTTGCCGGAGTGGGGTGCCGTCTAATCACACAACATAGTGACATTGCGTGCGATGTACTCATCGCATACCTCTGTCAATTTTTATTTTGCAATGTTGACACTGTAGCACGCTATATCCCTACTTTCTTACTAAAACCGATCTAATTGGAAGGAACTTCAAGCGGTGTTTTCAAGTCTTGATGTATACAATTATTAAAAATCTAATTGTATATCTAAGGAATCACGACTTTAACCGATTTACTTCCTGATGTAACGACATAGACTCCCGATGGCAGGTTGTCAATCTCTTGGTCGTCTCCGAAATATACGCATTTACCCGTTATCGAATAAATCGCTACTTCCTGACCGCCTTTAATAAAGATTGCTCCATTAACAACCTCTACATTTATCTCCGGCTCCTTAATCTTATCAACTTCACTGAAAGCCATCTCTTCGATATTCTTGAAATTAAGCCATGGAGACACTTTTTCGTATTCGCTTTTGCAGCCTGATGGAATATATAGAATTGCTTCGTCAAATATCTCCTCGCTGAATAAATTTTCACCTTCAACCGGTGTTGTCCATTGGCAATATATCGATTTAATGTGATTTGATCTTACAAATGCGAATTCGCCAATGTAAGAAACGGAACTTGGTATAGTTATGTTTGTCATTTTAGTACACCAGCTGAACGCATGCCGGTCTATTTTAGTAACAGAATTTGGAATAAGGACGTCAGTCAACTCATAACACATACTAAATGCATGATCACCGATTTCAATCACTGAGTTGGGTATCACAATGTCTCTTAGTTCAGTGCATTGGTTGAAGGCGCTCGTCTCTATGGTGATTACTGAATTAGGAATGGTTACGTTTGTCAGGCTCCAAGCACGGTCAAATGCATGAGGACTTACGGCAGTCATTGAATTCGGAAGAATCACATTTTTAAGTTTCGAGTCATAGAAAGCGTCAGTTGCAATTGTTGTTACAAAATCAGGGATTGAAAATGATTCTTCCAGTTTACCGTTGGGATATTGAATCAATGTAGTTCTATCCTTGGAGTATAGGATACCGTTGTCTGAAGAATAATATAGGTTATTATTGTCTACGTTTATATTAACAAGACTATTACATAAACCGAAAGCTTGAAATTCTATGTTGGTCACAGAGGCGGGAACTGTGATTGTTTTAATTTTAGTGCTGTCTCCACTAAAAGCCAATGACGTAATATTCATTACTGAAGATGGAATTGAAAATGATTCTTCCGGCTTTCCGTTAGGGTATTGAATCAAAGTTGTTCCATCTTTACTGTACAATACCCCGCTTTCGGAAGAATAATGTTCATTTTCGCTATCAACATTAATGTTTGTAAGGTTTTGGCAGCCCGAAAATGCTCCCTCTCCGATTGATGTTACTGAATTGGAGATAGTTATATTTGTAAGGTTTAAACAGTTATAAAATGCTTGTTCTCCGATAGATGTTACCGAATTTGGAATAGATATGTTTGTAAGGCTCCAACAGTTATAAAATGCTTGTTCTCCGATAGATGTTACCGAATTAGGTATGGCTATATTGGTAAGACTTACACATCCATAAAGCATGTATTTTCCTATTGATGTTATTGAACTTGGAAGAATGATGTCTTGTAATGAAAAACAAGAGGCAAATGCGTCCCCGATTTCGGTTACTGAATTCGGTATGGTGAGATATAGTATTCCTGAAAACCAAAATGCTCTGTCGTTAATTGATGTTATTGTATTTGGTAAAGTAACTGATATCAAGTCTTTACAATAATGAAATGCATATTCGCCTAATGAAATTACGGTGTATCTTGTGTCGTTATGAGTTATTGTTTCCGGTATTTCTAAAACTCCGGTTGCATATTCATAACAGGCAAGGGGATTTAGATATTCCAAATACGTTACTTCAACAGTTTTATTTTCTTCCGACAATACGTTATAACACAACCCGTCGACAATAAAATCGTAGGCGTCGGCATGGAAAGAAGCTGTCAGTAATATAACCAACAATAGGATTTTCTGATAAATAGGTCTCATTTTTGTTTTTTTTGCGCTTCGGGACCTTCTCGTTAGCAGTTAGTGTAATTGCACAAAAAAAGCGTAAGGTCAGTACCCGTTGCTCGTCCCACAACTTGAGGCTCTGGTTTGCCCATCTCAGTTGAACGAGCAACGATGCAGAGGCCTCACGCTGAATATGAATACATGACAACAATGGCAATGCTTATTCACATTGTCAATTTGCAGAATATACATATCCGCTAAAGGCATCTACCGCTGCTGCATTCTTGACTGAGATTAGAAATTTACCAGATTTCAAGTTGTCAAGAAAGAGCGTTGAGTAAACGCTTTTCAATCATAGTTTTATTCCCATACCCACATTTGCCCTTAATAGGGCCTCTGCAATACGGTCATTAATTGCAAAATTACATAAATTTTATAAACCCCACACTTTTTACACAATAATTCCTCTCCGAAATATCAGGTCACTCTTTTTTGAGAGAATCCTCTCCCGGAATCTATCCCCCTCCAAATCCAAATAGAAAGTAGTGGCATTGCGTGCGATGTCGTAGGGAGGAAGGGGTTCGTGTTGGGACAAACGGGATTGTTGAACAAATTTCGGCAATCGAAGAACCCATGCCGCTGTTATCACGTTAAATTAATATAACGGCGGGTTCCGGCGTCGGGACCCCGATAACAAGTGGAGGGAATGGTAGATTATATTGTAGGTATATTGAGGGAATATCCGGCGGTGGCGCTTTTTCTTACCGTCGGCGCAGGCTTCTTCTTGGGCAAGTTGAGATATAAGAGCTTCACACTCGGGAGCGTTACGGCTGTCTTGCTTGTGGGGGTACTTGTGGGTCAGTTGAGAATTCCCATGTCGGGACCGCTTAAAACAGTGTTTTTCATGATGTTCCTGTTTGCCGTGGGCTATAGTGTGGGTCCACAGTTTTTCAAGTCGTTGAAAGGCTCGGGACTGAAGCAGGCGCTGTTTGCGGTTTTGATGAGCGGCTGTTGTTTCGCCGTTACGCTTGCCATCTCCTATATAATGGCTTATTCATCGGGCGAGGCGACCGGGCTTTTCTCAGGTTCCCAAACCTGCTCGGCTGTTCTTGGTCTCGGAAGCGAGGCAATCTCCAAGCTTCCGCTGCCTGAAGTGGTGAAACAGCGTGAGCTCAACATGATACCGCTGTGCTATGCGGTGACATATATATTCGGCACTTTCGGCACGGTGGTGATACTCGGCACTTTCGGTCCCAGGCTTCTCGGGGGACTGGATAAAGTGAAGCACGCGGCTAAGATTCTGGAGAAGCAGATGAACGACACGGCGTGGGAAAACGACCCCGCCAATATCACCGCCCTCCGCCCTGTCACTTACAGGGCATATCGGGTGGAGAATGATTTTTTCCGTCCGGGCAAGCCTGTTCATGAAATCGAGGCATATCTTGCCAACGCCGGCGTTCCTGTGTTTGTCGATCGAGTGAGAAGCCGAGGCAAGATATATAACGCGCTGCCGCATAGAGTAGTGAATATAGGCGATGTAATAGTGTTGTGCGGGCGCAGGGAATTTATCGTTAATGACGGCGGATTGATAGGTCCGGAGGTTGCCGACGCCAAGCTGCTGAATTATCCGGTGAAGCGCGTGCCGGTGCTGGTGAGCAAGGAGGAGGTGATCGGGATGAGGCTTTCTCAACTGTTTGAGATGAAGTATATGCACGCTGTCAACATAAGAAACATCAGGCGCGACGGCAAGGACGTGAATCCTGTCGACGACCCTGTGCTGATGAAGGGCGACGTGGTGACGCTTGTCGGCTCGCAGACGGCGCTGAACAATGCGTCGTCCCACATAGGGCACATGGACACCCCTACCGTTGCAAGCGACTTGATGTTTGTGGGGCTCGCCATATTCGTAGGGGGAGTGTTCGGAGCCATGACATGGATGATAGGCAGCATTCCGTTGAGTTTCGGAACCAGCGGAGGCTCGCTGATAGCGGGCTTGGTGTTTGGCTGGCTCAGGTCGAAACGCCCCACCTACGGACATATTCCCGACTCGGCTATATGGCTCATGAATAACTTGGGGCTCAACGTGTTTGTTGCTATTATCGGTATAGAGGCGGGACCTACATTTGTCGACGGCATAAAGGCTGTGGGACCGATGATTTTCGTAGCCGGCATGGTTGCTACGACGCTTCCGGTGCTTTTCGGGCTGTGGCTTGGCAAGAGAGTGTTCAAGTTCAATCCGGCGATAACGCTAGGATGCTGCGCCGGAGCGCGAACGAGCACGGCTTCTTTAGGAGCGGTGCAGAATGCTCTTGGGAGCACCGTTCCGGCTATAGGCTACACGGTGACTTATGCCGTGAGCAATCTGATGCTTGTGGTGTGGGGAGTGGCTTTAGTGACGATTTTAACATAGGGGCGTAATCTGATTTTTGCGATTACGTGGAAATGTTGTATTTTTGCATTCAACTCAATTGCTGATGATAGAAAGAATAATTATCATAGAAAATGTGGACCCCGTGAGTTTCTACGGAGTCAATAACTGCAATATGCAGCTTATACGCAATCTCTTCCCGAAGCTGCGTATGGCGGCGCGCGGTCAAATCATAAAGGTGATCGGCGACCAGGAAGAGACTGCCCTGTTTGAAAAGAAAATCAAGGAACTGGAGGAGTATTGCTCCAAATACAATAAGCTCACCGAGGATGTGATTCTCGACATCGTAAAGGGGAAGGCGCCCAAGGAGATGCCCAAAGACAGCGTGATTATCTATGGCGTGAACGGCAAGCCTATCTCGGCGCGGTCGGCAAATCAGCAGCTCCTGGTCGACTCGGTGACTAAAAATGACCTCACTTTCGCTCTCGGTCCTGCCGGAACCGGAAAAACGTATATAGCGATTGCTCTGGCTGTAAGGGCGTTGAAAAATCGTGAAGTCAGGAAAATAATCCTTTCGCGCCCTGCCGTCGAGGCGGGCGAAAAGCTCGGTTTCCTGCCGGGCGACATGAAGGACAAGATCGACCCCTATCTGCAACCGCTTTATGACGCGCTTGAGGACATGGTGCCGGCGGTGAAGCTGAAAGAGTATATGGAAACCAACGTGATTCAGATAGCGCCGCTCGCTTTCATGCGCGGACGAACTCTGAACGACGCCGTTATTGTGCTTGACGAGGCGCAAAACACCACCACCCATCAAATCAAGATGTTCCTCACCCGTCTCGGCATGAACGCCAAGATGATTATCACGGGCGATATCACCCAGATTGACCTTCCGCGCAGCACCGTGTCGGGGCTTGTGCAGGCATTGAAGGTGCTCAAGGATGTGCCCGGAGTGGGAATGGTGGAATTTGGCAAGAAGGACATCGTGCGCCATCAGCTCGTGCAGCGCATAGTGGAGGCTTACCAGCAGTGGGATGACCGGCATAAATTGACAGAAAACCAAAATAACAAGAATAACGAGAATGATTAAAACTCTGACAAAAACCGATTTTAATTTTCCGGGACAGAAAAGTGTATATCACGGAAAAGTGCGTGACGTTTATGACATAAACGATGATCTTATGGTGATGGTCGCTACTGACCGTATATCGGCATTTGACGTGATATTGCCCAAGGGCATACCCTACAAGGGACAGGTGCTGAACCAGATTGCCGCAAAGTTCCTCGACGCTACCGCCGACATCGTTCCCAACTGGAAGCTCGCCACTCCCGACCCGATGGTGACCGTGGGATTGAAATGCGAAGGATTCCGCGTGGAGATGATCATACGCGGATACCTCACCGGAAGCGCATGGCGTGACTATCAGAACGGTGTGCGTGAGATATGCGGAGTCAAGCTCCCCGAGGGGATGAAGGAGAACGAGCGTTTCCCCGAGCCGATCATCACTCCTACCACCAAGGCTGAGGCAGGACATGACGAGAATATCTCGCGTGAAGAGATTATAGCACAGGGCATTGTGGACAAAGACGACTATGAGACCATGGAGCGTTACACCCGCATGCTGTTTAAGCGCGGTTCGGAGATTGCCGCCGAGAAGGGACTCATTCTTGTTGACACCAAGTATGAGTTTGGAAAACGTGACGGAAAGGTCTATCTCATTGACGAAATCCACACTCCCGACTCGTCGCGCTATTTCTATGCCGACGGATATGAGGAGCGTTTCGCTAAGGGTGAGCCCCAGCGTCAGTTGTCGAAGGAATTTGTGCGTCAGTGGCTTATCGAACATGATTTCATGGGAAAAGCCGGTCAGACTGTTCCTGAAATGACCGATGAATTCTGTGAGTCAGTGAGCGAGCGCTATATTGAGCTTTACGAGCATATCACCGGCGAGAAGTTTGTGAGAGGCGATGAAAGCAATCTCGCTGAGCGCATCGAGGACAACGTGACACGCTATCTTGAATCACGCTGATGGAAGTAAAGGCCGAAAAGGTTAATCCTTACGAAGACGGCAGGCGCAAGACCGAGCAGGTCAGAGACATGTTTGACTCGATTGCTCCCGCCTATGACTTCATGAACAGGATGATGACTTTCGGCATCGATAAACTGTGGAGGCTGCGCGCGGTCAATATGCTGAAGCGCAAGCCTCCACAGCATATTTTGGATGTTGCCACCGGCACCGGCGATCTTGCTATGCTCATGTTCAAGAAGCTTCATCCCGGACGCATAACCGGCATTGATCTCAGCCCCGGCATGATTTCGATTGCCGAGAAAAAGGTTGAGGCGGCGGGACTGGAGGGCGCCATCCGTTTCATGAACGAAGATTGCCTCGACTTACCGTTTCCCCCGGAAGTGTTCGACTGCATAACGGTGGCTTACGGTGTGCGCAACTTCGAGCATCTTGACAAAGGGTATGCCGAGATGTACAGGGTGATGCAGCGCGGCGGAACTCTGTGTGTCATCGAGCTGTCAACGCCGAGGTCGCCAATAGTGAAGCCTTTCTACAATCTGTACACGCGCCACGTCATTCCACTGGTGGGCAGGATGGTGTCACATGATGTGAGAGCCTATTCTTATTTGCCTGAAAGCATTGCGGCGGTTCCGCAGGGCGAGGATATGCTTCAGCTTATGCGCGAAGCCGGGTTCAAAAACTGCCGTTGCCGCAGACTCACTTTCGGCACATGCTCCATTTACACGGCTGAGAAATGACTTTCGGCACTTTCTAAAAAGTAATGAACGCGGTGGTGAATCGCGTTTTTTTGTTTATCTTTGTGTCGGATAATAAATCAATCGCTATGTCTTTTGCTCGAATAATATCATTTCTGATAGTGTCGTTGGGTGTTTTCAATTCAAGTGTGTCCCGCGCTCAGACTCCTGAAAACGGCAACACGGCTGACACTAAGCTGCTGGATTTGCTGAATGGAGCCGTTACCGCTCCGGCGAATGACGATGAACCCGAAGAGTTGAGCCGCAAGAACAATCCGTTTTTTGATTTTATAGGAGATGACGTTGAGGCGATCGATTCGATTGCCGACTCGCTGAGCGTGGCGTTTATCAAGCCGAGAACCCTGCCGAAGGTGGCGTTTATGCCCATGGTGTTTGACCGTGTGGTTTATCTTGATTCGGTCGACGTGACCGACGGCGACGATATTTTTGCCGGGGAGATCGCCGGCACCGACTGGCTGAAGGAGGTAGCTGAAAGCAACAGGCGTTACCGCTATTTGAAGCAGACCTACATGATGGCTTATCCTGAAAGAGTGCGTTATAATATAAACACGCTGCCCGTGCCGCCGAAAACTTATAAAGCTACTGTCGACCCCTCTACATCGAGAATCACTCTCGACGAGGTGATTGTCAATGTCTCTGAATCAGACCTGAAATCAGAGGTGGCTCCGGTCGAGGTGATTCAGAAACACTGGCTGCATGTGTTTAACGCCTCGGCTCAATTTTCTCAGGCTTACGTGAGCCCCAACTGGTATCAGGGTGGCGACAACAATATAAACGCTATCGCCAACATTAAGTGGAACGTGAAGCTCAATCCTAAATTCCACCCTAATTTCATTGCCGAGGCGACGACGCAGTATAAGCTCGGTATAGCCAGCGCCCCTAATGACTCCATCCACAATTATGCCATCAGCCAGGATATGTTCCAGTTCAACGGAACCCTCGGGCTGCGTGCTGTCAACAACTGGTACTACTCGATGAACGCCACGTTTAAAACGCAGTTCTTCAATAACTATAAGCCTAACAGCCACACGATGAAAGCGGCGTTCATGTCGCCGGGCGAATTGAACGTGGGTCTCGGTATGACATATAATTACAAGAACAAACCGCGGCATTTTGCGATGGACATGTCGATAGCTCCGCTTTCATATAACCTGAAGGTGTCATCGAGCCATCGCATCCCGGTGACCAATTTCGGTATAGACGAAGGACACCGCACGGCGAGCGAGGTTGGTAGCAACGCCGAGATTAAGGTGAACTGGGACATCATGTGGAACATCAACTACACGTCGCGCCTATTCGTGTTCACCGACTACGATTATCTCCAGGGTGATTGGGAGAACACGCTCAACTTCTCGATAAACCGCTATCTGTCTACGCAGATTTTCGTGCATCTCCGCTATGATTCAAGCACGCCAAAGGATTCGCGGGGCACATGGCGCTGCTGGCAGTTGAAGGAGATTTTGAGCTTCGGACTCCAATATCAGTTCAAGACTATCTAAAATTCCGCTATTGTTTTCCATCTCTCCGCCATGTTTCGCGTTGCCGTTATTTTGTCGCTGTTGCTGATTTCCGCCGTTCAAGTGGCGTTGGCTCAATCGGCTGATGTCGTGAAATATGCCGACATTCAAGGGGTTAAGGCGGAACTGTCGTCTCGCCCGCTTCACAAGGTGGAGGGTATATGGCGTTTTCCTTGCAATGGCGCGATGGTGCTGATCGAGCGTGTCGCTGACAAGCCTCATTTTGACGAAGCCGACGCTTATCGCATGGTGATTTTGAGGTCGCCCTCGCGGTCGCTTCTTCCCGGCACTGTGATGGGCACTTTTTCGGCTACTTCCTCCAAAGGGGTTTATTCTGCGGAGCTGTTTACCGATTCCGACGGCGGCTCGCGGCTCATGAAGTCGAAAAAATTCACCTTGACGCTCTCGGGCGACAGCCGCCTTGTGTTTAAAAGCCGCGGCAAAAAACTTAGTGTTCAAGTGTGGCGCATGATTCCTTATCTGTCACGTCTTTACATTCGTTCCACCGGGAGCGATGCCGCTAACGATGACGGGTGTGTTAAAGTCTTTCCGCTCCCTTCCGACGGACCCTTAGAACCTGTTTATTTATGATGCGAGCGGCTATAATTTTATTTGCGATTGTTGCTTTGGGGGTAGTTTCGGGGTTTGCCGACACGAGAACCACAAGGGGAAAACTTAAGGCTGCGAAGGCTGAAACGGAGCTCCAATATGACGAGACCGCATCAGCTGAGGGGTTGCCGCCCGACAGTATCGCCGTTGAGGGATACGACAAGGCATTACGCTCGATGAAGGAGAGCGCCCGTGTGACGAACCGCTACAGCAGCCCATTGGATTTCATTGTCTTGAATATCGTTTATCGCACTGTCGGCGAGGGGAAAATGCTTCATGCGCGCAGCGTAAGAGTGGATTGCGACATCCCTCCCGGCGAAACTCGTCAGCTTGAGTGGAGGGCATGGGACCGTCAGCAACGCTATTATTATCACGACACCAGGGTGGTGCCGCGCTCGGCGAAGGCGGTGCCTTATGCTGTGGAAATCATTCCTGTGGATTGCGGATTTGTGGGTGGAGCCACAGGGTATTGACCTTTTTCCGGGGCATATTGTCCGTAGGATGATAAGCCGGGCGACTTCATGTAAAATGGATGAAAACTATCTTTAACGCAAACAATGTTTTATAACATTAAAATCTTTTTTGTTTTTTAAGGAAAGATGGATTATATTTGCATCGCAAAACGATTCTGATTTTCACCATGGAACCAACCGAAACTCTATACCGCCTTGCAAATAACCATATATCAGTGGACTGTGTCGTGGTCGGCTTTGACGGCGACGGCTTGTGTGTGCTGTTGGTGAAGCGTGACGGTGTTGACGACGGAGGCGAATTTCATGGCATGAAATTGCCCGGAAGCCTCATTTATGAGGATGAGGATCTGGATGAAGCCGCCGCCAGGGTACTTTTTGAACTCACAGGGCTTAAAAATGTGAATCTCATGCAGTTCAAGGCTTTCGGCTCGAAAAACAGGACCAATGATTCTCGTGACGTGCTGTGGCTCGAACGCGCGCAGAAAGTGCATGTCGACAGGATTGTCACCGTGGGCTATGTGGCGCTTGTCAAGCTTGACCGCGCCAATGAGAAGCAGCTTGTAAGCTCGAGCGCGTTCTGGACGCCGGTGGCTGAAATCGGCACTCTTGCATTTGACCATAATCAGATTGTTTCCGAAGCGCTATTGAATCTTCGCGGCGTCACCGACATGAACCCCTCGGTGCTGTTTGAATTGCTGCCCCGCAAATTTACGGCGGCTCAGTTCAGGTCGCTCTACGAGATACTGCTCAATCACAAGGTGGATGCCCGCAACTTTCATAAAAAGATAGCATTGATGGACTATGTGGTGCCTCTTGAGGAGCGGCAGCAGGGCGTGGCTCATCGTGCGGCGAGATATTATAAGTTTGACCGCAAAAAATACAACCGCAGTCGACGTTAAAAAAATTGCTAATCAGTAAACACAGTGAAATATGTATCTATTAGGTTATGACATAGGAAGCTCGTCGGTAAAGGCGAGTCTTGTGGATGTTGAGACAGGCAAGTGCGTGTCATCGGCATTTTTCCCGAAAGTGGAGGCAGAGATTCTGTCGGTGAAACAAGGATGGGCTGAGCAGCGCCCCGAGCAGTGGTGGGAACACCTCCGCCAGTCCACTCAGTCGATTCTTGCCAAGGCTCAGATTGAGCCATCTGACATCAAGGCTATCGGCATCTCTTATCAGATGCATGGATTGGTGTGCATCGACAAGGATCGCAACGTGCTCCGTCCTGCTATTATTTGGTGCGACTCGCGCGGAGTTCCCTATGGAGAAAAGGCGTTCAACGAGATTGGCGAAGAGCAGTGTCTCAGCACTATCCTTAACTCTCCCGGCAATTTTACAGCCACCAAACTTGCTTGGGTTAAGGAAAATGAGCCCGAGCTGTTTGCGAAAATAGATAAAATTCTTCTGCCCGGCGATTATATCGCTATGAGGCTCACCGACCGTGTCTGCACAACAATCTCAGGATTGTCTGAGGCGATGTTGTGGGACTTCAAAAACGAGCGCCTTTCCGACGCGGTGATGGCATATTTCGGCTACAATCCCTCAATTATCCCCGAAATCGTTCCTACATTCTCGGTTCAGGGACATGTGACCGCCGAGGCTGCTGCCGAACTGGGACTCGTGGAGGGTATTCCGGTAGCCTACCGTGCCGGCGACCAGCCCAACAATGCGCTGTCACTTAACGTGTTCAACCCCGGCGAAATCGCTTCGACCGCAGGGACTTCGGGTGTGGTCTATGGTGTGAACGGAGAAGTGAACTATGATAAAAAATCGCGTGTCAACACTTTTGCCCATGTGAATCATGGCGCCGGTCAGACCCGTCTCGGCGTGATGGCTTGCATCAGCGGCACCGGTATCCTCAATTCATGGATGAAGCGCAACGTGGCTCCCGAAGGCATCAGCTATCCCGGCATGAACGATCTTGCCGCCCGGGTGCCCATCGGCAGCGAGGGCGTGACAATTCTACCCTTTGGAAACGGCGCTGAGCGCGTGCTTCAGAACCGTGAGATAGGAAGCTCTATTCATGGTGTCAACTTCCTGCGCCATGGAAAAGAGCATCTTGTGAGAGCAGCCCAGGAGGGTATCGTGTTCTCCTTCCAATATGGCATCGAAATCATGGAATCGCTTGGAATGGACGTGAAAAAGATTCATGCCGGCCACGCCAATATGTTCCTTAGCCCCATCTTCCGCGAAACTCTTGCAGGAGTGAGCGGCGCTACTATCGAACTGTTTGACACCGACGGATCAGTGGGCGCGGCAAAAGGTGCCGGAATAGGCGTGGGAATTTATGCCGACAATAACGAGGCTTTCTCTACGCTTGACCGCATCGAGATTATCGAGCCGAAGGCTTCTGACCGTCAGGCTTATGCCGACGCCTACGGACGATGGAAAGAAATTCTTGAAACTGAACTGAAATAATAAGACAAAATATTAACCTATAACAAAACAACAATTATGGCAACTAAAGAGTATTTTCCCGGGATAGGAAAAATCAAGTTTGAAGGCAAGGATAGCAAGAATCCCCTGGCTTATCGTTACTATGACGCTGAAAAGGTGATTCTTGGCAAAAAAATGAAAGACTGGTTGAAGTTCGCTATGGCTTGGTGGCACACACTTTGTGCTGAAGGAAGCGACCAGTTTGGCGGCGGCACAAAGAAATTCCCCTGGAACGAGGGTACTGACGCTGTGCAGATTGCAAAGCAGAAAGCTGACGCAGGTTTCGAATTCATGCAGAAGATGGGTATCGAATATTTCTGCTTCCACGATGTTGACCTCGTGAGCGAAGGCAACTCTGTTGAGGAATATGAAAGCAATCTTAAGGAAATCGTTGCTTACCTTAAGGAAAAGATGGCTGAAACCGGCATCAAGAACCTTTGGGGAACAGCTAACGTGTTTGGCAACGGTCGTTATATGAACGGAGCCGCTACCAACCCTGACTTTGACGTTGTGGCTCGCGCTGCCGTTCAGATCAAGAACGCTATCGACGCTACTATCGCCCTCGGCGGTACCAACTATGTGTTCTGGGGCGGTCGTGAAGGTTACATGAGCCTTCTCAACACTGACCAGAAGCGCGAAAAAGAGCACTTGGCTATGATGCTTAAGCTTGCTCGCGACTACGCTCGCTCAAAAGGCTTTACCGGAACATTCCTTATCGAGCCCAAACCGATGGAACCCTCAAAGCATCAGTATGATGTGGATAGCGAAACCGTTATCGGCTTCCTCAAGGCTCACGGTCTTGAAAATGATTTCAAGTTGAATATCGAGGTTAACCACGCTACTCTCGCCGGCCACACTTTCGAACACGAACTTGCTGTTGCCGTTGACAACAACATGCTTGGTTCAATCGACGCTAACCGCGGCGACTACCAGAACGGCTGGGATACCGACCAGTTCCCCATCGACAACTTTGAGCTCACTCAGGCTATGATGCAGATCATCCGCAACGGCGGTCTCGGCAACGGCGGTACCAACTTCGACGCTAAAACCCGTCGCAACTCTACCGACCTCGAAGACATCTTCATTGCCCACATCGCAGGTATGGACGCTATGGCTCGCGCTCTTGAAAGCGCGGCAGCTATTCTTGAGGAGTCACCCTACAAGAAGATGCTCGAAGAACGCTATGCTTCGTTTGACGCAGGCAAGGGTAAGGACTTCGAAGACGGCAAGATGACTCTTGAGGAAGTTGCTGCCTACGGTAAGGAAGTTAATGAACCCAAGCAGACCAGCGGCAAGCAGGAACTTTATGAGGCAATCGTTGCCATGTACTGCTAATGTCACTGCGACAAATTTTATATTGATAATTACAGCTATGACGGGGTTCGGAGTCCGAATCCTGTCATAGTCGTATATTTCATAACCTTGAATACTAACCTATAAATCTTTACAAATATGGATTATCCTGAAAAGGGGAGTAAAGGCTATCTTTTCTCAATCGTCCTCGTGGCGGTGCTCGGCGGTTTGCTCTTCGGATATGATACAGCGGTTATCTCGGGCGCCGAGAAGGGACTGCAGGCGTTCTTCCTTGGAGCCAAGGATTTTGTTTACACTGATGTCATTCATGGCATAACTTCTTCAAGCGCCCTTTTGGGCTGCATCTTGGGTAGCGCCCTGTCGGGATTCTGCGCCCAGAACTACGGTCGTAAAAAATCATTGATTTTGGCGGGAGTCTTCTTCTTCCTGTCGGCTCTCGGGTCATATTATCCCGAGTTCCTTTTCTTTGAACACGGCAAGCCCACCTACAGCTTGTTGTGGATGTTTAATCTCTACCGCATTATCGGTGGTATCGGCGTGGGTCTTGCGTCAGCTATCTGCCCCATGTATATCGCCGAGGTCGCTCCTTCCAATATCCGCGGCACGCTTGTGTCATGGAACCAGTTTGCTATTATTTTCGGACAGCTTGTTGTCTACTTCGTTAACTTCCTTATTCTTGGCGACCACACTAACCCCATCATCGAGAAAACAGCCGAAAACATCTATATCGTTGTGTCGGGTTCTGATGCATGGACCATTATGACCGGCTGGCGCTACATGTTCGGTAGCGAAGCGTTTGTTGCCGGCGCGTTTACTATCCTTGTGTGTCTTGTGCCCGAGTCTCCCCGTTATCTTGCTCTCGTTGGCAAGGACGAGTCGGCTCTCAGCGTGCTTGCTCGCATCAACGGCATTCAGAAGGCTCGTGAAATTCTTGCCGACATCAAGTCGACTGTCGATGTCAAGAGCGAACGTCTCTTCTCATTCGGCGTTATGGTTATTTTCGTCGGAATCATGCTGTCAGTGTTCCAGCAGGCTGTCGGTATCAACGCCGTGCTCTACTATGCTCCGCGCATATTTGAGTCTATGAATATGGGCAACCCGATGGTGCAGACCATTATCATGGGTATCGTCAATATTTCATTCACTCTCGTTGCAATCTTCACCGTTGAGAAGCTCGGTCGCAAACCGTTGCTCATCTGGGGTTCTATCGGTATGGCTATCGGTGCTATCGGCGTTGCCGTGTCCAACATTATTACCGTGGCTCCCATCGTGCCGGTTGTGTGCATCATGATCTACTCTGCGTCGTTCATGTTCTCTTGGGGTCCCATCTGCTGGGTGCTTATTTCCGAGATTTTCCCCAACACTATCCGTGGCGCCGCCGTGGCTATCGCTGTCGCTTTCCAGTGGATTTTCAACTTTATCGTTTCGAGCACATTCGTGCCGATGTACAACATGGAGTTGGGAGAAATGGGCAGCCGCTTCGGCCACATGTTTGCCTACGCGCTCTATGGCGTGATATGCGTTATCGCCGCTGTGTTCGTTTACAAGCTCGTTCCTGAAACCAAGGGCAAGACTCTTGAGGACATGACCGCTTTGTGGCGCAACCGCAGCGCTAAATAATACTCACTATTCAGCTTATGATGAAAAAATCTTTTATTGTTGCCTCGCTTGCGGCGTTTGCTTTAACGGCAAACGCTGAAGGCGAGATGACCGTTGACTTGAAAAGCAACCGCACGTGTACGATGTCAAACGGCATCATCACGCTCTCGATTGAAGGTAGCGGACTTGCCAAGACAATGAAGCATCCTGATAACGGAACTGACAACATTCTCGCAAGCAACGGTATATATTTTGACTACACTACTAACAAGAACCGCACTCTCGGTGCCGGGAAGGCTGAAATCGTCAAGCAAACCGATGATTATATCGAGGTGCTTTACACGGCGTCGGCAAACAGCGCGCTCCCGCTTTATCAGCAAGGCTATATCCTGCGCAAGGGCGAGAGCGGTGTCTACACCTATGTTATCGTTAACGGCAATAGCAAGAGTGGCGACACGTCGAAAGGCGGAGTGGGTCCCGTGAAAGAAACTCGTGTGTGCACCAGGCTCGCGTCGACTTTCCTCGACGGTTATGTCGACGACGTGATGCAGGGCGCCATCCCCTCCAACTCGGAGATGAGCGTTGCCGAGAAGTCAGAGAACACCATTCAAGATGCCACTTATAAAATGGCTGACGGCTCGATCTACACCAAATATAATTGGGCTCAGTTTATCGACAGCGACGATTTCCACGGGCTGATGAACGGGAAAGTCGGAGTGTGGAACATCCCCGTGAGCTACGAGTGGATCAACGGCGGTCCCATGCGTCAGGAACTGACGGTGCATGCCACAAGCAAGTCGCCCATCACGATTCAGATGCTTCAGGGCGAACATCTCGGTGCGTCATCTCAGACTTATGACGATGACGAACATCAGCTGTTCGGTCCATTCTTCATCTATGTCAACTCAGGCGACAGCCGCGACGCCATGATTGCCGACGCCCGCGCGAAGGCTAAGGAGCTTCAGGCTGAATGGCCTTTCAAGTGGTTTGAAAATCAATATTATCCCTTGGACCGCGCTACGGTCAGCGGTAAAATCAATGTTACTACCGGACAGACTTGCGGCGACATCCAGGTGGTGCTTGCCGAGCCTGATGTCGATCTTCTCGCTCAGGGTGGCAAATATATTTTCTGGGCAAAGACCGATGCCGATGGCAATTTCGCTATTAAGAATGTACGCAAGGGCGATTACGCCCTGTTTGCCTATGCCACTACAGGAACCGTCACCGACGAGTTGCGCATTAAGGACATTTCGGTCGATGCCGAATCAATTGACCTCGGCACCATCGACTGGACTCCTGAAACCTATTCCAATCTTCTGTGGAATATCGGTGAAAACAACCGCCGCGCCGATGGCTTCAACGGCAGCGACAAGCCTCGCGCTTATGAGTGCTGGCAGGGAATCCCGGCAAATATCGAGTATGTGGTAGGGGCGAGCGACCCGGCGAAAGACTGGTATAACGCCCAGACGATGAACGGAGTGTGGACGGTTAAGTTCAATCTTGACAAGGAATATGCCGGCGATGCCAAGTTTACCGCGTCAATTGCCGGTGTGTCCAACTCGCCGAAAATAGCTGTGGGCATAAACGGAACGAATAAAGCCACGTGGAGCCTTAAAGACGACGGATCCATTCGCCGTAGCGCCACCCAGGCGGGCAGACATCTGGTTCAGAGCGTCACTTTCCCGGCGTCATTGCTGAAAGTCGGAGAAAACAAATTGACGTTGACCGCGTCCAATTGCAAGGACAAGAGCGGTGTGCTTTGGGACTGCATCAAGCTCGAAGCCGGAGAGCTCATCGCCTCGGCTATTGAAACAGTGGAGGTTGAAGAAAATATGCCGATCGAAGTCTTTACTATCGGAGGCGTGAAAGTCGGCGACTTCGATTCGCTCGACGGTGTCACTCTCGACCGGGGCGTCTATATCTATCGCAGCGGAGCGAAGACGGGTAAGATAATATTTTAACAATATATCCGTTAATAGAATCAGCCGGAACGCATATATTCCGGTTGATTCTTTTTTTATGCCTGCGTAATATATAATTAATGAGACAATTTTTTTTGAGCTTGGTTGCTTTTGTTGTGACGTTGTTATCGGGATGCGGTGACCTGTATGCTCAGTTTGATAGAAATATTTATCTTTCCGACGAGGAGCTTGATTCAGCTTATACGGGAGAATTGCGTCTGAATGTAGGCGGATTGCTGTTTTTCCGTAACGATGAGTTTTCCACGTCGGTCATGAGCGGCTACACCTTGCCGGGATTCCGGCTGTGTCCTGTGGTAAGTTATATGCCCACTCCGAAAATAAAAACTGAGATAGGGTTGAATCTTCTACGTTTTTGGGGGACTGACTCATATCCCAATATCGCCTATCGCGACATTGCCGAGTGGACCGGAGATGAGCGTGTCAACGGCGTTCATCTTGTGCCATTCTTCAGGGTTCAGTTTGCCACCGATTTCGGACTGCAGGCAGTGCTCGGAAGCATCTACGGCGGTTCCAACCACCGGTTGCTGATGCCGCTCTATGAGCCTGAATTGAATCTTACCGCCGATCAGGAGACCGGCGTACAGCTCCTCTACAAGAATCGTTGGCTTGACGCTGACATGTGGGTCGACTGGCAGAGTTTTATCTATCACGGCGATACTCATCAGGAGGAATTTGTGTTTGGGTTGTCGAGCCGGCTGAAGTATAACGATGAAAAGTCGAGGCTCCACTTTTACACTCCCGTCCAGTTTCTCGCCCAGCATCGCGGAGGCGAGATTGACACCATAACTTCCAATTCCGTGCAGACCCTTATGAACGGCGCCGTGGGATTTGGGGCGTCGCTGAGTCTTGACCGCCGCCGCGTGAAGCGTGTCAGCGCCGAGATAGACCTCCTCGGCTACTACCAGCAGGCAGGTGAATTGTGGAGTTTCGGCAGCGGAAGCGCCGTTTATGCCCATTGCAGTCTTGAAACTCGCTATTCGCGTTTCAAATTGGGTTATTTCTATGGCGACAGGTTCATATCGATGTTCGGGTATCCATTGTTTGGCTGTGTGTCGACAAAATATCCCGGAATGACCTATGACAAGCCTTCGACTCTCTATGCGGGTTTTGACTATGGCAAAGAGTTTGCCGAGGGATTTTCACTCGGCGTCAATGTCGACATTTATGACCGTCTGTCGTGCAACGGAACCAATCAGGATGGCGTGAGAGAGCGCATGAAAGGCGGTGTGAGCTTTGCGGCGGGAATTTACATGAGAATCAATCCGTCGTTTCTGCTGCATAAAAAGAAAAAATAGCATCCCTGTCGTTGGATAGAATAGATGGAAATTTGTTATATTTACGATTTTAAAAACGTAATGTGATGAAGAAGAAACTTGTTATATCAACCGGCGCGGGTATGAGCGCCGAAAGCGGTATCTCCACTTTTCGTGACAGCGGAGGACTTTGGGAAAAATATCCGGTCATGGATGTTGCGAGCGCTGACGGATTTGCCCGCAATCCCGAGCTTGTCCATGAGTTCTACAACGCGCGCCGCCGAGACTTGCTCAAGGCTGAGCCTAATGCGGGACACAAAGGGCTTGTGGAGTTGGAAAAACACTTTGACACATATATTATTACGCAAAACGTCGACGATCTCCACGAGCGCGCCGGAAGCGGAAACGTGCTTCATCTTCATGGCGAGCTTATGAAAGTAAGGGCTATAGACGACGAGACTAAGGTTTATCGGCTTGAGCCGGGCGCGCTTGAAACTACACCGTCAACAGTCATCGACGGGCATCGTGTTCGTCCCCACATTGTGTTTTTCCAGGAAGCTGTGCCTAATATCGAACCGGCGATAGAGCTTGTGCAGCAGGCTGATATTTTCGTCGTTATAGGCACTTCGCTGAATGTCTATCCCGCTGCCGGATTGCTTCATTACGTTCGTAGGGGCGTTCCGGTCTATTACATCGACCCCCATCCCGCATCGGTCCCCGACGGGGTCACGGTTCTCAAAATGGGCGCTTCCGAGGGGGTGAAAAAACTTGCTGAAATCCTCTTGAACGAGGAGTGAGTTTGCAATTGTAAATTCAAATACATGGCATCCACGACGCTTGTCGAGGGTGCTTTTTTTATTTTGTCGAGGGTTTTAACCGTCATGGTTTTGCCGCATTTAGTGGAGATTAGGGCGGGAATGAGGGGGCGGAAAGCAAAGTGTTGGTGGCACAGTGTGAAATGTTGATAAATTGGTGAAATATTTTTTGAAATTTATGGATGTAAATTTGTAAAATTCGCTAACTTTACAACCAATTAATACCAACCTCGATTCCGTGCAATGACTCAAGAAGTATATCATATTCCCGCACTATTGACTCAATCTATTCAAGGTCTTGATATAAAGCCCGATGGCTGCTATGTGGACGCTACTTTCGGTGGCGGAGGACATTCCCGTGCCATCGTGTCGGAGCTTGGGGAGGAGGGGCATCTTTACGGGTTTGATCAGGATATGGACGCTCGTTCAAATGCGATAGATGATCCGCGGTTTACATTTGTATACGGCAACTTTCGCTTCATGCGCAACTTTTTGCGTTACTATGGCGTGGATTCAGTCGATGGTATTCTTGCCGATCTCGGTGTGTCGTTCCATCATTTCGACGATGCCATGCGCGGTTTTTCATTCCGTGCCGACGGTCCGCTTGACATGAGAATGAACCGCAGCTCTTCGCGATCGGCGGCATGGGTGGTGAATAACTCAACCGAAGAGGAGCTTGCCGACATGTTCTACCTGTATGGAGAGCTCAAAAACGCCCGCAAATTTGCGGCGGCATTGGTAAAGGCGCGCAATGCGGCTCCGATTGAAACCACCGATGCTCTGCTTGCCGCCGTGGCGCCTCTGATCAACCCCAAGAAGGAGAAAAAAGAGCTTGCTCAGGTGTTCCAGGCGCTGAGAATAGTGGTCAACAACGAGATTGACGCTCTGCGCGACTTTCTGCTTCAGTCGCTTGAAGTTCTGAAACCGGGCGGAAGGCTTGCGATAATAACCTATCATTCCCTTGAAGACCGATTGGTCAAGAACTTCATGCGCGCAGGCAATCTTGAGGGTAAAGATGCCCGTGATTTTTACGGCAGGAATCTTTCACCGTTCAAGTTGCTTACGAGCAAACCCGTGGTCGCTGATGAAGAGGAGGTCGAACGTAACCCCCGTTCAAGAAGCGCGAAATTGAGAATAGCTGAAAAATTGTGATATTATAGTCGAGGAGATATAAACCGATGGCGCAGGCAAAACAAAAAAAGAAAAAAGAGAATATACTGGCTCGAATTTTCTACGGAAAATTCCTGTCGGTCGACTTCTTTTCGCGTCATTGGAAAGCCGTCGCTTTGGGAATGTTGATGGTGATGGCTTACATTACGAACCGTTATCAATGTCTCACTCGCATGGAAGAAATTCGCCGGCTCGAACAGCAACTTGAGGTTTTGGAGACCGAGCGCGTGAGAGAACGCAGCACCTACATGAGCCGCATCCGCGAATCCTCCATGCAGGAACTTGTCGACACCATGCACCTGCATTTGAAAATTCAGGACCAACCGCCTTTTAAACTTTCAAGAGACTAATCGACGATGAAAAAAGAGAACCGCACACATATTTTGCTCCGCTACATTCTTGTGATAGGGTTCATCCTTATCTTTGCAGGAATAATAGCCTACCAGTCGTTTGACAACACGGTGTTGTCGGCGAATAAGTGGAATGAAAAAGCCATGTCTGAGCTTTCGCGCGTCGTGGAGATTTCGCCCGAGCGCGGCAATATATTGTCCAACAACGGACAGATTCTTGCCACCAATCTCAGCTTCTATCATGTGAGAATCGATTACCGAAGCGAGCGTTTTCTTGAGGGCAGATACATCCTCGCCCTTGATTCGCTTGCCGACTCGCTTGCGTTGCACTTCCCTGTGAGAACCCGTCAGGAATGGTTGGCTCGACTGAAAAAGCCGCTTGAAAAACCGAGGGAAAAAAGACCGCGCGCTTATAAGATACTGTCCAACATCTCCTACTCCGATTGGTTGCTGTTGCGCACCTTCCCCTTCTTCAGCATAAGGAATCCCAATAAAAACGGTCTGACGAAAGAGCGCGTGAACCGCCGTGTGAAACCTTACGGCGCCATGGCGTCGCGAAGCGTGGGCGGTGTCGGCATTGATTCCGTGACCGGAGAAACCCATGGAATCTCAGGGCTTGAACGCGCCCTCGATTCCCTCCTTTACGGCAAGCCGGGCATTGCCAAGAAAGTGCCGTTGACAAAGGATATTGTGAACTGGACCGACGTGCCTCCGGTGGCTGGATATGACATTCACACCACTATCGATATCGACATGCAGGATATCGTGGAAAATGAGCTCAACAATGTGCTGACAATGTGTGGCGCCGAGTGGGGTGTCGCCGTGCTCATGGAGGTCTCTACCGGAAACATCAAGGCAATTTCCAATCTTGAACGGAATAACACCACCGGCGAGTATATTGAAGGCATGAACCGCGCCGTGCTTGGCTATGAGCCGGGCTCGGTTGTGAAGACGCTTTCCATGATGATTGCCCTCGAAGACGGCATAGTGAAGAACGTCGACGATGTCATCACCACTGGACACGCTTTCGCCTATGCCGGCGGTCGTCCCATCACCGACTCCCACTCGGCTCCGTCGATGCCGGTGAAAGAGGTGATAGAGCGCTCGTCAAACATTGGTATGGCTAAAATCATCACTTCGCGTTACGGTGAAAATCCAGGAGCGTTCTACACTCGTCTTAAAGAGCTCGGATTCCTTTCGCCGATGAACACAGGTATCGCCGGCGAGCGTCCGCCGCGCATCGACAGCGTGGCAAACAATCGCGGAGGCAGAATCGCGTTGTCGAGAATGTGCTACGGCTACACCACCGAGATACCGCCGCTCTACACCCTTTCAATATATAATGCCATCGCCAACGACGGTGTCTATGTCAAGCCCCGCCTTGTCGACAGGCTCAGGTCAGAGACAATCGACTCGGTGTTGCCGATAACCTATATGGGAACCGGAAAGGCTTGTTCGCCGCGAACTGCTCAGCTCATGCGCGACATGCTCACTCAGGTGGTGTGGGGCGAGCACGGAACCGGAAAAATGTTGCGCAGCGACCGAGTGAAAATCGCAGGCAAAACAGGAACCTGCTACATCATCGAGAACGGAGCCTACAACACCGGCAAGAAGCGACTCGCTTTCTGCGGTTTCTTCCCCGCTGAAAAGCCGCTCTATTCTTGCGTGGTGCTCACTTGCCGACCCACTCAGAATGCATTCGGAGCTGCGAGCACGAGCGGCACCGTTCTTAAAAACATAGCGCTTAAAATGTATTCACGCGGAATGTTGAACAACAGTTCCGACTATCATCCCGAGGAACCCAAGGTGACGAAACCCACTCTATATGCCAGCACTCCCGGTGGGAAAGTGGAGCATCTCCGTCAGGGGCTTGACTTCAAAGGCTACCGCTATTTCGCTCCGAAAGATAAAGGCGCGGGTATGCCTAACGTGGTGGGGTGCAGTCTACGCGATGCGATCAACACTCTTGAAAACGCCGGAGTCGACGTCAAGTTCCATGGATCGGGTTATGTCGTGGCTCAGTCGATTTCGCCCGGGGTGGCGTTTGCGCCTGGAACTAAGATTACCTTGCAATTGGCTCAATAGAAAAATAATAAAACTGAAGATATGAAATCTCTTTCCAAACTCCTTTCTGCTCTGATGGTAGAAGAAATCATCGGAAGCGAAGACAAAACAATCACCGACGTGGTGAGTGACTCCCGAAAAGTAACCAAGGGCTCGCTCTTTGTGGCAGTCAGAGGAACCAATGTCGACGGTCATTCATTCATCCCGCTTTTGCAATACAGCGGCGTGTCCGCTATAGTGTGTGAAGAATTTCCGGAGTTCTTGGAAACATCGATAACCTATATAAAAGTGCCTGATTCGGCTATCGCGCTTGGCTATCTCGCCTCGGAATGGCACGACAATCCGTCGCGCAAACTGAAGCTTGTGGGTGTCACCGGAACTAACGGCAAAACCACAACCGCCACGCTTATTTATGAAATGGCTCGACTGATGGGATATAAAGCCGGATTGCTCTCTACCGTTTGCAACTACATCGAGGATGAGGCGATTCCCACAAACCAGACTACTCCCGACCCGCTCACCATCAATGCTCTGCTGAGCCGCATGGTCGAGGCGGGATGTGACTATGCGTCGATGGAAGTAAGTTCCCACGCCGCCCACCAGCACCGCATCGCCGGGCTTAATTTCGCCGGCGGCATTTTCTCCAATCTCACCCGCGACCATCTTGATTACCATAAAACGGTCGAGGCTTATCTCGCCGCAAAAAAATCATTCTTCGACGGCTTGCCTTCATCGGCGTTCGCACTTACCAATCTTGACGACAAGAGCGGGGAAGTGATGTTGCAGAACACCTCGGCGCGCCGTTACACTTATTCACTGCGCACTCGCGCCGACTTCATGGGCAGAGTGGTCGAAAGCCGTCTTGACGGAACTTCAATGACATTCAACGGGCGTGAAGTGGAAGTGCTGTTCACCGGTAAATTCAACGCCTATAACCTCACCGCGGTCTATGGCGCTTCAATATTGCTTGGATGGGACCTTGAGCAAGTGCTCGTCAACATGAGCCGTCTTGTGCCGGTTGCCGGACGTTTCCAGGCGTTCCATTCTCCCAAAGGCTATACCGCCATCGTGGACTATGCCCACACCCCCGATGCCGTTGTCAACGTGCTTCAGGCTATCAGGGAGGTGGTCGGCAACCGCGGCTCTATCATCACAGTCGTTGGCGCGGGCGGTAACCGCGACAAGGGCAAGCGTCCCATCATGGCGAAAGAAGCCGTGTTGAGAAGCGACCGTTTGATCCTGACAAGCGATAATCCCCGCGACGAGGATCCGGCTGAAATCCTCCATGACATGGAAGCCGGGCTCGATGTTGAGGGTAGAAAGAAGACGCTGAGCATCGTGGACCGTCGCGAAGCGATCCGCACCGCCGCCGCTCTGGCTGCCGCCGGCGATGTTATCCTTGTCGCCGGAAAAGGACACGAGGATTACCAGGAAATAAAAGGAGTGAAACATCATTTCGACGACCGTGAAGTGGTGAAAGAGATAATTGCCGCTGAACTCTAAAAGAACATAATAAATCATGTTATATTATCTGTTCCAATATCTTGAATCTTTGAATGTGCCCGGGGCAAGGCTGATGGACTACATC
Source organism: Bacteroides sp. (assembly GCA_014801525.1). Taxonomy (GTDB): domain Bacteria; phylum Bacteroidota; class Bacteroidia; order Bacteroidales; family Muribaculaceae; genus Muribaculum. The sequence goes on from JAAVEB010000014.1 coordinate 160,928, forward strand.
ACTTTCCGCTCCGGAGTGGCATTTGTGCTGGCTCTGTTTATAGCCATTGTGTTTGGTAAACGTATAATTGAACGGCTCCAGATGATGCAGGTCGGAGAAATCGTGCGCGATCTCGGACTTGAAGGTCAGATGAAAAAGACAGGCACCCCCACCATGGGAGGAGTGATTATAATCCTGTCGATTCTCGTGCCGTGCATCCTTGTAGGAAATATCTCCAATGTCTACATGGCGCTGATGATTGTTTCCACCGTGTGGCTCGGCACATTGGGATTCCTTGATGACTACATCAAGGTGGCTCGCCATGACAAGGAGGGGCTTAAAGGCAAGTTCAAGATTGTAGGACAGGTGGGACTCGGTCTTATTGTGGGGCTTACGATGTTCTTCAGCCCGGCAATCGTCATGCGCCAGAACACCGAGATGCCGACAGGCAATCCCGATGAAACTGTTGTCGTGTATAGCGGCGAGGAGGAGAAAACCCCTCAAACCACCATCCCGTTTGTGAAAGACAACAACTTTGAATATAGCGACCTCACCCAGTGGATGGGCAAGTATGCCACTGCCGGCGGTTGGATTCTTTTCGTGCTCGTGGTGATATTCGTCGTTACGGCGACATCCAATGGCGCCAATCTCACCGACGGGCTTGACGGACTCGCCACCGGAACTTCGGCAATCATAGGAACGGCGTTGGCGATTATGGCTTATCTTGGAGGTAACCTCATTTACTCCTCCTACCTTAATATAATGTATATACCCGGTTCCGAAGAGCTCGTGGTGTATATGTCGGCGTTTATCGGCGCCCTCGTTGGCTTCCTGTGGTACAATGCCTATCCGGCTCAGGTGTTCATGGGCGACACGGGCAGCTTGACGCTTGGCGGCATTATAGCCGTGTTTGCGATTCTCATTCGCAAGGAGCTGCTGTTGCCGGTGCTTTGCGCCATCTTCTTCATCGAGGACCTGTCGGTTATTATTCAGGTGGCTTATTTCAAGGCGACCAAAAAGAAATATGGCGTCGGGCGGCGCATATTCAAGATGACCCCACTTCATCATCACTATCAGAAGGATGCCTCAACCGAAGGCTTTGTTCTGTGGAACGCGCCTAAGCGAGGCATTCCCGAACCCAAAATCGTGACCCGCTTCTGGATTATAGGAATCATGCTGGCGGCTATAACTTTTGTGACATTAAAGATTAGATAACGATATATAATATATGAAACGTATTGTCATATTAGGCGGCGGAGAAAGCGGTGTCGGCGCTGCGGTTCTTGCGAAAGACAAGGGCTTTGACGTGTTTTTGTCGGATTTCGGTACTATTCCGGCAGGATACCGTGAGCAGCTTGAACGCGAGAACATTCCCTTTGAGGATGGCGGACACACTGAGGAGCTTATCCTTAACGCTGATGAAATAATAAAGAGCCCCGGAGTGGCTCCAACCGTGCCCATCATGCAGAAAGTGCTTGCAAAGGGGATTCCGGTTATTTCCGAAATTGAATTTGCCGGGCGTTATACCGATGCTAAGATGGTGTGCATCACCGGTAGCAACGGGAAGACCACTACCACATTGCTCACTTACCATATTCTTAAGAATGCCGGTATCAACGTGGGACTTGCCGGTAATGTCGGCAAGAGTCTCGCCCTTCAGGTGGCTCGTGACCATCACGACGTGTATGTGATTGAGTTGAGCAGTTTTCAGCTTGAAAACATGTATGAGTTCAAGGCTAACATAGCCGTGATGCTCAATATCACCCCCGACCATCTTGACCGCTACGAGTATAAGATGCAGAATTATATCAATGCCAAGTTCCGCATCATCCGTAATCAAACCCACGAAGACGCTTTCATCTTCTGGCAGGACGACCCCGTCATTCAGGCTCAATTGCAGAGCATAAAGACCGAGGCGCGCCTCTATCCCTTCAGCGAGCACTATGAGCCGGGATGCGACGCTTTCGTCGATGATAATGGCGAGCTGAGGCTCAACACCTCCCACACTTCGCTGGCAATGCCGCGTGAGGACCTTTCTCTCTCGGGGCTTCATAATCTCTTCAATTCAATGGCTGCGGGACTCTCGGCGTGTCTGCTCGATATCAAGAAAGACGACATCCGCCGCTCGCTTGAGGATTTCGAGGGCGTGGAACATCGCCTTGAATATGTGGCTACCGTCGGCGGAGTCCGTTACATCAACGACTCCAAGGCTACAAATGTCAATTCTTGCTGGTATGCTCTCGAAAGCATGCCTAAAGGCGTGGTGCTCATTCTCGGCGGTAAGGACAAGGGCAACGACTACACCGAAATCGAGCCGCTTGTGCGCGAAAAAGTGCGTGGTGTCGTGTGCATGGGAAAAGACAATTCCAAGTTGCTCGACTTCTTCACCGGCAAGGTCGAGGCGATCTATGACACCCATTCGCTTCAGGATGCGGTCGACACCTGCGCCGAGATTGCCAAGGAAGGGGAGACCGTGTTGCTTTCTCCGTGTTGTGCGAGCTTCGACCTTTTCAAAAGCTACGAAGACCGTGGACGCCAGTTTAAGGACGCTGTTAAAAGAATGAACAATGAATGACAATGATATGATATTTGGCACGGCTGCTCCCGTGCCACCGTCAACGGTGACTTCGGCGTCAGCGGCACCCTCGACTCCGAAGCCTCAGGTTGAAACGGCTCAGGAGTATCGTCATGAGGGCGACAAATCAATATGGGGCATCTACGGTTTCCTTTGCCTTGTGTCGATTGTCGAGCTTTATAGCGCTTCGAGCCGTGAAGTGGCGTCGGCAGGCGTCTACGGACCCATATTGCGCCATTTCCTCATGCTGGTTGCCGGCTTCGGCATAGTGTGGGGGCTTTCGAGAGTGCACTACAAATACTTTTTCGGACTTGCGTGGCTGATTGCCCTGTTCAGCATCGGATCGATGCTCTACGTGTCAATGTTCGGTGAGATTGTCAACGGCGCCCGCCGCCATTTCAGCCTCATGGGCATCACTATCCAGCCATCTGAATTCATAAAGCTTTCGGCTGTGTTGGTTATCGCGCGAATCATGGCGCGCTCGCAAAAGCCCAAAGGGGTAGGCGTCATAAACCGGGGTATTTACATGTCGGCGGCTGTCGTGTTGCTCTTTGGAGCCCTGCTATTCAAGCAAGGTCTTACCAACACGTTGCTGCTCATGTCGATAAGTCTGGCGATGATGCTGATCGGTGGAACCGAGTTGCGCAAATTCTTCCTCGTGGTAGGCGTCTACGCCATTCTTGGAGCCGGGGCGGTGCTCGTGAAGGGATTTGTGAAAGACCACAACGCTCAGGCGGCTCAGACCACCGCTATTGCCGAGGCTCCTGAGAATGTCGCTGAGCGTCAGGGTACGTGGAAAGCCCGTCTTGACCGATATTTTTCTTCGGTGCCGAAATATGAGGAGGAGATCACCGCCACCAACCGCCAGGAAATGTACTCCTACATGGCGCAGGCTAATGGCGGCTTCTTTGGAGTTATGCCCGGCAATTCGCGCGAAACGGCGCGTCTTCCGCTCGCTTTCTCCGATTATATCTATGCGATTATCGTGGAGGACCTTGGCTTTCTTGGCGGCACCGCGCTCATGCTGCTCTATCTCGCCCTGTTGGTGAGAGCCGGGGTCATAGCCCGCAAGTGCCATCGAGCGTTCCCAGTGCTTCTTGTGGTGGGGCTTGCGGTGATGATTGTGATGCAGGCGTTGTTCCACATGGCGATTACCACCGGCACTTTCCCCGTGTCAGGGCAGCCGCTTCCGCTGATATCTAAAGGAGGAACCTCGATCCTCGTCACCTCGATCGCTTTCGGCATGATGCTGAGCGTGAGCCGCACTGCGGTGCAGAACGGAACCAAGCAAGAGGTGAAAGAGGAGCTTAGCGCGCTTCCCGAGGAAATGAGGGCAAACAACCCTGTTCAATTTTAAACTGAAATGAATGATGGAGAAAAAACATTATAGAGTTCTTATAAGCGGCGGCGGCACAGGCGGTCACATTTTCCCCGCGCTGTCGATAGCCAACGCTTTGAAGCGTCGTGATCCTGAAACAGAAA
>JAAVEB010000015.1 GCA_014801525.1 Bacteroides sp.
TTTAAGGTTAGCCCCGGGGCGGAGTCCTCGGAGAGGGCGCCGTCCCGGGGTATGTGCAAAACGATGGAATGTTCCCCGTAGGGGGACTTTACCCGATTTAAAGCCCCCTTACAGGGAGCAAATCTTTTCTCCCGTTTTACCCCGGGACGCTGCCACCTGACGGCGACATCGCCCCGAGTCTAACATCAATGCCCCCTACGGGGACACTCCATCCCTTCTTCAACATCTCCGATGTTGGTAGATTGCGGAATCAAGACCGTGTACCCCATGCTGATTACATCAGCATGGGGTTTCGCATATTTTTAGCTCTCCGAGCTACCACCTTTGTGGCGAGGACTGAAATGCCGATCCATCCCCCGGCTATTGAAGGACTAACCCTTGCGGGTTCTTGCCTGACACGCAATCAACGTCGGAGACGTTGAAATATGCGAAACCCCATGTTGGCGTGCCAACATGGGGAGAGGACCTACACCACAAATCTCCATCCTCGGAGAGGATGAACAATTGCCTTCGCCGGTTGATGGAGGAGACGGCATGAAAAAAGCGGCGTCGTTATGACGCCGCTTTCCTGATATCTGATGATTTCGGATTATTTGCCGAGGTAGTTTTTCACGAGCGCGAGCACTGCGGGAGCTGTGAAGCCAAATTTCTCATCAAGCACTTTGTAGGGTGCCGACGCGCCAAAGTGGTCGAGACCGAACACTTCGCCGTCTCTGCCCACTACGCCCTGAAGGGTTGAGGGCAATCCTGCGGTGAGACCAAACACTTTGCCTGAAGCGGGGATAACGCTGTCGCGATAAGCTTTGGGCTGGCATTCAAACAATCCGATCGAGGGGATTGAAACCACGCGGGCTGCGATACCTTCCTTGGCGAGAGCGTCGGCAACTTCAACAAGAAGTGAAACTTCCGAGCCGTTTGCCACGAGGGTGACTGCGGGATTCTCGGCAGCGACTACCACATAACCTCCCTTTTCGGCTCCGAGCGCTTCTTCATAGCGGTCGCCTGATGCTGCGGGAAGATCGGGAATGTTCTGGCGGCTGAGGATGAGCGCGGTGGGAGTCTTGGTGTTTTCCATCGCCATCTTCCAGCACACCGATGTTTCGGCAGCGTCGCCGGGACGGAGAACAAGCACGCTGGGCTCACCCTTGAAATTCTTGAGCTGCTCCATGAGTCTTATCTGGGCTTCCTGTTCTACCGGTTCGTGGGTAGGACCGTCTTCACCCACACGGAATGCGTCGTGAGTCCAGATGTATTTTACCGGTATCTCCATTAGAGCCGCCATGCGCACGGCGGGTTTCATGTAGTCGGAGAACACGAAGAAGGTTCCGCACGCGCCGATCACGCCTCCGTGAAGCACAAGACCGTTCATGAGGGCGCCCATAGTGAGCTCTGACACGCCGCAGTGGAGGAACGCGCCTGAGAAATCGCCGTTGGTGAACGGAGTGGTGTTTTTGAGGAATGCGTCGGTCTTGTCAGAGTTGGCAAGGTCTGCCGACGATACGATCATATTGCCCACCTCTTTTGCGAGAGTGTCAAGAACGTCAGCCGATGCTTGACGGGTTGCGATGCCCGGTTTGTGGGCAATGTTTTTCCAGTCGATATTAGGGAGCTTGTTGGCGAGATAGCTGTCGAGAAGGGCTGCCTTTTCAGGATTTGCCGCGCGCCATGCCTTTTCCTCTTCTTTGCGGGCTGCCACTTGAAGGCGAAGCGCCTCCTTGCGGTCTTCGTAAAGTTTCTTTACGTCGTCCCAGATGTGGAAAGGATCCTTGGGGTCGGCGCCGAGGTGCTCGATAGTCTTTTCAAACGAGCCGCCTTTAGAGGCGCTGATGGGGTTGCCGTGGGTCGAGCACTGACCTTCGAAGCTTTGACCGTCGGCGGTGACGCATCCGCGTCCCATCACGGTCTTGCCGATGATGATGGTGGGGCGCTTGTCCTCCTTGATAGCCGCTTCAAGAGATTCAGCCATAGCGATGGGGTCGGTTCCGTCCACTTCGAGCACGTTCCAGTTCCATGCGCGATACTTTGCGGCGGTGTCTTCGCGGGTCACTGCGGCAGTGTCGGTAGAGAGCTGGATGTCGTTGCTGTCATAGAACATGATGAGGTTGTGGAGCCCGAGGTATCCGGCAAGACGGCCTGCGCCTTGTGAGATTTCTTCCTGAACGCCGCCGTCGGAAATGAAGGTGTAGGTTTTGTGTGACAACCAGTCGCCGAAACGAGCCTGAAGGAATCGCTCGGCGATGGCGCAACCCACAGCCATCACGTGGCCTTGTCCAAGAGGACCTGAGGTGTTTTCAATGCCGCGCTCAACGTGGAGCTCTGGGTGTCCCGGGGTGGGGCTGCCCCACTGGCGGAACTCTTTCAGCTCGTCGACGGTGAATTTTCCTGTCAGGGCAAGCACCGAGTAGAGCATCGGCGACATGTGTCCCGGATCGAGGAAAAAGCGGTCGCGGGCAATCCAGTTGGGATTATCGGGATCAGTAACCAGGAATGACGAATATAGAACATTGATGAAGTCGGCGCCACCCATAGCTCCGCCTGGGTGTCCTGACTTGGCTTTTTCAACCATTGACGCGGCGAGAACACGAATGTTGTCGGCAGCGCGTGTCATGAGATTTTTGTCCATTGCTTGATATTATAAGTTTTTTTGTTTTAGGTAGGGCTATTCATTAATTAAAGGTAGAGCTGATCCTCTTCCTCGGTCACGGGAATGTCGGTATTGACATTCTTGCATCCCACAATGCCGTAGTAGAGCAGATAGGCGAGCATTGCCACAACGAGCCAGTAAGAAGCCATGTAGCCTACGCTTGTGGCGATAGCGTTCTGGATGAGGGGCATTATGCCGCCGCCGACAACCATCATCATGAAGATGCCTGAAGCCTGGGCGGTGTATTTGCCGAGACCTTCAACGGCGAGGTTGAAGATGCCGCCCCACATTATTGATGTGCAAAGTCCGCAAAGCACAAGGAAGAGAGCCTTGGCGGGAACCTGTGCCATCGAGAAGCCGTCGGCGGCGCTGTAGGCGGGCATTGACATGCGGATGTCGCTCGGGAGGAAGATGGCGATGCAGATGAGGATAATGGCGGTGGCTGAAACGGCGATGAGCTGAACGCGGCTCGACACCTTGCCTGAGATGACGCTCGAAATGAGGCGTCCGCAGAGCATGAGCAGCCAGTAGATGGCGGCTACACCGCCGGCTACTGCGGCAGCGTTTTCAGTGATGCCCGAAGCCGAGCTGTCGCTCAGATAGAAGATGAGCACGCCGGGGATACCGATTTCAATACCCACATAAAGGAAGATGCCGATAACGCCGAGAAGGGTGTGGCGGAAATTCCATGCGCTGTGGGTGTATTTTACCTTAGTCGATTTGGCGGCTGTATTAAGATGGGGTTCCGGAATCTTCACGGCGCTGATCACGATCAATGCGAACACGAAGACACCCATTGCGATGTAAAGAAGCGGAGCTACGTCGCCCATCGAGGTGTTGTCAGTCACTTGTCCGATGAGCATACCCACAAATAGCGGAGTAAGAGTTGCCGCAAGCGAGTTGAAAGAACCGCCCGTCTGCACGAGCTGGTTGCCGGTGTTACCGCCGCCGCCAAGCAGGTTGAGCATGGGGTTGACAACGGTGTTGAGCATACAAACACAGAAACCGCAGATGAAGGCTCCGAGAAGGTAGATGATGAAATTGAGGGTTACAGTCTGTCCGCTGACAGTGAACACTCCGGTCTCAGTCCCGACACTGCCCGAAATCCATTGAAAGGCGAGACCTACGAGCCCAACTACCATCGCATATAAAGCGGTTTTCTTGTAGCCTATTTTGACAAGCAGGTTGCCGGCGGGAATACCCATAAAGAGATAGGCGAGGAAGTTCATCATGTTGCCGAGCATTCCTGACCACTCATAATTGTTTTTCCAGATGGTTCCGAGAGGAGCCGCCAAGTTTGTGACGAAGGAAATCATCGCAAACAGGAAGAACATAGCGATAATAGCTATTATGCGTCCGTTGTTGGATTGTTTTGCTGTTTCCATGTTTTTTGATTACAAATTGAAAAGTGTTTATTAGAAATTGTAAAATTGGTTATCGGATTGGTAAAATTAGTGAATTTTTTCCGGAATGACGGCATTTTATGTTGCATAACATGCAATTTCCGTCATGGTCAGTATTCCCTCTCTCCGAAAATGGTGGTTCCGATTCTGACCATGTTGCTCCCGGCGTCGATTGCAAGTCGATAGTCGTGGCTCATGCCCATGCTGATGGTGTCGAGCGAATCGAGTGTGGACAATCGCTTCAAATCGGCGAAAGACTCGGCTATGCGTCGGAAATCATCTTTGATTCTTTCTTCGTCGTCGACATTGCTCGCCATGCCCATCACGCCGCGGATGCGCACATTGGTGAGCGATTCGATCACGCCTGATGCCGCAAGCTCGTTCAGCTCTTCGGGCGAAAATCCGAATTTGGTCTCTTCGCGAGCCACGTGAACCTGAAGCAGCGCGTCGACAGTGCGGTTTATGCGTTTCGCTTCGGCATCGACAAGTTTGAGCAGGCGTTCCGAGTCGATGCTGTGGATAAGCGTCACATGAGGCATGATCGTTCTCACTTTGTTGGTTTGCAAGTGCCCTATGAAATGCCATTCGATGTCGGAGGGGAGTGCCCCGGCTTTAGCGACAAGCTCGTTGGCTCGACTCTCGCCAAACACTCTTTGTCCGCCGGCATAGGCTTCTTCCAGCGCCTCGACGGGATGGAATTTTGAAACAGCGACAAGCGTCACTCCTGCCGGGAGCGACGCTTTGATGTCATTGATGCGTGAACCGATGGTGGACGTCATGACGAATGTCTATTCGTTGGACGATGATGATGCGAGTTTAGCCTTGAACACATCCATGATGGTTGTTTCGGCTATGGACGACACTTCAAAGTCAGCCATCGTTCCCTTCATGCCGTCCATGAAGTTGTCGAGCGCTTCGCGGAAATTGTTGGCGGCGACAAGGATGTGGGTTGTGGTCTTCTTTTCTACTGCGGTCTTCTCGTCGAGGGTGATGAAATTGACCTTAACGTGATACCATTTGTCGGCGGCGTCATTCCAGAATATCTCCGAGATGTTGGTGCGCTTTACCGCCGAAATTGAGAAATCGCCTGAGATGAACGGGGTGAGTTCCTCGATTGTGCGAGCTTCAGCTTCAGTGAAGCTAAGCGCGTCGACCATATAGGGTTCATTGACTTTCTTCTGAGTTCCGTTTTCCATCATTTTGTCATAACGGACTTTTGTTTCAAACCAATTGCTCATATTTGTTTTGTATTGTCTTTTGTGATTGAATTAGTTACTTAGATTGCTTGTTGAGATAGAGATAAGTGTGGACGCAGCCCACAAAAAGGGCGCCCCCGACGATGTTGCCCAAGGTTGCCGGAATCAGATTGCGCCATGCCATGTCGATGGTGGAGATGTCGGCGCCTTCAAGAATGCCGCAGGGGATGAAAAACATGTTGGCGATGGAGTGCTCGTAGCCTAAGGCGACGAATGCCATTACCGGAAACCAGCAGCCAAACATCTTAGCCCCGCTGCTTTTAGCCGACAGAGCGAGCCATATTGCGAGACACACGCACCAGTTGGCTCCGATGCCTTTGAGAAACACCACTCCCCAGGACATGGAGACTTTGGCAGTGGCGATGCCGATTATGGCGCTGTGATAAGGTTCGGGCGTGGTGATTCCGGGTAGATATACCATGAAATAGACGAAAATCAGCGCTCCGAGAAAATTGCCTATCCACACGAGCGTCCAGTTGACCAGCACGTCGGTTATCGAGCAGCGGCGAGCCAGCAGCGGCGGCATCAGCAGAGCGTTGTTGCCGGTGAACAGCTCGGCGCCGAGCACAACCACAAGAATCAACCCTATCGGGAATGTCGCCCCGCTCAGAAGTTTCTGCCACCCGGGATTGGTGGCTGTCACTTCAGGGAATCCGTAGCCCAGAATCAGCGACAATGTTCCCCCGAAAGCAATGTATATCCCGGCTAAAATCGTTAGCAGGATGAAGCGGTTGAAGCTCCCTGATTTCAGGTTGAGTTTGTTGGTTCCGGCGGCTAAAGCGTTTTCAAGGACTTCAGCCGGAGTTTTTGTAGCCATATAATCGGGGATGGTGGTTATTTCAATGATTCAAGAATGCGTTTAAGTACCACTTGCGCCGATATCTCGCGATTTGCCGCTTCGGGGATGACAAGCGAGCGAGGTCCTTCGATCACGTCGTCGCTCACGATCATGTTTCGTCTCACGGGGAGGCAGTGCATGAAGTAGGCGTTGTTGGTGAGAGCCATCTTTTCAGCGGTGACAGTCCAGGAGCGGTCGGTTGAGATGACTTTGCCATAATTGGGATCGGCGAAGGCGCTCCAGTTTTTGGCATATACGAAATCGGCACCTTCGAGCGCTTTGTCCTGGTCATATTCCACCTTGGCGTTGCCGACGAATTCAGGCGCCAGTTCATAGCCGTGGGGGTGGGTGATCACGAAGTCGTAGCCGGCGGCGTTCATCCATTCGGCAAATGAATTGGGCACTGCCTGAGGAAGCGATTTGGGATGAGGCGCCCAAGTCATCACCACTTTGGGACGGTCGACGGTCTTGTGCTCCTCGATTGTGATGAGGTCGGCAAATGATTGCAGCGGGTGGCGTGTAGCCGCCTCCATCGAGAATACCGGTCTGCCTGAATAGCGGATGAACTGATTGATGATTTTTTCCTCATAGTCATCGGTCTTTGACTGGAATTGCGCGAACGATCTCACACCGATAATATCGCAGTAACATCCCATCACCGGGATTGCTTCAAGAAGGTGTTCGGGCTTGTCGCCGTCCATTATCACTCCGCGCTCGGTTTCAAGTTTCCAGGCTCCTTGGTTCACATCAAGCACCATCACGTTCATCCCGAGATTCATTGCCGCCTTCTGGGTGCTCAGGCGTGTGCGCAGCGATGAGTTGAAGAAAATCATCAGCAGCGTTTTGTTTTCTCCGAGATGTTTGTAACCGAACTTGTTGGCTTTGACTTCCAAAGCTTCTTTAACGGCGGCGTTGAGGTCGCCGATATCCTTTACGTTAGTGAAATTTTTCATCGTGATTTCAAAATATTGTGCAAGTTACTTAATAATTTCGAGATACACATAATTTTTTGTGGGACTATTGTGGGAGTAATGCTGACAAAAATTACTAATTTTGTTTTGTAAAACTGATTCTCAGAATATATAGCAATGGCAAAATCACTTGGGCGTAAGGCGATTTCAGGCACTCTTTGGACCACTGCCGACAGGTTTGTGTCGATGGGGCTGCAATTTGCCGTCAATCTCGTGCTGGCATGGGTGCTCGTCCCTGAGGACTACGGGGTGGTTGCCGTGCTTGCCATTTTCATCGCCGTGAGCAATACTCTCATAGACGGCGGATTCGCATCGGCGCTTATTCAGCAGAAAAATCCCACTACGGTTGACTATTCCACGATATTTTTCTGGAATTTCGGCTTCTCGCTGTTCTGCTATCTGACGCTGTTTTCTATTTCTCCCTTGGTAGCGCGGTTTTTTGATATGCCTGCGCTTGAGAGTGTGTTGCGCGTGATGGGAATCAGTGTCGTGGCGAGCGCTTTGGGACAGGTCCAGATAGTGAGGCTTAAAAAGAATCTTGAATTCGGGACAATAGCCGTCGTCAATCTGTCGAGCTACATATTTTCGGCGGCGATCGGCGTCTACATGGCTTACAACGGATTCACCTACTGGAGCCTTGTGGCGATGACGGTTGTCAATCAAGTCACGATGACGTTGCTCTATTGGCTCGTGGCGAAATGGCGCCCGTCGCTTGTTTTTTCATTTGAGTCTTTCAAAAGGCTGTTTAGCTATGCGGGCTATCTTCTTGCCGCCGGTTTCCTTCAGGAGGCGTGCAAGCATCTTCAAGGCGTGATTATAGGCAAGCGTTTTTCTGAAGCTCAACTCGGACTCTACTCCCAGGCGTCGAAACTGGATCAGGTCACATCCTATTCCGTGCCTCAGGCGCTGGTGCAGGTGCTTTTCCCTCTGTTTTCCGATTTTCAGGACGATAGAGCCCGGTTGCAGGAGATGATGGAGATGGGCATAAGAGTCATCTCGGCGATAGTTTTCCCGATGTTGATACTTCTTATTATCGTCGCTGACCCGCTTGTGCTTGCGCTCTATCATGAGCAATGGTTGCCATGCGTTCCTTATTTCCGCATTCTGTGTGTGGGAGGCGTGTTTGTGTGTCTTCAAAATGTCAATTTCTATGCTGTCGCCGCGTGTGGTTACAGCAAAACCCTCTTTCACTGGAGTTTTTATAAGTGGGGGATGCTTGTGGCGCTCCTCCTTGTCGGTATGTTTTTCGGAATGGAGGGGCTGATGTGGTCGATCGTTTTAAGCAACATGAATATCTATGTCGTCAACGCCGTGCTGGCTCGTAAATATGTAGGCTTCTCTTTGACGAGACAGTTTCGCTCGTTGCTGCCGCCGCTGCTTGCGGGTTGTGTTCCAGCCGCCCTGGTCTATTTCATCGAGATGGATTGGCTGCTTGCCGCCGTGGTTTATGTCGCGGTCTATATCGCGGTTGTGTTTGTCGCAAGAATGAAAGTGATCGCTGACATGAAATTCATTCTGGACAAGTTTCTGAATAAAAAATGACATGGAGCGAAGAGAGCAGAGGACATCTCGGGTGATGCCCCCTTGCTTCGGCGTTATCGGTTTTTGTACATTTCGTCGTAGTATCGCTCGTAGTCGCCTGAGGTTATGTTGTCCATCCATTCCTGGTTGTCGAGGTACCAGCGAACGGTTTTTTCGATGCCTTCTTCAAACTGGAGCGAAGGTTCCCAGCCGAGTTCTCTCTGGAGCTTGCGCGAGTCGATGGCGTAGCGCAGGTCGTGTCCGAGACGGTCGGTGACGTAGGTGATGAGCTTTTCGCTTTGTCCCTCGGGGTTGCCGAGCATTCGGTCGACTGTTTTGATGATGACTTTGATGAGGTCGATGTTTTTCCACTCGTTGAAGCCGCCGATGTTGTAGGTTTCGGCAGTTTTGCCTTGGTGGAAGATGAGGTCGATGGCTCGGGCGTGGTCTTCGACGAATAGCCAGTCGCGCACGTTTTCGCCTTTTCCGTAGACGGGGAGCGGCTTGCCTTGGCGGATGTTGTTGATGAAGAGCGGTATGAGCTTTTCGGGGAACTGGTAGGGACCGTAATTGTTGGAGCAGTTTGTGACGATGGTGGGCATTCCGTAGGTGTCGTGGTAGGCNCGNACGAAGTGGTCGGACGAGGCTTTGGATGCCGAATAGGGGCTGTGGGGGTTGTATTTGGTTGTTTCGAGGAAGAACTCGGTGCCGTAAGCCATGTCGTCGTTTGACGACGCTTTGGTGGTGAACGGNGCNGGNACNCCTTCGGGATGGGTNAGNTCGAGGGCTCCGTAGACTTCGTCGGTTGAGATGTGGTAGAAACGCTTGCCTTCGTATTTTTCGGGGAGCGACTCCCAGTATTCTTTAGCCGCCTGNAGCAGCGCGAGTGTTCCCATTACGTTGGTGCGGGCGAANGTGAAGGGGTCTTTGATNGAGCGGTCAACGTGGCTNTCGGCGGCGAGGTGGATGATGCCGTCGATTTTGTATTCGCTGATTATGCGTCGCATTTCGTCGAGGTCGGCTATGTCGGCGCGGACGAAGGCATAGTTGGGGCGGTNCTCGATGTCCTTGAGGTTGGCGAGGTTTCCGGCGTAGGTGAGCTTGTCGAGGTTGACGATGCGGTAGTCGGGATATTTGTTGACGAACAGGCGAACCACGTGGCTGCCGATGAATCCGGCTCCGCCGGTTATGAGGATGGTTTTGTAATTCATAATTCGTAATTCATAATTCATAATTCATAGTTTAAGTAGTCTTTGAGTTGAAGACTGATTTAACTATGGAAATCAATATCTTGTTTAATTCTCTGCACTCTGCTTGAATAGAGTTGTATTCTTTTTCGTTAAGTAGGTCTGTCTTGTATAGTAACTCAATCCAGTATTCTGTTTCGCTCGCCTCTTTTAATGCAATATTCATTTTTGCGCCGAAATCGGCTCTTGTTTGTCCGCGCAGAGCCTCCTTTACGTTGGCTCCTATGCTTGTGCCGGAACGTAGCAACTGTTTGCTCAAGATTGATTCGTGACGTGTTTCACGAAGATGCCGGTAGAGTTTTACAATTCTTAGGCAAATGAAAAAGACTTGTCGGCTATAATATTCTCGCTCTTCATTAAGAATTGTGCATTAAGAATTATGCATTATCGAAGCTATGCAATTGCGAAGCGAGTCGGTCCAGTAGGGAACTGGAATGCCGAATGTCTGTTTGAACTTGGTTTTGTCGAGGACAGAGTAGGAGGGACGGGTGACGGGCGAGGGAAATTCGTCGCTGTGGCAGGGCTGGATGTCGCAAGCGGTATTTCCGGCAATCTCGGCTATCATTTTAGTGAAGTCATACCATGAGCAGACGCCCTCGTTGGAGTAGTGGTATGTGCCCTCGTTGCCGTCAAACCGGCGGTTTTCGATGATGTCATAGATGGCGTCGGCGAGGTCTTGGGCGTAGGTCGGCGTTCCGCATTGGTCGAACACCACCTTCAGCTCGGGCTTTGTGGCGGTGAGTCCGAGCATGGTCTTGACGAAGTTTTTGCCATACTCGGAGTAGAGCCATGCGGTGCGGAAGATGAGAGCTTTCACTCCCGACTGCTCAATGGCTTGCTCGCCGTGAAGTTTGGTCACGCCGTATACTCCGGTTGGATTTGCGGGCTCTTCTTCAGTGCGCGGCGTGTTGCCCTGCGAGCCGCCAAACACGTAGTCGGTCGACACGTGAATGAGTGTTGCGTCGTTGGCTTTAGCGGCTTCGGCAAGATTTTTTACAGCGCCTGCGTTGAGCAGTTCGGCGAAATCGGCATCGGTTTCGGCGCGGTCGACATTGGTGTAGGCGGCGCAGTTGACAATGACGTTCACGCCGTTGTCTTTTACCATGCGGTTCACAGCGTCGGCGTCGGTTATGTCGAGTTCGGCAACATCGGTGAATATATAGTTGTCTTTTGATGAGGCGGCTGATTTACGGAGACAGTTGCCGAGCTGTCCGTTGGCGCCTGTGACGAGGATGTTTAATGCAGAATTCATAATTCTCAATTCATAATTCATAATTCTCAATGCATAATTAGAGGTCAAATGGAGAGTCGAAGTCGCTAAGGAGTGGATGTTTCTTGTCTTTGTCTGACAGGATTGCCTCTTCAAAGGCTATGCCCCAATCGATACCGAGCGAGGGGTCGAGGATGGAGATTCCTCCGTCGGCTTCGGGATGGTAGTAATTGTCGCATTTGTATTGGAAGACGGCGATGTCCGAAAGCACTGCGAAACCGTGGGCGAAACCGCGGGGGATGAAGAACTGGCGGTGGTTCTCTTCGCTGAGCTCTACGGCTACGTGTTTGCCGTAGGTGGGGGAGCCTTTACGGATATCTACAACCACATCGAGCACTCTGCCTTTCACGCAGCGCACAAGTTTAGCCTGAGCATAAGGCGGGCGTTGGAAATGCAGCCCGCGTATCACTCCGCGGGTCGACATGGACTCGTTGTCCTGCACGAAATCGACCGGAGCCACTTTTTCGTCAAACTCCTTTTTTGAGTAGCTTTCAAAGAAATATCCGCGCGCATCCCGGAATATTCGCGGCTCAATGATGACCGCTCCTTCTATATCAGTGTTTATGACATTCATTGATTAATCGAGATTTTGTTCTCCGGTGAGTTGCACTTCATCTACTACCTTCAATAAGTATTGTCCATATTGGTTTTTCAGCATGGGCTTGGCGAGTTCTCTCATTTTGTCGGCGCTTATCCAGCCTTGGCGGAAAGCGATCCCTTCGAGACAGCCTATTTTAAGCCCCTGNCGTTTTTCAAGAACCTCGACATAGATCGACGCTTCGGCGAGGGAGTCGTGAGTGCCGGTGTCAAGCCAGGCGAAACCGCGCGGAAGTGTCTGCACTTTGAGTTCGCCGTCTTTGAGAAATTCTTGATTGACAGCTGTTATTTCGAGCTCTCCTCTTTTTGACGGTTTTATGGAATGTGCGATTTTAACTACCTTGTTGGGGTAAAAATAGAGCCCTACGACAGCATAGTGGCTTTTTGGATGTTCGGGNTTTTCTTCGATTGAGATGCAGTCGCCGGCTTTGTTGAACTCGGCTACGCCATATCGCTCGGGGTCATTCACCCAATATCCGAATACGGTCGCCTTGGCGTCATCTTCGGCTGTCTTGACCGCCTCTTTCAATAGAGAGGAAAATCCCGCTCCATGGAAGATGTTGTCGCCAAGCACAAGACANACCGAGTCGTCGCCGATNAAATCTTTTCCGATTATGAATGCCTGCGCCAGTCCGTCGGGCGACGGTTGCTCGGCATAGGTGAATTNTACGCCATAGTCGCTGCCGTCGCCGAGAAGACGTCGGAATCCGGGCAGATCCTGAGGAGTGGAGATTATGAGTATCTCCCTTATNCCTGCAAGCATAAGCGCNGAAATAGGGTAGTAGACCATCGGCTTGTCAAAAATGGGCAGCAATTGTTTGCTCACCCCTTTTGTGATGGGATATAATCTGGTGCCTGAGCCGCCGGCAAGTACGATACCTTTCATAATCAGCCTAATTTTTAGTTTAATGCAAATTTAGGGATTGAATTTCAAAAATGCAACTAATACGAATCCCGCAACGATTTTACATTGGTCTTGTCTTCGGAAGCCTATTCCGGGTTCCCGTTGTCGCAAATAAATGAAATTTCATCCAAAATGGAGTAGGCGATAGCTTTAGTCACCGGATTGTTGCGATTGAATTCGGCGGTAGCTATCTCTTTCGCTTTTTCAACATTGTTGGAGATAAAGTAGAACATCAGCCTGAGGGCTGTGTAACGCTCGAGGTCGTTTGGAGACGACATGAAGCTGTCGATAAGCTGAGCGGCGTAGGGGGTGTGNCGAAGCAGCTTCATGCACAGAATGTCGGCGGCTTCTTGCGAGCGAAGTCCCTTAATCCACTTTTCGGCGGCTTCAACGGTTAATGCCTCGGCAGGATAAACCATCGGGGCAAGGAGCTGGCACTCTCTGNAGTCGACGTTTTCAATAAGTCCTTCGGCGGTTTCGACGGCANGAGTTATCTCTCNNGCTATTTCAGTGAGTTGCGGCAGATTAAGTCCGAATATGACCCTGTAAGGGGATCCTGCGTTGCGTAGCGTGTCGGCGATAACCCCGTTGCGCATTGCGTATAGCCGNTGTTTTATTTCAGGAATAGATGAAATCATAAGTTTTAGATTAAGCGCAAATATAGTGTTAAGATTTCGAATGATTGATTCTTTTGCAAAGATAATNTAAGACTGCGGAGGATTTACCCACAAATTGTNCCCGCTCTGCGCATTTTATGTATATTTCCGGGAAAAGAGCAAGGCAAGCCNANNNNTNGGCTTGCCTTGCTATGGAAATGAAAAGAATGGTGAGATTATTTCACAAGAACTTTAGTTGCCTTGTTGCCCTGACGGCGGATGTAGATGCCGGGAGCGTCGCCGNTTACACGTACACCGCGGAGGTCATAGTATTCAACAGGAGCATTTTCATCGGCGTCGATTGANGTGATGCCTGATGCGCTGATGTTGAGCTCGGTGGTCTTGAGTGTAAGTTTAGAGAAGGCTGCGTTGGTCATAGAGCAAACAGCTTTTTCNGCGTCTTTGAGGAAGGTGAACACGCCGTTTTCAACNGTGTAGTCGGTGCCNTCNACGAGNTCGGTTTCGCCATCTTTCCAAGCGAATACAGTTGCGGTTGTTCCAACCATAGCCTGAGCCGAGAGGTCAACCTTGCCGTCNGCAACGGTTGCTTCTACATCAGCCTGGGGTGAGTAGGTGAGCTTGCTCCATTCAGCAGGGAGAGTTGCGAAAGTGAAGCAGTTGCTTGAGATGTTGGTGGAACCGGTCATGTTTTCGGGAAGAGTTATTGAAGTNAGCTTGTTGCCGATGANGAACAATGATGCGGTCGGTTTAACGCCGGTAGCGTCTACANTGGTGAGATTATTGTAGTTNAGCACAATGTTGGTCACGTTGGTAGGCTTGCTGAGGTCAATGGTTTCNAGGTCATTGCCAATAAGGCGGACAGTGGTTACTGTTCCGGTCTTAGTGAAATCAAGAGTTGTTCCGGTGTAGTTGGCGATATAAGTAGTGAGCGCGGGATACTTGCTGAAGTCAGCGATTACTGGCTTGTTTTCACCGAGAGCTACCACGTTATCTTTAGCTGCGTTGCTGAGGTCGAGGCTTGTCAACTTGGGAAGTTCGAAGTCAAATGCAGTGAGTTTGTTAGCCTGAAGTTCGACAGTTGTCAGCGCTTTGTTCTTAGAAAGGTCGATAGTTGAGATGAGACCCTGGTCAAGAGTAAGCTTGGTGAGGTTTACGAGCGCCGAGAGGTCGATGTTCTCAATCTGGAGATTAGAGAATGCTGTGGTGTTGAAGTTGTAGCCTGCTGAAGCTGAGAAAGTGGTGATAGCTTCGGGATCGCCATAGACCTTGATTGTCTTGCCCTTGGCGGGAGCTGAAATCTCGGTGGTTTCCGAAGTCACGTTGTAAGGACCTGCTTTGACGCCGTCGCCCCAGTCAACATATACAGCCATTCCTGCCGCGATGCTTGATGCGATAGAGAAAGTGGCTGGAGTGTTGTCGACAACTTTCACGTCGAACGACATCATTTGCGGGATGAGGTTGGGTGATGTAACGGTAGCGGTGGTAAGGGTCAAGCGGTTGTATTCNTTGCTTCCCGAGATCATGAAAACTTCGTTCTGAATCTCGCAATATGCGTCTTTAACGTCTTTGAGGAAAGTGAACACACCGTTTGCTACAGTATAGTCAGTGCCTTCAACAAGAGCGGTTTCGCCAACTTTCCAAACGAAAGTAGAGGCTGTTTCGCCCACTTTAGCCTGAGCCGAGAGGTCAACGATGTTTTCAGCTGAGATGCTGGCTGANATAGTTGCCTGAGGAGCGAATTTGTACTTGTAGTTTTTGGGAGTGTAAACCGGAAGAGTCTCAAAAGTGAAGTTGTTGTTCATGATTTGAAGAGTTCCGGTGAAAGACTCNGGGATTGAGATAGAAGTCAACGAGTTGTTGTTTGCCCAGATAGTTCCGTTGGCAAGCACTTTTGAAACATCAAGAGTGGTGAATGAGTTGTAATCGCCCTTAAATGTTTTCAACTTGGTGTTGGCTGAAAGGTTGACAGATGATTGCTTGCTGCCGTTCATTTCCAGAGTTGCGAGCTCGGTATTCTTTGAGATGTCAAATTTTTCCCAGTTGAGGAAGCTGATCATTTTGAGCTTAGAGTTACCCGAAACTTTCAATGTGGTCAATTTGGAAGCATTTGCCCAAGNNGAGCCCAATACTTCGTTGGAGCCTTTGGTTACAACGCCGTCGGTCAAAGTGTTTGACACGTCGATGCTTGCCAGATTTTCAGAAACGGGCAGAGTCAAAGTTGTCAGCGCGTTGTTCTGAGCTTCAAGAGTCTTGAGAGCGGCGCAGTTGCTCAGATCAAGAACNGAGATNCTGTTGTTAGGGATAAGGGCGGTAGACACTCCCGACAGGGCGGTCATGTCGAGCGCTGTCAATGGAAGGTTTTCGCCGTCATAGTTGATGTGGTTGATGGTGGCTGCATTCGCGCCATAAACGGTGATTTCCGAGCCTTCGATTTTTCCTGACAAATCGGTGTAGGCGTAAGGGTCAAGGCTGAAATTCAAAACCTTCACTGGGGCGGATTTTGTTCCGTTACCCCAATCGACCTGTACTGATTGCTCGTCAGTAGCCGAAATTTGGAAAGTGATTTCTTTCCCGACGTTTGACGGATCTACTTGGAAAGACAAGATTTTTACGTCTTGAGCGTTGATCGCGAATGTACCCGACAACGCCATCACTGCAAGCAGTGACCGTGTAAAGTTTACTTTCATAAGCATTTAATGTAGTGATAATGTAATTATTCCGCAAATATAGGGATAATATCGCAATAAACAACAATTTTGTTTAAAAAAGTAAACAAATGTCAACCTGAATGGCGTTATTTCGGAATTTTTTCGACTAAAACAGCTCTTAAGTTTTACTTGATGACTGTAGTTTCATGTTTTTTGATGACAATTGAAATGATGACCGTCACGGTCAACGCCCAGGGATAATACATGTAGCCCCATGGAGCGGCGGGCGAGATGCCGGCGAGACCCGTAGCGAGCAGCGTTTGTGCGCCATAGGGGATGAGCGATTGCACGATGCATGAGCAGGTGTCGAGCAGCGACGCAGCTTTTTTAGGGGTGATGCCGTAGCGCGCGGCGATGGAACGGGAGAGCGAACCAACGGTGAGAATAGCCACGGTGTTGTTTGCCGTACACAGATTGACCACACTCACGAGCAGGGCTATCGCCGCCTGGGCTCCTCGGCTGCCGTGGATGCGTCGGCTCAAAATTTGCAGCAGATAATCTATTCCTCCGGCTTCTTTAATGAGTCCGAGAAGACCCGCCGCAAGGAGAGTGACGATGATTAGCTGTCCCATGCCGTCGATGCCGGCGCCCATGAACGAAAAGAGGTCGAGCAGCGGGTAGTTGAGAATCAGTCCGAGAATGAGCGACGACGCGATTCCGAGCGACAGCACCAGCGTGACGTTTATGCCGGCGATGGCGCAGGCGATGATGACCAGATAGGGGAGCACGAGCCAGGGGTTGAATGTTTCGGATATGTTCACGTCATTGACCTGATAGCCGAAGAACACATATAATATAAGAGTGACGATTGCCGCCGGAACGGTTATCCACACATTGGCTTTGAACTTGTCGCGCATGTTGCACCCCTGGGTGCGTGTCGCTGCTATCGTGGTGTCGGAGATGAACGAGAGGTTGTCGCCGAAAAAGGCGCCGCCGAGAACGACGGCTACGAAAAACGGTATCGACCCGGTTTCCATCTCAGCCATCGTCACGGCGAGCGGGGTGAGCGCGACGACGGTTCCCACCGATGTGCCGATTGACAGCGAAATGAAGCAGGAGGCGATGAACAGCCCCGGCACGATGAACTCCTCGGGCATATATTTCAGCGTGAGCCCCACGGTAGCCTCCACCGAGCCGGTCTCTTTGGCGAGCGAGGCAAAGGCTCCGGCGAGGATGAAAATCCACACCATGTACATCACATTGGACGATCCCGCTTGCTTCGAAAATATCTCGATGCGTTTTGTCAAGGTTTTCCCTTTCAGAATCACGACTCCCCATGCCGAGGCGATAAGGAGCGCCACGCTCATCGGCATCTTGTAGAAGTCGCCTATGATTAGCGACACGGCGAGATAGAAAAACAGGAATACAATGAGAGGGGATATGGCAAGCAGTCCGCGGCGGGAGGATATTGTTTCGTGGGTCATTTGTCGGTTCTATTTTGCGCAAAAGTAAGCAATTTCCGGCTGAAAATGCGTATCTTTGTGTAGTTTAATAAGATTGAAAGGATATATGACGATAAAACGTATAGGCATTTTTGCCGCCGCGTTGATGGCGGCGATGTGCGTCGACGGAGCGGTTAATGTGGGCGGTCTTCTCACCGAGGGGTTGCANAATCCGCTTAATATAGAGCGGCAGAACCCGCGTTTCAGNTGGACAATCACGAGCGATGAACGCGGAGTGATGCAGAAGTCATGCCGCATTCTTGTCGCTTCGTCGCCCGAGAATCTTGCCGCCGGAAAAGGCGACGTGTGGGATTCAGGCGAGATGATGACCGGCGAATCGGTGTGGGTTCCTTANGGNGGCAGGGCTTTGCGTCCCGGCGAGCGATGCTACTGGAAGGTGAAAGTGTCGACCAATAAGGGCGACACTCAGTGGAGCGCTCCTGCCGAATGGGGGCAGGGACTTTGCGGCGAGACGCATTGGGGCGGACGCTGGATTGGTCATGACGCTCCGTTCCCCTGGGACGTGGAGGACAGCCACAGCCGGTTGAGCTCGCGCTATCTTCGCACGGAGTTTGCCGCTGCCGACAAGCCTGTGCGCCGCGCTACGCTCCACATCAGCGGTCTCGGCATGTACGACCTGTTTCTCAACGGCGACACGATAGGCGACCAGGTGCTTGCTCCTGCCGTGAGCGATTACCGCCGCACGGTTATTTACAACACCCATGACGTGACCGACAAAATACGCCGCGGCGCCAATGCTATCGGCGTCACTCTCGGCAACGGCAGGTATTACACCATGCACCAGAATTACAAGAAATATAAAATCACCAATTTCGGCTACCCTAAGCTGAGGCTGAATCTCGTTATCGAGTATGCCGACGGCACTGTTCAGCGTGTCAATTCCGACGAGAAGTGGCGACTGACAGCCGACGGTCCTATACGCAGCAACAATGAATATGACGGAGAGTGGTGCGATGCCCGCAAGTCGCTTGGTGACTGGACCAAACCGGGTTATGACGATTCGTCGTGGAGCAATGCCGACCGCGCCGAGATTCCCTATGGCACGCTTCGCCCCAACACGGCGCCCAACATGAAAGTGATGAGGCGCATTTCTCCAAAGTCGATACGCCGCACTCCGTCGGGCTCCTATCTTGTGGACTTCGGCGAGAATTGCGCCGGCTGGGTGAAATTCCGTGTGCCCTCCCTTGCGTCGGGCGACACCGTTAGGGTTCGCTACGCNGAGTTGCTGACCCCCGANAGCCTTAATCTTGACGTGGAAAATCTGCGCCACGCGNTGAGCGCCGACACTTACATCGCGTCGGGCGACGATGCCGGCAAGTGGTGGAGCCCGCGTTTCTCTTATCATGGTTTCCGCCATGCCGAGGTCTCGGGCGTGGGCGACNTGAAGCCCGACGACATTATCGCCGAGGTTATTTATGACGAGATGGACGATGCCGGCGCTTTTGAAAGTTCCGACAGGGTGCTCAACGGAGTTCTTGCGAATGCGCGCCGCGGAATCGCGTCAAATTATAAAAGCGTTCCGGTCGACTGTCCGCAGCGCGACGAGCGCCAACCATGGACCGGCGACCACAACATGGGCTCATGGGGCGAAAATTTCCTTTTTGACAACGGGCGTTTCTATGCCAAGTGGATGGATGACATCCGCGAGGCTCAGCGCGAGGATGGCTGCATCCCCGACATCTGTCCGGCATTCTACAATTATTACACTTCCGACATGACCTGGTCGTCGACTTTCCCGGTGGTTTGCGATATGCTCTATCGTCAGACGGGCGACATCGAGCCTGTCGTGAAGAACTATCCCGCCATGAAAAAGTGGATGCGCCACATTCGTGACAACTACACGACTAAGGACGGGCTCATCCGCGCCGACAAGTATGGCGACTGGTGCGTGCCCCCCGAGGCTCCCGAACTTATCCACTCAGCCGACCCGGCAAGGAAAACCGACCAGACTCTTATCGCATCGGCTTATTATTATAAGGTGTCGCAGCTCATGGCTGAATTTGCCCGCCTGATGGGGCTTGACGCGGAAGCCGCCGAGTGGATAGCCGATGCCGACAGGGTGAAGGATGCGTTCAACAAGCGCTTCCTTGTCGAGAAGCGGGGCACTTCGCTTGCCTCGGAGCCCCACACGCTTTATCCCGACAGCGTTTTCTACGGCAACAACACGATGACGGCAAATATCCTGCCGCTTGCCTTTGACATGGTTCCCGATTCTTGCCGCGAGGAGGTCGAGAAAAATCTTATCAACACGATTCTCACCACCAATGGGGGGCATGTGAGCTGTGGCGTCATCGGCGTAAACTGGCTCATGAGGGAGCTTTCGCGCATGGGCAGGGGTGATGTCGCCTTCCTGCTTGCGTCGACCACCTCCTATCCGAGCTATGGCTACATGATGGAGAAGGGCGCCACTACGATATGGGAACTGTGGAACGGCGACACCGCTTCGCGCAAGATGAACAGCTGCAATCATGTGATGATGCTTGGCGACCTGCTTGCNTGGTATTATCGCGACCTTGCCGGATTCAATCCCGTTGAGCCCGGCTATAAGAAAATAATGCTTCGCCCCGATTTTTCCGTTCAGGAGCTGAATCACGTGGCNGCAACCTACCGCACTCCTTACGGCGAGCTTGCAAGTGACTGGACAAAGACCCCAATGAAGCTCGACTGGAAAGTCACGGTGCCGTGCAACACGGTTGCCGAGGTGTGGCTTCCTGCCGGAAAAGTGAAAGCCGACGGCGGAAAATTCCTGCGTCATGAAGCCGACGGCAGTGTGTGGGAGGTCGGTTCGGGCGACTATCGTTTTACTGTAGAAAGAGACCCCTCGGCAGGGGAGCAGCGCAAAGGAATTATTGTCGACGAGTTTCTCTATGATGAGGCTGAGTTCCCTCAGTGTCATGCGTCGACGATAGTCGAACTTGCCAACGGCGACCTCGTGGCTTCATATTTCGGAGGCACTTACGAACGTCACCCCGATGTGTGCATCTACGTGAGCCGCAAGCCCAAAGGAAGCGACCGCTGGGAGGCGCCGATTCTTGCCGCCGACGGAGTTTTTGACCTTAACGATCCTCTTTGCGGCATAGCCGGCTTGTCGGGCATTGATTCGACTACAACCGTCGCCTCCGAGGGTCCGGTGGCGCCGACATTCAGCGGCGATTTCTCCAATGCGCGCCGCAAGGCTTGCTGGAATCCGGTTCTGTTCCGCTACCCCGACTCCGACGAGCTGCTGCTCTTCTATAAAATAGGATCAAATGTTGCCGACTGGACAGGCTGGCTTGTCAGGTCGACCGACGGCGGACTCACTTGGAGCCCCCGCGAGCCGCTCCCTGAAGGATTCCTCGGTCCGATAAAAAATAAGCCTTATTATGATAACGGACGTATCATTTGCCCGTCGAGCCGCGAAGGTTCGGGCGGTTGGCGAGTGAGATTTGAGATCTCGGATGACCGTGGCGCTACCTGGCGCATCGTGAAGCCCGACTCGGTGATGATGAGCGTGGAAACCAAGTATCGCACGCCCATGAAGGAGGCGCTTTACAGCGACACGCTTCCCGATGCCGCGGCGCCCGGACGCAAGGCGGGACCGATACGCGCCATTCAGCCGAGCGTGATCCGTCATCGCGACGGGAGCCTTGAGGCGCTGTGTCGCACTTGCAACGCCCGCATCGCCTCCGTGTCAAGCCACGATGGCGGCGACACCTGGGGCACCGTGGAGCTTACCGACCTGCCCAACAATAATTCGGGCACTGACGCGGTGACGCTTGCCGACGGACGCCAGGCTCTTATCTATAACCACTTCGCCACTGTCCCGGGTACGCCAAAGGGTCCGCGCACACCGCTTTGCCTTGCCATTTCCGACGACGGCAAGACCTGGAAGCGCGTAGCCACTCTTGAGGATTCGCCCATCAGCCAGTATTCTTATCCTGCCGTCATTCAGACTTCCGACGGGAAACTTCATTTCGTCTACACATGGCGTCGCCAGCGGGTGAAGCACGTTGTTATCGACCCCGAGCAGCTCTAAAAATGAATAGCCCGAGACATCACGTCTCGGGCTATTCGCTTTATGTAAGGATTTGGATTAGAGTATACCTTGAGCCATCATAGCGCGTGCAACTTTCATGAAGCCTGCAACGTTGGCGCCCTTCACGTAGTTCACGAAGTCGCCTTCCTTGCCATATTTCACACACTGCTCGTGGATGTTAGCCATGATTTGTTTGAGTTTCTCGTCAACCTCTTCCGAAGTCCATGAGAGCTTCTGTGAGTTCTGAGCCATTTCAAGACCTGAAACCGACACACCGCCGGCGTTTGCAGCCTTTCCGGGAGCGTAAAGGATCTGAGCCTTGAGGAATTCCTTGATAGCTTCGGGAGTAGAGGGCATGTTAGCGCCTTCGCTCACTGCGATCACGCCGTTGGCGAGAAGAGTGCGCGCGTCGTCGCCGTCAAGCTCGTTCTGGGTAGCCGAAGGCATTGCGATGTCACATTTATATTTCCAGGGGCGTCCGCCTTCAACATATTCGCAGCCAAATTCTTCAGCAAACTCACGGATGCGTCCGCGGTATTCGTTCTTGAGCTTGAAGATGTAGTCGAGCTGTTCTTTGGTGAGACCTTCGGGAACGTAGATGCAACCGTCAGAGTCGCTCATGGTGATCACCTTGGCTCCGAGTTCGAGGAGCTTCTGCGCGGTGTACTGAGCCACGTTTCCTGAACCTGAAATTGCAACTACCTTATCCTTGATGTCGATGCCGCGGGTCTTGAGCATATTGAGCAGGAAGTAAACGTTTCCGTAGCCGGTAGCTTCGGGACGGATGAGTGAACCTCCGAATTCGATGCCCTTTCCGGTGAATGTTCCGGTGAATTCGCGAGCCATCTTCTTGTACATACCATACATGTAACCCACTTCGCGTCCGCCCACGCCGATATCGCCGGCGGGAACGTCGGTGTCAGGACCGATGTGACGCCACAACTCCTGGATGAAAGCCTGGCAGAAACGCATCACCTCCATGTCGCTCTTGCCGCGCGGAGAGAAGTCTGATCCACCTTTGCCGCCACCCATGGCGAGAGTGGTGAGTGAGTTTTTGAAAGTCTGTTCGAAAGCGAGGAACTTAAGAATTGACTGGTTTACTGATGAGTGGAAGCGGATACCTCCTTTATACGGACCGATGGCATTGTTGTGCTGAATGCGGTAGCCCATGTTGTTCTGGACTTTGCCCTTGTCGTCTACCCAAGAAACGCGGAATGAGAAAATGCGGTCAGGAATGCAGAGGCGTTCAATAAGATTGTAGCGCTCAAATTCGGGATGCTTGTTATACTCCTCTTCAATGGTGCTTACTACCTCCTCAACTGCCTGCAAATACTCCGGCTCATTGGGGAAACGACGCTTCAAGTCGTCGAGAACTTCTGATGCTTTCATTTGTAACTTTCTTTCAAAATTAATAAATATCGTTGTTTTGGCTGCAAAGTTACATTTAAAATCTTAAATGTGCAACAAAATGGAATAAAAATGCGATTTTTGCTCACAAATTTCCATTGTTTGCCATGCTTGCGGTAGCAACCTGAGCCCTTGCCCCCTTTTGCGGCGACTTTGCGGAACAAGCCTGGAAGGCTTGGTGCCTCCGTCCCCGGAGGGGGCTAACCTAAAATGCCGCCTACGGCGACTTTGGAAATTGGGNTTGNGGGACAAGCCTGGAAGGCTTGCCCTACGGATAGCCGGGTAGAGTGAGCGGATGCGAACTCTGCCCGGTTGGGGGGATGTGTTATGGATTGGCGCTCTGCAAAGAGCGCCCCCTGAATCAAAATGGCGAGGGTGTTTTAGGGNGCACTCTTTCAGAGTGCGATTTTTTTTTGCNGACATTTCCCGGGCACGGCTCATTTCATTCGCCGTACCCGGCTACNCATNNGGCAAGCCTTTNCAGGCTTGTTTTGTGGTTTTATTCATCCTCTNCGAGGATGGAGGTTTGAGGTGCGNANCCCTTGCCCCATGTTGGCACGCCAACATGGGGTTTCGCATATTTCAGCGTCTCCGACGTTAATTGTGTTGGCGGAAACCTTAAATGCCGCCTCCGGCGACTTTGGAAATTGGGGTTGCGGGACAAGCCTGGAAGGTTTGCCCTACGGATAGCCGGGTAGAGTGAGCGGATGCGAACTCTGCCCGGTTGGGGGGTGTTATGGATTGGCGCTCTGCAAAGAGCGCCCCCTGAATCAAAATGGCGAGGGTGTTTTAGGGGGCACTCTGTCAGAGTGCGAGTCTTGGTGGTGCACGTTTCCCGGGCACGGCTCATTTCATTCGCCGTACCCGGCTACCCATAAGGCAAGCCTTTACAGGCTTGTTATCACCGTCCCCATAGGGGGCGTTGATGTTAGCCTCGGGGCGATGTCGCCGTCAGGTGGCATCGTCCCGGGGTAGGATTTAAAGGAGATTGCTCCCTGTAAGGGGGCTTTAAATGGTGTAAAGTCCCCCTACGGGGAACATTCCGGAGCGTTGTGTGTTCCCCGGGACGGCGCCCTCTCCGAGGACCCCGCCCCGGGTTAACCTTAAATGCCGCCTCCGGCGACTTTTGATTTCCCGGGTGTTGGGGGATGATTTTTGAGGTGTTAAATTTTTATTATTTTATCAAGTTTTAATGTTAAATGTGTTAAAATTTTAAAAATATGCGATTGGGTGTTAATGATAATTAAAAAATAATCTCTTACTTTGCGCTCATTCGGATTTGAGAATGATGCTTAATCATGCTTAAATCTGACAATTTTGCTACTATACTTACTTATTAATTTCACATTTAAAAGTATGAAAAAGTTGTGTGTGTTACTATTGACAGTATTAACTGTCACGCTCGGCGCATTGGCTCAAGCAGCTACCGATGTGTCGGGTATTGTGTTATCAGCTGAGGAAAACGAACCGGTTGTCGGTGCCACCGTCATGGTTCGTGGAACCAATGTCGGCACTATGACCGACATAGATGGAAGATTCCGTCTTAAAGCTCCCGCAGGTTCCAAAACTCTCGTTGTTTCTTATGTGGGTATGCATACCCAGGAAGTGGCTGTCGCTCCCGTGGTCCGCGTTATTCTTGAAAATGACGCCCAGACTCTTGACGAAGTGATTGTGACCGGTTACGGAACCACCCGCCGCGCAGCCTTCACCGGTGCCGCTTCAATCGTTGACGGTGACATCGTTGAACGTAAACCCGATGTGAACTTCGTGAAGTCGCTCGAAGGTCAGGTGCCCGGTTTCCAGTACAATAACTCTACCTCAATGCCCGGTCAGTGGGGTTCGGTTTATGTGCGCGGACGCAGCTCACTGGATTCAAATACAGGTCCTCTGTATGTGATCGACGGTATGCCGGTCAACTCTGATTATGCTGCGTTGTCATCAACCACCAATAACTTCTTTGACCCGATGTCGGCATACAATCCCAATGACATCGAGAGTGTTACCGTGCTTAAGGATGCCGCTGCAACAGCCATCTACGGTTCGCGTGCCGCTAACGGTGTGATTGTCATCACCACCAAGAAGGGCGCCGAGGGCAAGTTCCAGATCAACCTTGACATCAAGCAGGGTCTTACCCACATCGCCAACAACAACATGAAGTATGCCAATGCTCAGGAGACTCTCGACATCTATGCCCGCGGTTATCAGGCAAGAAGCGGAAACACCTATGACTACTGGCACAGCGCCCTTGTCAACATGTTCCAGAACAACTACGGATGGGATGGCGAAACCTCTTATGACTGGATGGACGCAGTGACCCGCACCGGCTACTATCAGGACTACAATCTGAGCTTCGCCGGAACATCGGGCAACACCAACTACTATGCGAGCCTCGGCTACATCGACACCGAGGGTATCGTGATCGGTTCAGACAACAAGCGTTATTCAGGACGCGTGGGCATCGACACCAAGTATAAATATTTCACCGCCGGTGTAAACGCTTCTTACAGCTATTCAAAGAACCACACTTTCTCTCAGTCGACCGGAGGTTCAAACTCTAACCCCACCGTGGGCGCTACCACATCAATGCTTCCGTTCTATCCTTTCTACAACGAGGACCACACTGATTACTGGGGAGCAGGCGTGCGTTGGAACCCGCTTGCAGTGATGGATCCTACACTCGGAAACAACTACGAAATCACCAATGAGACTTTGAACGCAAATCCTTACCTGCGTGTGGATCTTCCGCTCGGAATCTGGGCTAAGACCAGCTTCGGCGCCAACATCATGAACCAGACCATCTATGACTACTGGAGCGGTGTCTACAATCCTCAGGCTGTTGCTTACAACGGTCTCGGACAGCAGACCATCTCACGCACCAGCACCATCACCTGGACCAATACTTTCGGATGGGACTACACTTTCAATGAAAAGCACTCCATCAACCTCCTTCTCGGACAGGAAATGCAGCGTTATGACTTCCATGAAGACTACTATTCACGCGTTGATTTCCCCTTCTGCTCGTCAGGCATGCGAGACATGAGCACAGCTGCGTCTGACAACGGCAGCGCTTACTATAAGAGCGAATCTCGCCTTGCGTCTTACTTTGCCGACGCTCACTACAACTATGACAACAGGTATTACCTTTCAGCTTCATTCCGTCGCGACGGTAGCTCAATCTTCGGTAGCGACAAGCGTTGGGGTAACTTCTGGTCAGTAGGAGCAAAGTGGCGTCTCTCAGAGGAGAACTTCCTTAAGGGCAACGAAATCCTCACCAATGCCGATATCCGCGCTTCTTATGGTACCGTTGGTAACCAGTCGCTGCCTGACCTCTACGCATCTCGCGGTTACTATGCCTCGGGTTACAATTATAACCAGACCCCCGGTATGGTTCCCGCCAACATCGAGAATCCCGACCTCTCATGGGAAACTTCAAGAAAGTTTGACGTTGGTTTCGACGTTTCTTTGATCAACCGCGTTCACATGACGTTTGACTTCTATAACGAAGACACTGCCGACGCTCTCTATACCGTTCCCTTGTCAATGACAACCGGTTTCGCTTCTTACTATAAGAACATCGGTAAGATCCGCAACACCGGTATCGAGTTTGGCGTGAACGGAACCGTGTTTGCCAACCGTGACATCAACGTGAGTCTTTTTGCCAACCTCACCTGGAACAAGAATAAGGTGCTCAAACTTGCAGAAGGGGCGGAAGAGGAAACCTATTCAATTATCGAAGAGGGTCGTCCGTTCCGTCAGTTCTACATGCCTAAGTATGCAGGTGTTGACAAGGAAACCGGCCGCGCTCTTTACTATCTCAACGAATCAGGCGACGAGCTGACCGACGACTATTATTCGGCAGCCAAACGCTATGTGGGCAGCGCCGAGCCTAAAGTGTTCGGAGCATTCGGTATCAACGCCGCTGCTTACGGATTTGATTTCAGCATGCAGTTCAACTATCGCATCGGCAACAAGGTGTATGACACCGGTCACGATTTCACCGGTTTCTGTATGAACGGTATCCGCACTCCTTTGAAGACTGTTGTTTACAATTCATGGACACCCGAGAACCCCGACGCCAAGTATCCGCAGTTTATCTACGGTGACCCCTACGGAGATTCATCGGGTAACTATTCAAGCCGCTGGTTGATGCATGGCGATTATCTGCGTCTCAGCAACATCACATTAGGATATACCTTCCCCGCCAAGTGGACCAAGAAGGCGCTTATCCAGAAACTCCGTCTATATACCACATTTGACAACATCCACACTTGGACCCGCAGCGACTTCATCGGCTATAACCCCGATACTTACGCTTCAGGTGTTATTGCATGGCAGTATCCTGCAGTGTTCACATTCACCGGTGGTATTCAGTTGACATTTTAATAATTAAAAAACACTTAACGAAAGTATGAAAAAATTATATATCAAGGCTATCGGCGCTCTTCTCCTTGGTGGAAGCATGGTGAGCTGTGGCAACGATTTTCTTGACACCAAGATGTACGATTCTATCGATATGGAGAGTGGTCTTGTGAATGTCGATAATATCGGTTATGCTCTGAACGGTGTCTACTATAGACTGTATTACTACTATTTCGCTGGAAACTTCGCTGTCAATATCGGTGATGTCGCTTCAGATCTCTCTTATTGGAACGGTGAAACCGGACATTTCAACCTCATTTATCAGTTCCAGCCGAGGTCGACCGACACTTACCTCTATTATATATGGAACTATGGATATAAGGTTGCTGACAACAGTGCCCGTATCATCAAGGCAGGAAACGAGCTTTATGCCGATGCCACCGAAGATGACAAGGTTGATCTCGATGTCTATCTGGGCGAGGCATACGCTCTCCGCGCTTACGCTCACTTCCTTTTGGTGAATATATATGGACACCAGTATAAGGTGAACGGACAGGATTTCGGCGACAAGCCCGGCATCGTGATTGTCGATGAGCCTATCCCCGCCAATACTCAGGTATCGCGCGCTACTGTGGCTCAGACCTATGCCCAGATCGTGTCTGACCTCAAGAACTCGATTGCCCACTTTACTGCAGCCGGCGGCGACCGCGGCGATGTGCTCTATTTCAATCTTGCCGCAGCCAACGGTCTTCTTTCCCGCGTGTCTCTATACATGGAGGACTATCAGGCTTCTATCAACGCGGCTGAAGATGCGATAGCCGAGTCGGGAATCACTGAGCTTACTTATGACCCCGTGAAATATAAGGCTCTTTACAACTACGGCACAAGCAACAATGAATCGATGTTCACTCTTGCTATTACCACTCTTGATAACTGGAGCGCCAATTCAAGCGGAAATATATGGTCATCCTATAACTTCAGCCCGAGCCCCTATCTTCAGTCGCTTTACGGCGCTAACGATATCCGTCGCTCTATCATGACATGGAACGCTGCCTCTACAGAGCAAGTGCCCATTTATGGCGGCGGTAAGGTAGCTGCGTTTGCTTACGGAAACCCGGCATACGGCACCGAGTATCTTATCAACGCTCCCGAGATGTTCCTCAATCAGGCTGAGGCTTATCTTAAGCTCCCTACTCCCGACATCAACAAGGCTAAGGATGCTCTTCTCGTAGTGGCTAAGCGTAATCCCGACATCGCATCGGTGAGCGATCTTCCTTCAACCGCCGATGACTTGATGAGCTTCATCCGCGACGAGCGCGCCCGCGAGCTCTTCCAGGAGGGTCTTCGTCTGTATGACCTCCGCCGTTGGGATGTTATGGCTAATGTGGTTGCCGAACAGGCTCCTTCGATCAAGTATGTTGTAAACAACTACAAGATTTCCAATTTTGTGTTCCCGATTCCTGAAGATGAAATCAATGCAGGATTTGGTGTGACTCAGAATGAAGGATGGGCATCCGCTCTCCCCAATGCCGCAAACTAATCTAAACCGGTAAAGCAATATGCACGACGCACGGACTTCGGTCCGTGCGTTTTTTTTCATCCTCGTAGAGGATGGATCATGGTGTACGTCCCCGTAGGGGCGTTGGAAATTGGATTGTGGGACAAGCCTGGAAGGCTTGCCCTATGGATAGCCGGGTAGAGTGAGCGGATGCGAACTCTGCCCGGTTGGGGGGTGTTATGGATTGGCGCTCTGCAAAGAGCGCCCCCTGAATCAAAATGGCGAGGATGTTTTTAGGGGGCACTCTGTCAGAGTGCGATTCTTGGTGGTGCACGTTTCCCGGGCACGGCTCATTTCATTCGCCGTACCCGGCTACCCATAAGGCAAGCCTTTGCAGGCTTGTTTTGTGGTTTTATTCATCCTCTCCGAGGATGGAGGTTTGAGGTGCGGACCCTCTCCCCATGTTGGCACACCAACATGGGGTTTCGCATATTTCAACGTCTCCGACGTTAGGTTGGAGTCCGTAAGGATCCATCTGTCGATAATCGTGGCATATTTCAACGTCTCCGACGTTGGGTTGGAGTCCGCAAGGATCCATATGTCGATAGCCGAGGCATATTTTAACGTCTACGACGTTGGGTTGGAGTCCGCAAGGGATCCATCTGTCAATAGCCGAGGCATATTTCAACGTCTCCGACGTTAGGTTGGAGTCCGCAAGGATCCATCTGTCGATAGCCGTGGCATATTTCAACGTCTTCGACGTTGGGTGGTGTGTCCCTCGCAAGGGTTATTTCATTGCTTTGTAGATGGCGGACATGATAGCGGGGCGGATGTTGAGCTTGGAGAATGCCGCATTTTCACGGGTGGGGTTCACTCGGTTGCTGAGGAAGATGTAGATGAGGTCATGGGCGGGATCGACCCAGAAGCAGGTGCCGGTGAAGCCGATATGTCCGAAGGTCATTGCCGAAGCTTCGGGCGCGGTGGGCGTTTTGGTGATGTCGGCGATGTCGGGTCCGTCAAATCCGAGCCCTCGGCGCGAATTGGCGCTCTTTGTGGTGGTGAACAACTTGACCGTTTCGGGCGTAAGGATATCCTTGCCGCCATAGGAGCCGTTGTTGAGCCACATCTGGCACAGTTTGGCAAGGTCGTTGGCGTTGGAGAAGAGCCCGGCATTGCCCTGAACCCCTCCCGAGAATGCCGCAAGCTCGTCATGGACATAGCCTTTGACGGTCTGCCGGCGGAGGAACGGGTCTTTTTCGGTGGGTGCCGTGCGGCTCGCTTTCCCTTTCAGCGAGGGATTGTAGTGGGTGCTGCTCGCGCCGAGTTTTTTGAAGATTTCCGACTCCACATATTCGTCATGGGCGCGTCCTGTCAAATTCTGTTCCATTTCCATGAGCAGGGCGAAATTGAGGTCGGAGTAGTAATAGTTTTTGTTGCTGCGGCGCTTGGCGTTGTGGATGCGGTCCATGATGGTGTCGGCGGTGGCTTGGGCGGCATATATGCCCTCGGCGATGGGGCGGGTGAAATCGGCTGTGCGCGAAGCTGAGGTGATGTCTTTGCGGAGCCGCGCATTGCGGTTTCCGTAGAGGTTGCGGGCTATTCTGATGGTGTTCTCGCCCCTCGGGCGGCGCGTGGTCAGCGCTCCCTTGAATGAGGCTGTGTCGATGAGCAGGCGGTGGAGATTCAGTCCTGCCGGCATGCCGGTTTCATGAAGGAGCAGCTCGCGGACGGTTATATCCTCCTTGTCGCTCCCTTTGAGTTCGGGTATGTGCTTATAGACAGGGTCGTCGAGTCGGAAAAGCCCTTCATCGTAGGCGAGCATCAACCCGGGTAGCGTTCCGGCGGCTTTGCTGACCGAAGCGAGGTCATAGATGGTGGAGTCGGTCACCTGGCGGGTCTTGGAGTTGTCGGTGTAGCCATAGTTGCGGTCGAAGATGATGTTTCCCCCCTTGGCGACGAGCACCTGACAGCCGGGGAAGGCTCCGGTGGCAAGCCCCGTTTTCACAAGCGAATCGATTGTAGCCGCCATGGAGGCGCCGATGCCTTCAGCCTCGGGGGAGGTGTAGCCGAGTCGGGTTTTCAGGATGCCGATGCAGCGCCCCGCTTCGGCGACCCCGGCGATGTCGACAGGGAGGATTCCGTTGACTCGCTGCCCGCCGAAGATGCCTTGCGCGCAGTATTCCTGAGCATAAGGGGTGTTTTCGCCGACAAGCATTATAGCCGATGATTTCACCGGGGCGAACTTGGCGACTTTATAAGGGTTCATGAAGAACGCCGTCACGAGATTGGGGCAAGAGGCGAGTTTTTTAAGGTCGCTGACCGAGGCGGCATTGTCATTGTAGACCCCGGCGATGACGATGTCATGCTTTTTTATCGAGGCGACTTGCGCGTCGGTCAGAGCGCCTGTCGTCGAGTAGGTGGTGACGTGGTTGTACTTGCCGCAATATTTTGAGAAAGTGTTGGATGCAGCTTCGCCTATATTGACCACGGCGATAGTCTTGTTGTCGAGATCGGCGACGGGGAGAAGATTCTCGCTGTTGGCAAGGCAGATGACGGATGCCGACGTGAGGTTGCGTATCATGGCGTCGGCTTCGGGCGCGTTGATGCGTCGGCTGAGCGACGGCGAGCTTACCGGAGCCGGACGGGAGGTGAGCCCGAGGGCATATTTGTAGCGCAGCATTTTCTTGCACCGCTCTTCGATGACGCTCATGGGGATTTCGCCTGAATTTACCGCCGCGATTACCGCCTTGATGTCGGCGAGCGGGGAAAGAGGCTCGAGCAGCAGGTCCATTCCCGCTTTGAGCGCGGCGACGCAATTGTTGCTCCCGGGCACATTGGCGCCCTTCATGGCGAGCCCGTCGCTCCACACGATTCCTTCAAAGCCGAGACGCTCTTTGAGCAAGCGGGTGACGATTGCCTCGGACAGTGAGGAGGGAACGCCGCTGTTGTCGAGCGCGGGGATATTCAGGTGTCCCACCATTATTCCCGACAATCCGTGGTCGATGTACATTTTGAAGGGGAGGATGTCGACGCTGTCGAGCTGAGCGAGCGAGTGGTTGATGGTGGGGAGCGCCTTGTGGGAGTCCACGTTGGTGTCGCCGTGACCGGGGAAGTGCTTGCCGGTTGTGAGCACTCCGCTATGCTCCATGCCGAGGGCGAACGCAGTGCCGAGGGTTCCGACTCTCGCCGGATTTTCGCCGAATGAGCGGAAGCCGATCACCGGATTGCGGGGATTGGAGTTGACATCGAGCACGGGCGCGAAGTCAACGTGGATGCCGAGCAGGCGGCATTCGCGAGCCACTTCCTTGCCATATTCCCGCAGGAGTTCGGGGTTTTCGATTGCTCCGAGAGTCATGTTGTAGGGAAATTTCGGTGTTCCTTTCACTCTCATGGCAAGCCCCCACTCGCCGTCGAGGGTCATGAGCACGGGGACTGATGAAAGCGACTGGGCGTAGTCGGTGAGGGTGGCATACTGGTCAATGGTGCCCCGGCTGAACAGAAGCCCCCCTATGCCATAGTCTTTTACCAGGCGGGCTATCGACTGCTTGGTGGCGGCGAGAGTCTCGGGGTTGAGCTTTGGCACGAAAATCTGTCCCACGCGATGGTTCAGATCCATGGTGTTATAGACTGAATCGACCCACTTTTCACGGTTCACATCATCGGTAGATGACAGAATGAGCGGAGATATTGCGTCGGCGCCTATCGCAGCAAGCGCCAACGCGAGTGACAGGAACAAGCGTTTCATCGTAATTGAGTTTGTTGAGGGGGAAACAATCAAAGCGGCATGCGGGTTTTACAGCCTGCGGCGATTGTCGTTATATTTAATATTTTTTCCCTTTTGGCTTAAAATATAGTCAATCATCGTTTCATCGAGACGCAGGGCACTGCGGGCTATGACGTTGCCGTTGGTGAGCGTGGCGAGGTAGTCGCCGCCGTTGGCGAGATAGTCGATGGTGACAAGAGTGTAGATTTTGTCGGGAATGATGGCGTTGGGATCGAAACCGGCGCTGATGCCGTCGCCGTTCTTCCCGGCAAACACGTCGAGAGCCGCTTTCAGGTCGCTTCCCTTGATTTCCATTACCACCAGCTTGTTGTCAAACGGCAGCATGGTCATGATAAGTTCTTTGGTGATGTGCCCAGCAGGGAGTCCGCGGCGTATTCCGCCCTTGTTTACGAGCGAGAGGTCGACTTTCCGGTCGGTAAGCTCGCTGCCCTTTTCGAACATCACGTCGGCAACCCAATTGACTGTCATGTGGCTTCCGTGGGGGAGTTCCTGAGCCATTTTGCCGATTTTCTCCATTTTCAGCGCGTCGACACCCTTGCGGTAGTTCGCAAGCAGGGCGGCGGCTTCAGGGTAGATGCGGTTGTCAAGACGGCTATCGACGGGAATGAGTCGATAGGCGGGAGTCATCGACTCGAGGTCGAGCGTGATTTCTCCGAGATAAAGTCCCCTACCGCCTGTCTGAACGACAAGAATCGAGTCGCCGGCAGCGTTGGGAATGAGATATTCCGGAGTTTTTTCAGCCGCAGGGTTGATAGTGGTGTGGGAGTGTCCGCCTATAATGATGTCGATATCCTCTGATGAGCGGGCGATGTCGACGTCGCTCGGTGTGGGCGGATTGTGAGTGTCGTAGCCGACGTGGGTCAACGCAATCACGGCATCCACGCGCTCGATGTTTTTGAGGAACCATGCGAGCGAATTTGCCGCCTTGATTCCGTCGATATATTTTATGCCTCCGGTGTTGCTGTCGGCAATCATTCCTTTAGGATCGAGGTTGATGGCGATGAAGCCTATGCGCTTTCCTCCATACTCTTTTATGGTGTAGGGCTTGAAGATGGAGTCGAGCGCGGTGTCGCGCAAATCGTAGTTGCTGGTGAGCTTTTCGGCGTTCAGTCCGCTCCACACTTGGGCTATGGACTCAATGCCGTTGTCAAATTCATGGTTACCGAGAATCTGGATGTCATATCCGAGATTGTTCATCATGTCGCGCTCAGCCTCGCCTTTGTAGATGGAGAAGTAGAGCGTGCCCTGAACCATGTCGCCGCAGTCGATGAGGAGCACATTAGGCTGCTCGGCTCTCACGCTGTCGATGAGCGCCTTGCGTCGCAGAATGCCACCTTCGTTCTTGTCGGTGGGATCGAGCTGGCTGTGGGTGTCGTTGGTGTGGAGGATTATGAGGTTGTCGGCAGAGGCGAAGAGAGCGCCTGCCGCAAAGACTGAGGCTATGATAAGCTTGTTGAGTTTCATTTTAATTAAGTTTTTTGGCACATACGAAATTAATAAAATTTCGGGAGATGCACAACTTGCTCCCGAAATGATTAATTTTGCAGTCATGAAAAAAACGATGTTATTAATAGCCTTGCTGACGCTTTGCCGCTGCATGGCTTTCAGCCAGCCGCTCGAATTCAAGGGTAGCGAAGCCGCTTCGATCGGAATATACATAGTTGATCTTGGAAGTAAGAGAATAGTAGCCGATTATAATTCGGCTCGGACTTTTATCCCTGCGTCGGTGACCAAATGTGTGACGGCTGCGTCGGCTACGCTTTCGCTGG
Source organism: Bacteroides sp. (assembly GCA_014801525.1). Taxonomy (GTDB): domain Bacteria; phylum Bacteroidota; class Bacteroidia; order Bacteroidales; family Muribaculaceae; genus Muribaculum. Next base: position 34,272 of record JAAVEB010000015.1, read on the forward strand.
CTCCCGATTTCAAGTTTAGGACCGAAGCGCGCGCTTACGGGTCGGTCAGGGCAGGAGTGTTGCATGGCAATGTCGTGATAATAGGCGGGGGTGATCCCACTCTCGGCTCGCGCCACTTTTCATCGCGTCCGTCCTTTGCCGGCGAGGTGGCTGACTGGCTTAAGAATGCCGGAATCACCTCTATCGAGGGGTCGGTGTTGGTGTCGGAGGGAAATTTCCCCGAGATAGGGGTGTCGCCCTATTGGCTGCTTGAGGACACGCCGTGGGAATATGGCGCCGGATATTACGGAATAAATTACCGTGACAACAGTTTCACAATGACGGTTTCGCCAACAGAGATAGTGAGCATGGCTCCGAGAATTGAATCGCTATCGGTGGAGCTTGATTTGACAAAGGGAGCTGTGGGCGAGGTGTCGGCAATACGCGGCGAAGGCTCTGACCTCCTCTATCTGTCGGGAACATTGGCAAGCCCTACTTATGGCTCCCGCTATTCGATGCCCCGCCCGTCGGAGGTGTTGCTTGACGATGTTTATGCCGCTATGAAACGACGTGGCATAACCTGCACGGAGACCGACGTGACTGCTGAACGGGAAGCCGGGATAGCTCCGCTCGTGTATCGCTCGCCGGCGGCTCCTGAAATTCTAAGGTCAATGATGGTTAAGAGCAATAATCTTTTCGCCGAGTCGATGCTGAGGGCTTTGGCTTTTGGAACCGGCGGCAAGATTACCGACAACGAGGCGCTTAAGATTGAAAAAAGGCTTCTCGGCGGCAGGCGACACGATTTTTCATCGATACGCATTCTTGACGGTTGCGGGCTTGCTGTGGGCAATCGCATCACGCCCCGTTTTCTTGGCGGAATACTTGAGGACATGGCGTCGGGCGAACGTGCCAAGAGTTATGTGGGGCTGTTCCCGATTGCAGGAAAGGAGGGAACGGTCAAGGGGCTGCTCGCCAATACACGTCTCGCCGGACAGTTTGCCTTGAAATCAGGCAGCATGTCGGGGGTGTTGTGTTATGCGGGCTACAAGCTTGACGCCGCTCAACGTCCCACCCATGTAGTGGTTATAATGGTCAACGGATTCGTAGGGAAGTCGGCTCCTGTCAGAAAGGCGATTTCCGATTATCTTCTTAGCAAGTTTTAGGGCGAGTGTCTTAATACCATGTCACGCCGTTGCTGTAGGACGAGCGTTTGTCATACTTGAGGTCCTGAAGCAGCGAAGACTTGACGGCTATGTGGAAATTGTAGCTCTTATAGGGTCCTACTGGCACAAAGCTTGCCGTCATGGTGAAGCAGTGGAGGTCGCGCGAGATGTTGCAGTTCATGTAGGCGATCTTTTTCGTGTCGAAATTGTAGCTGGCGCTGAATCCGAAGTTCCAGTTTTGAGTTGGCTGGATATTTCCGGAAAAGCTCAGGTTCTGGGTGATTTTCGGGTCATATTCCATCTTCCTCTTGTTGAATTTTCCATAGGAGTAATTCACGGAATAGTTAAAAGTGAGACTCCAGGGCACTTCCCATTTCATGTAACCTCCATCGGTAAGCTCAACTTCGTCTTTGTCCTTGTCGCGCATCGCGTCGCGCTGTCTGCGCCTTTCGGCTGCTCTTCCGTCGAAGTCGTCCACATCGTCGTCATCATCATCGTCGCCTTTCTTATTTCCGCTCTTGTCTTTTTTCTTGAACGTATTGTTGTTGAAGGTGTAGGAGAAAGATGTTCCGGTGCTTGACAGTCGTCCTATGCCTTTCCCGGCTTTCCAGCGAGGAATGTTGACACGCACCGGGTTGCCCGCCGAGTTGAGCTGATAGGTGTAGACATCCCAGGTTGCCGAAAGGTTGAGGTTGAAGTTCTTTACAAGACGCAGCAACAACGAGGTGTTTATGTTGCTCCAGTTCATTGAGTCGGCAGCGAAATTATAGCTTTGTGACACCGAGAAGTTCTCTATCAGCGACACTTTCTTCTCTCCGACACTGTCGTTGGTGTTGACTTTCATCTCAAGGTTGTTGGAGAGAGAATAGCTCAATGTTCCCGATTTGCCTTGTCCGGGGACTCCGTAGAGCGCGTTGGGGAACAAGGAGTATTTTCGATTGATTAGCTCGCCTGCCGAATTCTGATAGGAGTAGTTGCCATAATAGCCGAAGAACGGCGAGGAGAAGTCGGGCGATCCCGAGAATGATATTGACGGGGTGGTGACGAGGCGTATCATTTTCACCTTTTTGCCAAGGAACGGGAGCGGCTGGAAGAAGCCGTAGACTTTGGTGTCCATCGAAATAGCCGCGCTGAAGTCCCACACGTTGTAAAGACTGTAGGTGGTGTCACACACTTCAGCTGACGCAGCCGGGTCCCATTGGCGTCGCACTTTTGAGGTGTACATTCGGTCGGTCAGTGACAGCGACGGTGTGAGGTTGAAATACTTGAACACGTTAAATGTCGCAGAAACCGGCACGGAGTGACGCATTCCGTTGCGCCAGTCCTTGATGAGGCTCTTTTTGAAGAACTCGTCCTGATTTGCCGTCAATGAGTTTTGGAACTGACCCGAGTAAGATAGCTTTATTTTTTCATACCATTTTTCTTTGCCGACAGCTCGCTTGCGCTTGAACGGATAGGTTTGCGACATGGTTACCGTGAGGTTAGGAAACGATACCGACAGTGTTGAGTCCTGGGTGCGCTGCGCGAGGTTGAGCGTTGTGGAGAATGACCATTTTGAGTTAGGGATTCGATAGGTCATGTTGACACTTGAACTCTTCGTGTTTTCCGTGAACGACGAACTGTAATAGCTGTTGAGGTCGTTTCGCGAATATCCGGTAGAAGTGAAGTTGACGCTTGCCGACAGAGTCATGTTGGGATTTGCCTTGGCATCCTGCGAGTGGCTCCAGAGCACCTGGAAGTTGTTCATTTTTGAATAGTCGGCGCTCCCTTTTTCTCCTAAAATGGTGGTCAGATAGCTGATGTTGAAACTACCCGAAAACTTGTAACGCTTGGAATAGCTTGATCGTCCGGTGAGTCCCCATGAGCCTTTGGTATATATTTCTCCGGTCAAAGCAAGGTCGATATTATCGTTTATGGCAAAATAGTAACCACCGTTGCTCAGATAGAAACCGCGGTTGAAATCGTCGCCGAAAGTTGGGAAAATTATACCTGAGGAGTATTTTTCAGAGAAGGGGAAGTATCCGAAAGGCACTGCGAGTGGCAACGGCAATCCGGCGAGCACCATGTAGGCGGGACCTGTGACGATGTTGCTTTTAGGCTTCACTTTGGCTTTGGTGAGCTGGAAGTAGAAGTGGGGGTGTTCGTGGTCGGAACAGGTTGAATAGCGTCCGTTGGCAAGGAAGTATTCTCCGTTTTCCATCTTTTTTGTCTGCCCTCCGGTGAGGTAGCCTTCGCCTTGCTCGGTCACCACGTTGGTGATGAATCCTCGCTGGCTCTTGAAGTTGTAGCGCATCGTCTCGGAGGTGTATTCACCGCTTTTGTCGGTGAACACCGGAGTGCCTGACAATGTGCCTGTTGAATCAGGCAAGCCAAATGCGTTGACATTGTTGGTCGACATCTCCATGTTGATTTTCGCAGCATTGAGCTTCATCTGCCCATAGGTGACTTCGCTGTTTCCATACATGAAAGCGTCGTTTCTGCCGATGAGCACCATTGAATCTGACGCTCTGAAATTGACGATATTGTCAAGGTCGACTTTCTGGCGGCGTATCAGGGAACCGTCGGGACGTGGATCGGGCTGTTTTTTTCTGTTGCGTGTGTCGGCAGCGCTGTCAGCCAAGATCAAAGAGTCAGTCGGCGGGAACAGCGCGGCTATAGAGTCGGAATCAAGAGCGCTGATGAGAGTTCGCTTTTGATTATCCTTAAATTGCCATGAGTCACCGCCATCCCTTTGAATTTGAGGAGATGCTACGGTGGCTAAAGCCCATGACAGCACAATGAATATTATATATGGATGAGAATGTCTCAACTCTTAAGCAAAAAATGAAAATTCAGTGCAAAGATACGACTTGGAGCGGTTAAAAAAAAATATTATTGACAAGTTTAGATTTTGTTAAAACCAAAATATGTAACTTTATGTTGTATTTTGTGAAAGGACTATTTATTTTGAGACGTGGGACATTTGATTAAAAATACAATATTGCGTAGAAGCATAAAAACGCTTCTCGGCATCCTTATATTCATTCTGGCGATACCGGTGCTGCTGTATGTGCCGCCTATTCAGCGATTAGTAGTCGATTTTGCCCTTAAGGAGGTCAACAAATCTTCCGATATGAAAATAGGGGTGGAAAGTTTTCATCTGAGCTGGCCGCTCGACGTCACCCTCAAAGGGCTTACTGTTATCGAGGCTTCGGGCGACACGATGGTTTCGGCGGGCAGCGCGACGGTAAATGTGGAGGTGTTGCCTTTGTTCAAGCTTGATGTCCATGCCGACGCGCGTTTGCGCGACGTTAAATATCGTCTCGGAGGTCCTGACTCGCTTATGTTCCTTACGGCGAGTGTCGATGAGTTTATTCTCGCTCCGTCGAGTTATAATCTCGCCACTTCCGATGTGACTATCTCAAAAGCCGAGCTCAACGGCGGTGACGTAAATCTCAGGTTTAACGGCACTGACACAACGGCAACCCCTGTCGACACGGCAGCGGCGATGGCTATGATCATTAAAGCCGATGATATCGTGCTTAGAAAAATACGCTATGCCATGACAATGATGCCGACCATCGATTCTCTTGGTGTGGACATCGCCGAGGCATCGTTGAAAAACGGTATTGTAGACATGGGCGCGCGACGCATTCATGCAACATCTTTGGCTATCGACAGTGTGGCTGCCACCTACCTTACCCCCACAGCCGAATATCTTGCGGCAAATCCGGTGGAGGAAACGCCGGTCGACACCGTAGTCACGCCGGTTGACCAGATGTGGGTCATAACCGGCGACAGTCTGCGTCTAACCGGGCGAAATGCAGTCTATGCGATGCGAGGAGCCGTTCCCCAGCCGGGTCTCGACATGAATTATATCGAGGCTTCAGATATATTGATTGCAGTTGATTCTTTTTATAACAGAGGGGCAGAAATAACAGTGCCGCTTCGTTCTTTTAAAGCGACCGAGCGTTGCGGGGTGAAGCTCGATGCGTCGGGACGCTTCTCGATGGACTCAACAATGATGCGTGCCGAGAATTTTGATATTTCCACTCTGTTCTCTTCGATTAAATTCTCAGCCGAGATGGGAATGGGGGATATGGTGTCGGATCCCGGCTTACCGATAGGGCTGGATGCTATTGCTTCAATCGGTGTTCCTGATCTTGAAAAGATTATGCCCACGATGCAACCTGTGCTTAAATCGGTGCCGAGATATAATGATTTGAAGCTGGAGGCCGATGTCAACGGAACAATTGGCGATATCAATCTTGAAAACATCTCGCTGTCGCTGCCGGGATACGTCGGCATGGCGGCAAGCGGAAATGTCGCTAATGCTATGGATCCTGACAAGCTTAACGGCGATGTTGAAATCAGTGGAAAAATAACCAATGTGAATTTCCTGAAACCGACCCTGCTCGATGTGAAAATGGCAAAGCAGGTCAATATCCCGCCGACAGCTCTGAATGGAAATGTGAGGATGTGCGACGGTGTTATCGCCGGCGACCTCAAGGCGGTGACCGGAAAGGGAAATGTTTTGCTTGATGCCATGTTCAACGGGAAGGCGGAAGTCTATTCTCTTGACATGGCGCTAAACGAATTCCCCGTCAATTCGATTTTGACGGAAATGGGTATAGGGAAGATAACTGCAAAAGCGGCAGTTAAAGGAAAGGGCTATGACCCCTATTCTGATCGCACCTCGATAAATGCCGACATTGATCTCGCTTCGCTTGAATATCAGGGCGAATTGTACACCGATATAAAAGCGACTGCCGCGCTTGACAAAGGATTGATGAACGCGTCGCTGTCGTCGCTCAATAAAAATGCCGACATGGACGTGACGATAACCGGAACCATGGCTCCTGACGATATCGACATGAAATTCAACGGCAGTGTCAGAAATCTTGATTTGCAGGGCTTGAAGATGTCGGAAACAATGTCGAAAGGAAAATTTGACATTGACGGGCACGGGCGATTCATGCCATCGCGCAATGTGTATGACGCAGATATTGCAATCAACAACATATATTGGGCTATGCCCGACATGGAGATCGCGACTCCTCAAGTGGCGCTGACGCTCGACGCTACCGATTCGCTTACTTCGGCAAAGCTGGTCAATGAATCATTGACGGCTGAATTTGTGGCTCATCAAGGAATAGACTCGATAGCGTCGAAATTTGGCACTGCAATGGAGTTGCTTGACCGTGACATTGCCAATAAGCACATAGATGTTGATTCATTGCAGCATGCGTTGCCCGGTTTTGCTCTCGACATAAATTGCGGCAGCAACAGTGTTATTTCTGATTTCCTCTCGCCGTCAAATGCTTCAATAGGCGATTTCCGTTTTATGGCTCGCAATGATTCATTGATTTCGCTCAATGGTTATGCCCACAATATTGCCTTTGGAGAAACGAGAATAGATACTGTGGCAATCAGCGCGCTTCAGCATGGCAAATTCCTGGTTTATCGCATGGAGATGAATAATCGTCCCGGAGTGTTTGACGAGTTCGCCCATGTCGATGTCAGCGGTTTCCTTGCAAAGGAGAATCTGTCGCTCTTCGTCACTCAGTCCAATATAAAGAATGAGACAGGCTATAAACTGGGATTCAATGTCTCCGCCGTCGATTCGGTGTTGTCTTTCCACATGGTGCCGCTTAAACCGATAATCGGCTATAAAACCTGGTCGTTGAATTCTGATAACTTCATCAAGTTAAATATGGATAGCAAGCATCTTGACGCTGATCTTGCTCTTGAGAATGAAAACAGTCTATTGAAGATATATACCGAACATGACGGACATGACTCTGACGCCGGACATCAGGAGGACATCATTGTGAAAGCTTCGGGCATCAACTTGGCTGACTGGCTGTCGCTCTCTCCATTCGCTCCGCCGATCAATGGTGTTGCCGGTGCCGATATAAGCATAGGGTGGAATCCTGTTGCCGGTTCCATTGCCGGTAATGGAAAGGTGAGTCTTGATAATCTCACTTATGGAAAAGACCGCGTAGGGTCATTCCTCCTCGATGTGGGATTGTCGACAAATGCGGCTGGTGTAGTCAGAGCGTCCACATCATTGCTTGTGGACACCGTGAAGGTCATCACCGCTACCGGAGCATTGAATGACAGCGCGGCTGAAAACCCGTTCATGCTTGACTTCTCAATGATACATTTCCCGCTGAAGATTGTCAATCCGTTCCTTCCCGAGGGGGTTGCCAAGTTGAGCGGTATGCTTAATGGAGAGATGGATATCACCGGAACGTTGGCTAAACCGGTGTTCAACGGATTCATTGATTTTGACTCGGCATCGGTGTTTGTGGATATGATTGGAACGGCAATCAAGTTCTCGGATGAGAAAATACCGGTTGACAGCAATGTGGTTAAATTTGACAATTACAGCATAATGGGCAAGAATGCCAACCCGCTTTTGATCAACGGAACGGTAGATGTCAATGACATGGCGTCGCCCAAAATTGATTTGGCGGCAAATGCTGAAAACATGCAGATCATCGATTCAAAGAAGTCTAAGGGAAGCGATGTTTATGGAAAGGCGTTTATTGATGTCGACGCTACAGTGAAGGGTAATCTTGACTTCATGAGGGTCAACGCGACTCTTAACCTTCTTGAGGGTAGCGACGTGACCTATGTGATGAGCACTGCGGCAAATACAATAACCCAAGGTGTCTCTGACGACGACATGGTGAAATTCGTGCAGTTCTCTGACACGGCTTCGGTAAATAAGGTTGACACCATTTCCAACTCAGGAATGGCTATGATGCTCAATGCTCGGCTAATAGTTTCGGAAGGAACCACTCTTAACGTTGACATATCGTCGAACGGAAAAGACAAGGCGCAGATTAAAGGCTCGGGTTCCCTGACATTCGCGATGACTCCTTTCAGCGATGGAACCCTGACCGGCAGATACAATATCAGCAGCGGTTTTGTGCGCTACACTCCGCCGCTCATGAGCCAGAAACTTTTTGAATTCATCGACAACAGTTATGTGGCGTTTACCGGCGACATGATGAATCCGACTTTGAACATTCATGCGCGGGAAACCATCAAGGCAAATGTCACCGAGGAGGGACAGGATTCGCGTCTTGTGAATTTCTTGATAACACTTAATGTGACCAACACGCTTGAGAATATGAACGTGTCGTTTGATCTTGGCACCAACGATGACATTTCAATCCAAAACGAGCTTGAAACCATGAGCCCCGAGCAGCGAGCCAACCAGGCGATGAACCTGTTGCTTTACAACGTGTACACCGGTCCCGGCACAAAGGCTTCGGCTAATCTTTCGGGCAATCCTCTGTTCTCGTTCCTGTCGTCGCAACTCAATTCATGGGCGGCAAACAATATCAAGGGCGTGGATATAAGTTTTGGCATAGACCAGTATGACCGTGTGTCGGACGGCGCTACGTCGACAACCACAAGCTACAGTTATAAGGTGAGCAAAACTCTGTTCAATGACCGAGTGAAGATTGTGGTCGGCGGAAATTACTCGACTGATTCCGACATGGATGAGAACTTCTCGGAGAATCTTATAAACGACATATCATTTGAATATATGCTCAATCGGTCAGGCTCGATGTATGTGAGACTCTTCCGTCACATTGGCTATGAGAGCATATTGGAGGGCGAGGTCATACAGACCGGTGTAGGTTTTGTCTATAAGCGGAAGATGACCCACTTCAAAGATTTGTTCCGCTTGCCGGGAAGAAGGAAAAAGTCGCAGCCGGTCAAGCAGGCTGTGGAGGCTAATGTTAACGAAGTAAAAACTGAAGACAATGTTTCGGCAGAATAATATGAGGGTTGGATTTACAAAAATTATTGCGGCAGTCTTGCTGGCGCTGTCGGCAGGGGCGTGCTCGACCACAAGCCGCCTTGGAAAAGACGATGTGCTTTATACCGGGGTCAAGTCGATCCAATACGAGCCTGCTGGCGCTCAAAAGCAAATTCCTTCGGAGGTGAAGGATAAGGTGAAGACAGCCGTCGACGTGGCTCCGAATAATTATATAAGCCTCATAGGGATGAGGTCGCCTTTCCCCGTCGGGCTGTGGGTGTACAATCACTGGACCGCCCCTCAGAAAGGCTGGAAACGTAAACTCTATGACAAGCTTGTGGAGGAGCCTGTGCTGGTTTCGGACGTGAGACCTCAATTGCGAATCAAGATGATTGAGAATGAGCTTGCGTCAAACGGATACTTTAATAACAGTGCCTCTTATGAAGTTGTCCACAATAAGAAAAATTCAAAGAAAGCTAAAATAGCCTATACGGTCAGCGCGGGGGCGCCTTATCTGCTGGACACGATAGAGCTGTTGCCCGACACATCGTTCCTGTATCACAAGATTGACTCGATAGCCCGACGGATACCCTATCTGACAGCAGGGGAGCGATACTCGGTCGACTCGCTGAGCGCGGCGCGCGTTTCGATAGCCAATGATTTGCGTAATCGGGGATATTACTTCTTTCAGCCTGATTATATAGAATATCTTGCCGACAGTACCATCACTAAGGAGCGCATTGCTTTGAGACTGACCGTGGCGCGAAACACTCCTCCTTTCGCATTGGAGCGTTATACTACCGGAAAAGTCACCGTGGTGGTGAATCGTAATGCCGGAGGCGGCACACCTGACACGGTTCAGGAACCGAATCTCACGCTCGTGAGGATGAGACCTCTGAAGCTGAGAACGGCTATGATTCCTGAATGTGTCACCTTCCGCCCGGGACGCACATTTTCGGTGCGTGAAATGAACCGTACTCAAACCTATCTGTCGCGTCTTGGAATTTTCAATTCGATTCAGATACACGCTTATCCCGATACGACTTCGTTTGACAAGCGCCGTCTTAATGTGCTTGTGGATTGTACGCTCGACTCGCCTTATGAAGCGAGCATCGAGGCTAACGTGTCATCGAAATCAAACAGTTATCTTGGTCCGGGACTCACGGTGTCGCTCACGAACCGTAATATGTTTGGCGGCGGTGAGCAGTTCCGCATCGGTCTTACCGGCTCTTATGAATGGCAGACGGGGCATAACCGCAGTTCGGTCTTCAACAGTTATGAGGTGGGGTTGAACACTTCTCTTGCTTTTCCCCGCTTGCTTGCTCCTAAATTTGTGAGGGTTTCACGCCGCAATCTTAACTGGACGCGGTTTAATCTCGGTCTTGATCTCTTGAACCGTCCCCACTATTTCAATATGTCGCAGGTGAGCGCGTCGGTCAGCTATGACTGGCAGCTGCGCAGATATTTTTCCTATACCTTCACACCGTTGAAACTCACCTATATCAAAGTGGTGAGGACTACCCAATTGTTTGATTCGATTATTGCGGCAAATCCTGCCGTGGGACTGAGCTTCAGGGATCAGTTTATACCGCAGATGTCGTGGTCGATGGTATATGACCGCCAGATAAACCGGGATAATGCGATAAATGTGCAGACAACCGTTGCAGAGGCGGGTAATGTTTCATGGGCGTTGTGGAGAATGTGTGGCGTTCGTTCAGAAAAGAAGCTTTTCGGAATGCCTTTCTCTCAGTTTGTTAAGGGAACGGTGCAGGCTGTCTACTCAAGACGTCTGGGCTCGGGTGACAATTGGCTCGTTTCCCGAGTGTACGGAGGAGTCGCCCACGCCTACGGCAATTCGTCGGAGGTGCCTTACAGCGAACAGTTCTATGTGGGAGGCGCTAACTCTATCAGGGCGTTCTCGGTGAGGAGTATCGGACCGGGAAGCTATCACCCGAGCGGTACGAAAGGAAATAATTTTGACGAGACAGGTACGTTTAAATTCGAGTTCAACATGGAGTATCGTTTCCCCATTTACGGTCCGCTGCATGGAGCGATGTTTTTGGACTCGGGCAATGTGTGGTTACTGAAAGATGATCCGATGCGTCCGGGAGGCAAACTGGAGGGACGTAAATTTTTCAAAGAGCTTGCCGTGGGCACCGGTGTGGGGTTGAGGTTCGACATAAGCATGCTTATTATCCGCGGTGACCTTGGTATAGGTATCCATGCCCCTTATGACACCGGAAAGAGCGGATACTATAACATGACTTCGTTTAAGAATTCTTTGGCGTTCCATCTCGCCATCGGTTATCCTTTCTAATGGAGTCTTAAAAAAATGTACGCCGCAATTGAATGATTCAGTTGTGGCGTATACTTTTTTATTGGATAGAGAGGATTTTGTGGGTTTGGAGCGACAGGCGCCACTGAGGATGCTCAAGAATATATTTTATGCATTCAGCTGTGTTCGTGTCGTTGTAGCCCTTTTCTTTGCGGTCGCAGGGCTGTAGATAGCGGAAGCGGGCATTGATCGCATTGAGCTCTGAGATGAAATCGGGGTGGCGGTAGTCGAAAACAGCTTTAAGTTCGTCGATGCGGCTGATTCTTAGCAGCCCGCCTTGTTTGGGCGAGCATGTCACCCAATCGAGCTTCTGCTCAAGGTTCTCGTCAAGGTTCTGAGTGCCGTTGGTTTCTATCTGGACGAATTTTCCGGCTGCGTGCAGTTTGTCGACGAGCGATGCGGTCAATTGCAAGGTGGGCTCTCCACCGGTGATGACGACGTGAGTTGCCGGAAAATCGCTCACTCGTTTCACAATGTCTTCTTCCGTCATGTCGGAGTGGGGGAGATGGTCGGTGTCGCAGAAATCACATTTCAGGTTGCATCCCGACAGCCTGACAAATACGGCCGGAGTCCCTGTGAAATGTCCTTCTCCTTGGAGTGAGTAGAAAATTTCGTTGATTTTCATTGCTCTTCTTCCTCCTCCTTGACGTAGATCGCGATGTTTCCTTCTGACTCCTGAACATGGACCTTGTAGCATTCCGGGATTTGGTCGGCTATCCAGCGGGCTATATTTTCTGCCGTGGGATTGAACGGGAGCAGTTCGTTGAAGTTGCCATGATCGAGATAGGTGTGTATCTTCTCTTTTATGTGGGTGAAGTCACAAACCATCCCGTCGGCATTCAATTGCTTTGCCTTGCAGAACACGGTGATTATCCAGTTGTGTCCGTGCAGATTTTCACATTTGCTTTTGTATGATAGCGTGAGCCGGTGGCTTCCGGCAATCTCCATCCTTTTGGAAACGTAATACATATTTCTGTTCAGTTTAGGGGGAATACCTGTGCTCTTTAATACAAAGTTACCTAAAAAAATGTTACGCATAGGCTATTTAGGCAAGTTTTGTGGAGGAAGTGATTAATTTGTGTGAAATGTTGGGTGCTGACGCAATATAAATCGGGCTTTGATTTGTTATTAATTCCGAATATCAAGAATAAGTAGTGAACCCATATATATATTGTTGAATAACCGCTAATTCATGAAGAGCACACGAATAAAGGCGATTCCAATCGGAATCGCCTTTATTGTTTTCTTGCGTAAATTTAATGAAGTGAGGAATGTGTTAGTATTCCTCGCCGGGAGCGCCGATGTCGTTAAGTTCTTTGACATCCTGTTTTACGGTTTCGGGATCGGCTCCTTCGTAGGCACTGCCCTGTTCACCCGGTGTGATTTTTACTTCAACGTCTTTTTTCTTATCCTCTTTCATAGTATAAATGTTTTAATGAGTTTTCTATTATAGAAACACATTAAAGGCGGTTAAGGTTCGCAGATAAAGTGATATAAGAATAAAGTCACAACCATACTGATGATTGTGACTTTGGCGGTTAAAGTTAGATTGTAGCCCATAGGAGAATCGAACTCCTCTTTCAAGAATGAAAATCTTGCGTCCTAACCGATAGACGAATGGGCCATGAGTCATCGGACTTGTCCGATGATTATCGGTGCAAGTGTCTATTAAGCGGCGTTAAGCTTGTTAACGTGGCGAGACAATGAGCTCTTCAAGTTAGAAGCTTTGTTCTTTGAAATAGTGCCCTTGCTTGCAAGACGGTCAAGAAGAGAGCTAACTTTGATATAAGCGGCAGCTGCTTCTGTCTTGTCGGTCATAGCGCGAAGACGGCGCACAGCGTTACGAGCAGTCTTTGCGTAGTAACGGTTGCGGAGTCGGCGTGACTCTGTCTGGCGGATTCTCTTAATAGATGACTTATGATTTGCCATTACAAAAAATAATTCTATTTGTTGTTACTGTTTTGTTTTCTCGTAGCCCATAGGAGAATCGAACTCCTCTTTCAAGAATGAAAATCTTGCGTCCTAACCGATAGACGAATGGGCCATAACGGTCTTGCCGTAAAAGCGAGTGCAAATATAGATAGTTTTTTTTGTTTGCGCAAATTTTTTTGAATAAAACATCTGTTTAAACTCAATTTTGGTGTTTTTAGCAGAATTTTTCGCTTAAAAACCGCTAACTTTGTCTTGATGTTGACGCCGATCCATTGCATAGCACTCCACACTGTGAGATATAATGACCGCAATAATATTGTGGCGGTTTATTCATTGGAAAACGGCAGGATGTCGCTTCTCGTTTCGGCAGGTTCTTCCAAGGAGGCGCGTCGACGCAGGGCGATGATGATGCCGATGAGTGTTATAGAATGTGTCGCCGATATTCGCCAGGGGCGTGATATTGTTTCTATTTCTGACGTTAGGCCGTCAAAAGTCTTCCCGATGATTCATTCCAACCCCTATAAGATGGCGGTGGCAATGTTTATGGCTGAATTTCTCGGAGTGGTGTTGAGGGAGTGCCAGTCTGATTCGTTATTATTTAGATATGTATATGAGGCTATCGGAGAGTTGGATTTTGCCGATAATCGAGGCACGGCTAATTTCCTGATAGTTTTTCTCTATCGCTTGACGAGATTCCTGGGCATTGAACCTGATACCGGCACTTATGAGAGGGGGGCGGTGTTTGACATGGCTGATGGAATCTTTCGCCGCAGTATGCCGCTTCACAGTCATTATCTCGGCAGTGAAGAGTCGTCGAGTCTCATGGCTCTTTCCAAAATGTCATGGAAAAACATGTCGAGAGTTCGTTTCAATCGCGCCGGGCGTCAACGCGCCATCTCGGTCGCCTTGGAGTATTACTCCTTGCACTTCGCCTCTTTGTCGGGATTGAACTCGCCTTCCGTCCTTTCGCGTCTTTTTGATTGACGGAAAATGAAAAAACGCGGAATGTCTATAGTCATCCGCGTTTGATATTTCACATTGAGGAAGTCGATTGCGGCGATTTCATCCGCTGGTGCTGTTGGTGGAATTACGATTCCGATCGTTGTTTCCTCGTCCTTTGATATTATAACATCGTTACACGGGTTAATGTTTAAATCGGAGTGTTAAATTGTAACTATTGTGTAACCTCAATGTAACCGTGGCGGAATTTGATGCAGTAAATGAAAAGAGCCGGCAGAAAAATCTGTCGGCTCTTTGTGCGCACGAAGGGACTCGAACCCCCACGTCGTTAGACACTAGATCCTAAGTCTAGCGCGGCTACCAATTACGCCACGTGCGCAAGATTTAGTGGTGCAAAGGTACAAACTTCTGTTTAAATAAGCAAGAGTAAAGGGCAAAAATATTTTTGCCCTTTACTGATATTATTCAACTGTCACTGATTTGGCGAGGTTTCTCGGCATGTCAACGTCACATCCTTTCATTACTGCGATGTGGTAGGCGAGCAGCTGTAAGGGTATTGAGACGATGATTGGCGATATGCATTCCGGCACTTTGGGGATTTCCAGAGTGTGGTCGGCGATTTTTGGTATTGTTGTGTCGCCTTCGGTCACGATCGCTATCACGGAGCCGCCTCGCGCTTTTACCTGCTGGATATTGGATATGATTTTCTCATGCAGCTCGTCGGTGGGAGCGATGCACACAGTCGGCATTTCGCGGTCGATGAGCGCGATGGGACCATGCTTCATTTCAGCGGCAGGATAGCCTTCGGCGTGGATGTAGCTGATCTCTTTTAGCTTAAGGGCACCCTCAAGCGCGCTTGGATAGTTGTAGCCGCGTCCAAGATACAGGAAGTTGTGGGCGTAGGTGAAGATTGATGAAAGGCGCTCAATCTGAGGATTGAGTGTGAGTGTCTTTTTGATGAGGTCGGGGAGCTCAAGGATTGATTTGGCGACTTCGCTCACTTTTTCATCAGAAATTGTTCCGCGCAGTTTGCCGATTGCCAGGGCAAGCATTGCGAGAACCGTCACCTGACCGGTGAAAGCTTTTGTTGACGCCACGCCTATCTCGGGACCTACGTGGATGTAGGTTCCTGAATCGCTTTCACGCGCGATGGAAGAGCTGATCACGTTGCACACTCCGTAGACAAACGCTCCTTTCTCCCGGGCGAGTTTTATAGCGGCAAGGGTGTCGGCGGTCTCTCCTGACTGAGATATAGCCATGACGATGTCGCGCGGAGTGATGACGGGATTGCTATAGCGGAATTCGCTCGCATATTCAACGTGGGTCGGTATGCGGGCTATCGTTTCAAACATGCGTGCTCCGATGAGTCCGGCGTGCCATGATGTGCCACACGCTACGATGATGATTCGATCGGCGTTTATGAAGCGGTCGGGGTGATCGATGATTCCTGACAGCTTGACTTCGGTGGCGTTGTTGACGATGCGTCCTCTGATGCAGTCCATTATTGAATTGGGTTGTTCGAAAATCTCCTTCAACATGAAGTGGGGATAACCTCCTTTTTCAAGCTGAGAGACTGAGAGCTGCAGGGTTTGAATGTCAATCGTTGAATCCCGATTGTCGGTAGTGATTACACGAAGGGGTTCGTTTCGAGTGATGATTGCGATTTCATCGTCTCGGAGGTAAACGACCTGATTGGTGTAATCTATTATAGGGGTTGCGTCAGACGCGATGAATGTCTCGCCTTGTCCGATTCCAATCACAAGCGGAGAGCTCTTGCGAGCTGCGATTATTGTATTAGGGTTGTCGGAATCGATCACGGCGATGGCATAAGCGCCGATGACCTGATTCAGGGCTTCGCGCACAGCGTCAATAAGCGAGCATTGATTGGTCGACTGGATGTATTCGATGAGCTGCACGACGACTTCAGTGTCGGTCTGGCTTCGGAATTTGCATCCATGCTCTTCAAGAGCTTGCTTGAGAACGCTGTAGTTCTCAATGGTGCCGTTGTGGACGATGGCAATTTTTCCACTGGGGCTGAATTGGGGGTGAGCGTTTATGTCGTTGGGCTCTCCATGAGTTGCCCAGCGTGTGTGCGCGATTCCGATTGTTCCGGTGGTGTCTTTTGACTGGCAAAATGTTTCGAGATCGTTTACTTTGCCTTTTGTTTTATAGACATGAAGAACGTCTTCATCGTTAATCAGCGCCACTCCCGCGCTGTCATATCCTCTGTACTCTAATCGGTGTAATCCTTTGATTAGAATGGGGTAAGCTTGCTGTGATCCTATATATCCTACTATGCCACACATAAGTTAGATGAAAAGGTTAAATAATTAAACGGGATTGCCGTTATGGCTTTACTTCCCAATATGGAATGTTTACAAGCTTGATATTGAATTTCAAGTTGCTGTAGGGGTTTATGGTGCCTGACGAAGATGATCCGTATGCCGACTGGTAGGGGATGATTACTTCTACCGAGTCGCCTACGTGCATCTGCTGGAGCACCGTGGTCCAACCGGCGATTACCGCATTTACTTTGGTGCGGAAGATAGAATCGCCGTATGTAGTATTGTTGTAGCTCGAATCAAACGGTTCGTCATTATAGAGGCGTCCGATGTATTTTACGTCTACTGTCGAGGTGTAGAATGGCGACAGATTGCCTTTGGTTTCTTCGCGATCGTTGAACCAGTGGACGAGAACGTAATTGCCTTGGTCATAATTGGGGGCTATCTTCTCGTAAAAAAGGGAGCCGTCAACAGTCAAGGCTTCCTGTTCTTTGAGCCATTCGTTGTTTACTTCGCGCCAGTCAGCATATTTTTCCCATGAATCTTCCTCGCTTTTGCATGAAGCTATGGCGAGGCTGACGATGAGCGACAATATGAGAAAAGGAAATTTCTTCATCTGAAACTGCTGTTTAGAATTGTACTACGGGCGCGGTTTCGGCGCCGGCTGCCGCTTTGAATTGTGGCTTGGGCGAGAATCCGAACCATCCCGCATAGATTACTGTGGGGAATTTCTTGATGGAGGTGTTATATTCCTTTACCGACTCGGTGTAGCGTCCGCGCGCTGTGGCGATGCGGTTCTCTGTGCCTTCAAGCTGAGTCTGCAGGTCTTTGAAGTTCTCGTTTGCCTTTAGATCTGGGTATGCCTCGCTTACGGCAAGCAGCGATTTCAGCGCTCCGGTAAGCTCGTTCTGAGCGTTTTGGAATTTTTCCAAAGTCTCTTCGTTGAGATTCTCGGCGTCAATTGTGATTGAAGTGGCTTTTGCTCGAGCTTCAGTTACTTTGGTGAAAGTTCCTTCCTCGTGGGCGGCATATCCTTTTACGGTTGAAACCAGGTTGGGGATGAGGTCGGCTCGGCGCTGATACTGGTTTTCTACTTCAGCCCAGCTCTGGTCAACGCCCTGCTGCTTTTCGACCAGCGAGTTATAATTGCAGGATGTCAAGGATGAGAGCCCGATGACAGTGACTGCCGCGATAAATAATTTACGTAATTTCATATAGAGAGATTATCCGAGTTTGCGAAGGAGAGAATTTATGCTAACGGTGTCATGGATGAGCTTGTGAAGGTCAGCGACGGGCACACGCTTCTGTTCCATAGAATCGCGTTCACGCAGGGTGACGGTGTTGTCCTCAAGAGTCTGGTGGTCTACGGTCACGCAGAACGGAGTACCAATGGCATCCTGGCGGCGATAACGCTTACCGATTGAATCCTTTTCCTCATAATGGGTGGGGAAGTCAAACTTGAGGTCGTTGACGATTTCACGAGCCTTTTCGGGCAGACCGTCTTTGCGCACAAGGGGCATTACCGCGCACTTAACCGGAGCGAGCGCTGCGGGTAAATGAAGAACCACGCGGGTGTCGCCGCCTTCCAGAGCCTGCTCTTCATAGCTTGAGCAGAGAACCGAGAGGAACATGCGGTCAACGCCGATTGAGGTTTCGATCACATAAGGTGTGTAGCTTTCGTTAAGCTCAGGGTCAAAGTATTGTATTTTTTTGCCTGAGAATTTCTCGTGCTGAGAAAGGTCGAAGTTGGTGCGTGAGTGGATTCCTTCAACTTCCTTGAAGCCGAAAGGCATCTCAAATTCGATATCGGTTGCCGCGTTGGCATAGTGAGCGAGCTTTTCGTGATCGTGATAGCGATATTTTTTGTCGCCGAGACCAAGAGCCTTGTGCCATTTCAGGCGAGTTTCTTTCCACTTGCTGAACCATTCGAGTTCCTGTCCGGGGCGAACGAAGAACTGCATTTCCATCTGCTCGAATTCGCGCATGCGGAAGATGAACTGGCGAGCTACGATTTCGTTGCGGAACGCTTTTCCGATTTGTGCGATACCGAAAGGAATGCGCATGCGTCCGGTCTTCTGCACGTTTAGGTAGTTTACGAATATACCCTGGGCGGTTTCGGGACGAAGGTAGACTGTCATCGCTCCGTCGGCGGTAGAACCCATTTCGGTGCGGAACATGAGGTTGAACTGACGCACTTCGGTCCAGTTTTTTGTGCCTGAAATCGGGTCAACGATTTCTTCGTCGATGATAATCTGACGGAGTTCGTTTAGGTCATTGGCGTTCATCGCGTCGGAGAAGCGCTGGTGCAGAGCGTCGCGTTTCGCTTTGTGCTCTGAAACTCGCGGATTTGTTTCGCGGAACAACGCTTCATCAAATGATTCGCCGAAACGCTTGCGCGCCTTCTCTACTTCCTTCTCGATCTTGTCATCGATTTTTGCGATAGCGTCCTCGATGAGCACGTCGGCGCGATAGCGCTTTTTAGAGTCTTTGTTGTCGATCAAAGGGTCGTTGAAAGCGTCAACGTGACCCGACGCTTTCCAGATTGTGGGATGCATGAATATCGCAGAGTCAATACCTACGATGTTTTCATGAAGGAGGGTCATTGCGTCCCACCAATAGCGTTTTATGTTGTTTTTGAGCTCGACTCCGTTCTGTCCGTAATCATATACTGCTGATAGCCCGTCATAGATTTCGCTTGACGGAAATACGAAGCCATACTCTTTGGCATGAGATACTATTTTCTTAAATTGGTCTTCCTGTTGTGCCATATTTTTATGTCAATGTAATCTAAATGGATTATTTAAAGTTCACAAAGATACGCAAAAAAGATTATCTAAACAAAATTTCAGCGGTTTCCCCGTCAGTTAAATCAAATTCGATGATTTCCGACAAGGGAATTGGATTCCCGTTGAGTGTCGCGCATGTCGCTCCGGCAGGGGCGAGAAGGCTTATATTTTTTGATGGTCCGCCCACGAGAATTATTTTGTCGACCTTTCCGTCATGCCATGTCATTTCCCGTATTGTTATGCCTCCTTGTGTTTTGAATCCTCTCAGGGAGCCTGTGGAGAGCTCTTTGGGCAGCGCGGGGAGCAAGTTGATAAATCCCTCATGGCTCTGAATGAGCATTTCCGAGATACCCGATGCACCGCCCCAATTGCCGTCCATCTGGAATGGCGGGTGTGAACAGAACAGGTTAGGGAATGTTCCTGCTCGATGGCGTGGATTGTCGGCGGTATATGCCGGTGACAGGAGCGACTTGAAAAGTGAATAAGCGCGGTCGCCGTCGCCGAGACGCGCCCAGAAGTTTATTTTCCAAGCGCGGCTCCAGCCTGTGCCGCCGTCGCCTCGGGTGTCGAGAGTCTTTCGTGCCGCTTCGGCAAGGAGCGGTGTCGTGGCGGGAGATATCTGGTTGCCCGGGTGGAGGGCGTAGAGGTGGCTCACATGGCGATGTCGCGTATCGACTTCGGGATACTCTTCAAGCCACTCCATGATTCTTCCGTCGCTGCCTGTCATGATTGGCGGCAGCAATTTCAAATCGGACTTCAGCTCGTCGGCAAACTCGCGGTCTCCACCAAGCAGTTCGGCGGCTTCAATCGTGTTGGTGAACAGCTCTCTGATTATTTGTGAATCCATGGCGGGTCCCATGCAGATGCTTGTCTCAATGGAATCTTTCCCGAAGAAGAATGTGTTTTCGGGCGATGATGATGGCGCCGTGACAAGATATCCGTGTTTCGGTTCCCGAATCATTGTTGAATGGAAGAATTGCGCCGCTCCTTTTAATATAGGGTATATTTCGGCAAGGTATTCCTTATCAAGGCTGTAAAGATAGTGTTCCCACAGATGGGCGCATAGCCATGCTCCACCCGTATTGGTCGCGCCCCATGAGGGATGCTCGCCCGGGTCGGTAAATTCCCATGGATTTGTCATCATGTGCATCACCCAGCCTTGCGCATTGTCGCCATAAAAAACTTTTGCCGTGTGTTCTCCGCTTTTCACCGCCCGTTTCACGAGGTCGATAAGCGGTCGGTGAAGTTCGTGAAGATTGCCCGGTTCGGCTTGCCAGTGATTCATCTGCACGTTTATGTTGGTGTGATAGTCGCCGTTCCATGGAGTTGAAACTCCATCAGCCCATAATCCTTGTAGATTAGGAGGCAGGACTCCCGGCAGTGTGCTGCATATCAGGAGATATCTGCCATAGTTATAGTAAAGGGTGGCAAGCGATGGATCGTCATGATGTTGAAATTCTATGATACGCCTGTCGGTGGGTAGATGTGAGATGTCGCTTTCAGGAAAGCTCACGGTTGCGCGGTCGAAAAGTTGGAGATGGTTGTGCTGCCCTTCTCGCATGATTGAGGCGATATCGCCTGAAGCGATGGCGGCGTTAACGTCATTTTCGGCTTTTGTCATGTAGGAGGCGCCGTAAAGATAGCTTGTCGCCGCGCCGATCACAATCCATGCTTCGTCGGCGCCGGTCACGGTCAGTGTTGAATCAGTGGTGGCGGTGATGGCTTTTTGCCCGAAGGCTTTTATCCCTGCCACTGCGGCATACCGCACTCCCGCCGCATTTTTGTTGCCGCTATCGAGAGTGCCTGATATCATCAGACGGTTTTTTGCCGGACTTGAAATCTCGGCGCGTTCCTGTCGTGATAGCGACGCTGTGAACGAGATGGCTCCGGGGGAGGATGCCGTGATGTGCCAAAGCATTACTTCTTCACCTCTCGGAACGCAACTCTCCTGAGTGAATGATGTGCCGTTTATTTTATATTCCGATGTTGCCGTGGCGGTTCTGAGATCCAGGCTGCGTGTGTAGTCGTTGACATCAATATCGGCTGACGTATAATTGAAGTAGATGTTTAAATCAGCTAGCGTCTGATAGGAGCCGTAAGTGTTGCCCGATTGAGGCATTGAGGGGACAAATGTGGTGTACATCAGCTGTTGCGCCGAGTCGTTTTTGCCTTCAAGGAGCAATCGTCTTATTTCGGGAAGACTGGCTGCCGCTTCGGGGTTGTCATAATTGGCTTTTGATCCGCTCCACATGCTTATCTCATTTAACACGATTTTTTCATTGAGCGGATTCCCGTAAGGCATCATGCCCATTCGTCCGTTTCCGACAGGGAGCGTTTCTTCCCATATTAATGCCGGTTGTTGATACCACAGGTTGTACTCTGGCGAAAAATCTGTGGCGAAGGACGGGTTGAGCGCTCCGCACACAGCGGTCACGGCGATTGTTGTGAGGATATTTTTCATGGCTATCGGGTTGATGCTGTTTTCTTGAATGCAGGTTTGGAGAGTTCGATCACCTGTAGGTCCTTCATCGTGCCGTTGTCAATTACAAGCGTCACGAGTGTGCGTTGTTGCTGCCATCCCTGAGTGCCTGCGGCTCCGGGATTTATGTGGAGCATTTCGAGCTCGCGGTCAAACATCACTTTGAGTATGTGGCTGTGTCCGTCGACAAACAGATTTATGCCGTTTTGGCACAGCAAAGATTTTATTCCGGGTGAATATTTTCCGGGATAGCCTCCTATGTGAGTCAGCATGACTTTGACCCCTTCGATTTCGAAAATTTCCAATTCCTTGTATTTGCGTCTCACGGTTCCGTGATCGATATTCCCTGCCACTGCTCTTACGACAGGGGCTATTTCTTCAAGGCGTTGCATTATGGAAATATCCCCTATGTCTCCGGCGTGCCATATTTCATCGCAGCCTGAAAAATGGCGTTCATATCTTTCGTCCCAGCAGCTGTGGGTATCTGACAATATTCCTATTCTTTTCATTGCTTGATTATTCGGACATATTCAATAAGCGCGGTGTTGTTCTCTCGATCCACGTTGTCAACTACATATTTAAGCGACAGATGGTTTACTCCTTTGTTCAATCTTATCGGCAGCATGTTGCTGAAATCGGGGGAGTCCCAATTGCCTTCTCCTTGTTGCGGCATGATGACGGCTCCGACCTCGGCTCCTTCGATGTAGAGCATCCTGATGGCGCATTTGTCGCCCTGGTTTACAGGTCCATTGCCATTGGTGTAGCTTACGTCAAACAGGTAATCCCCGCTTTCGGGCGCGTTGACATTGAAATAAAGAGATGTGTTGTATTCAACCGTCGTTTCTACAAATTTTTTAGCCAGTTTCCTGTCGGAGATAAGCGCGGTTCCGGCAGCGCTCATTGTTGACGACGGTATGATAATCACGCTCTTGGGATTGATATATTCATGGGTCGGCGCTGAGAAGCCGGTCAGCCCGTTTTTGTCAACCGGGACTATATTGACCGATGTGTACCCTTCTTTAGGGACGAAACTGATGGTGTCGGTTTTGTGGGTGTCGGGATAGTCACCGTTGATAAATGTCAGATATTTGAAGGTGGGATTATAATTCTCTATCTGGCAGAATTCGGGCGATTTCCACTCTATGAGAGGCGTTTCGGGGATTCGTTCGTATTGCTTGACTTCTATGTCGATCTTTTTGTGCGGGCGGTTGTCCATGATTATTTCAATTGAAACATCGCCGTTGATGGAATCGGGAAGAAAGCAATCGGGTTGTGGAGTTCCGTTGATGCTGAATGTCTTGACACTCTCTCCTGTTCCGTAAATTTTTACGGATAAAGTTGAGTTTTTGTATCTGAACCGGCTCAAAGTCTTCTCGCCGGGCAGAGATGCGGGCACGATCGGATTGAACGCGATGCCGTGACCGGTGAATTCCATTCCGGCTATTACTCGCAATATCAACGCTGCCATCCCGGCGTTGCTCCATGCCCCGCTCTCTTTTAAGGGTATATTATCTTGATTAGTGCATGAAAACTCTCCTTTGGCGGTGGCATAGAGGGCGCCGTGGAATAGTGTTGAAGCCAGACCGAGCTCCACGGCTGTGATGTTTCTTGATTTTGCTGCCGCGATATTCCAGAGAGCTTGGGTTGTCGACGCATCCATTAAGCCAACCCCTGAGCCGGAAGTGTGAGGGAGCGGATAAGCCGGAAGTATTCCCTCGAGGGTGGTGGGAGTGTGCATGACAATTGATTTAGCCATTTCAGGATTGGCTATGTCAAATATTATGGCAAGCGCCTGAGCGAAATTGTCGTTAGATGGAGAAAGTATCGGATAAACCCCGCCATATAAATATTGACCGTAAAATCCTGATGCGGGAATCCACAAGATGGTATTTATTGCAGTTGTTATTTCCCGGTCGATGCCTGCCCATAAAGGCGTGAATGTCGTGTCGCGCAGTTCTTGGCAAATCAGGTCACGAACCTTAAACGCATTTGCGAACAGAACATTGGTCCCGAGACTCATCAATTGAAACAGGTCTACCGGTTTTGTCCATTCGGGATAATTGGCGGGCGAGTTGCCGCTTTTCCCCTTAATAAGGTTATAGCTTTCGTTCCATGCCACGCGCATATTTAGATTAAGAGTGCTTTCGATAGCCGGGAGCGCCTCCGAAATGAGGTTTTTGTCGCCGGTGGTGTTGTAGGTTTCCCAGATGGCTGTGGCGCATGATATGCCGTCGGTGGTTATAGGCCAGGAATTTTCAGGGCTTGACTGTTGAGACAGGATGATTCCGCCGCGGGCTGATTTGATTTTTGATTTGAGTTGCGTTGCCGCTTTTTGCGGAGTGAGAGCCGCGAGCGACATGAATATGTCAAGATCTGATGCGGTGTTGGTGTTTGAGTATATTTCCTTTATGGCTAATGCGAAAAGGGCGTCGATTATCGGTTGGTCGGAATGGTATGTTGGAAGCCGGTCGTTCAAGTCGCAGTGGGTGATGGTGATTGTCTCCCCGTTCACGGTAACGCTGTCAGGGTAAACGGTAAATTCTCCCGACGAGTATATTGCTCCGATTGGCGTGGACCCGTCATTAGTGCATGAAGTCAAGGCGAAGATGACCGATATAAGGCACAGGAAGAATGGTTTCATTACGGCGTTTAGCTGTTAACAGGTTACGAATTTAATACTTTTCGGAGTAAAAACGGGAAAATTTTTCGGGGAATTGTTAATTTTGTGTGTTTAAACGGCAATTGAAACCGGCGCCGCTGTGTGAACTCAATCTCAGGGTCGGGCGTTAAACCATAGTAAAAAGACTGAAAAATTATGGCTGAATCCAATTTCATCGATTATGTAAAGATATTATGCCGCTCAGGGAAGGGCGGCGCAGGTTCGCGTCACTTTTATAGAGCCAAGTATATTCCGAAAGGGGGTCCCGACGGAGGCGACGGAGGTCGTGGAGGTCACATTATATTGAAAGGAAACAAGAATATGTGGACTCTGCTGCCGCTGAAATACCAGCGTCATGTCTTTGCCGGCGACGGACAAAGCGGATCGGGCAACCGAAGTTTCGGAAAGGACGGCGAGGATAAAATCATTGAAGTGCCCTGTGGAACGGTGGTGTTCGACTCTGAAACCGGAGAATTCCTTTGTGAAGTGACTCAGGACGGTGAAGAAGTTAAGTTGTTGCGAGGCGGTCGAGGCGGTCTTGGCAACTGGCATTTCAAAAGCGCCACCAACCGCACTCCGCGTTATGCGCAGCCCGGCGAGCCTGCGATAGAGAAATCGGTGATTCTCGAACTGAAATTGCTTGCCGACGTAGGTCTTGTAGGATTCCCTAATGCCGGAAAGTCGACATTGCTATCGTCAATATCGGCAGCGCGTCCTAAAATTGCCGATTATCCTTTCACCACTATGGAGCCTCAGCTTGGAATTGTGAGCTACAGGGACAACCGCTCGTTTGTGATGGCTGATATTCCGGGCATCATCGAGGGAGCGAGTGAAGGCAAGGGTCTCGGACTCCGCTTTTTGCGTCACATCGAGCGAAATGCGGTGCTCCTTTTCATGGTGCCTGCCGATGCCGCCGACATACGCAAGGAATATGAAATACTCCTGAGCGAGCTTACTAAATTCAATCCCGAACTCGTAGACAAGCAGCGTGTTCTTGCCATCAGCAAGAGTGATATGCTCGACGACGAGCTTATCGCTGAAATCGAGAAGGAGCTTCCTGCCGACGTGCCCCATGTGTTTATTTCCGCTGTCACCGGGCAAGGGATAACCGAGTTGAAAGATTTGCTGTGGAAAGCGATCAACGATGAGGCTAACCGTGCCGAGCCGATGACAATCACCCACCGCCGTCTTGACGGTCATCATCGTGTGCGTGAGGAAGATGAGTTCATCTTTGAGAATCCGGCTATGCCCGACCCGACCGATGAGGAGCTTGCCGACAGCGAATTCATGGATGATGATTGGGAAGATTGCGATTGGGAATATCTTGGCGATGACGACACCAAGCTGGATTGACCTTATTGAAATCGCGCCTGAGGTAAAAGCGCTGGTGACTTGCCGGGGTGAAGCCGACGAGTCGCCTTACAGCGGGTTTAACCCGTGTCATTACACCGGTGATTCACCTGCCCGCGTCGCAGCGTCAAGGAAAGCTCTTGCCGATTATATAGGTGTGGGCGAGGAGCGTATAATATTGCCGCGGCAAACCCACTCCAACGTCTGCAAACTGATAGATGAGATTCCGGTGGATGATGCCGGTCTGTATGGAGTCGATGCTCTTGTCACCCGCATGAAAAGAGTGGCGATAGGGGTTTCGACTGCCGACTGCGTGCCTATATTGCTTGTCGACCCCCGGGCTGAGGTGATCGCTGCTGTTCATGCAGGATGGCGAGGCGCCGTCGGCGGAATTATCGAGAACAGTGTGGAGATGATGCTTGCCGCCGGGAGCGATGCGTCACGGATAAAAGCTGCGATAGCTCCATGTATATGTTCCGGTTGTTTTGAAGTAGGCGAAGAGGTTGCCGGGCGGTTTCCCGAGTCGTGCGTGATAAGGGGTCTGGATAAGCCTCATGTTGATCTTCCGCTGTTTGTGAAGATGACGCTTGAAAAATGTGGATTGGATGGAGAATCGATAGCCATGCCGGTTGCGTGTACGCGTTGCCGTCCCGACCGCTATTTCTCAGCGCGAGCGATTGGGATTAATTCAGGGCGTAATTTTTCA
Organism: Bacteroides sp.; assembly: GCA_014801525.1. Lineage (GTDB taxonomy): Bacteria > Bacteroidota > Bacteroidia > Bacteroidales > Muribaculaceae > Muribaculum. Next base: position 60,662 of record JAAVEB010000015.1, read on the forward strand.
ATGATAATGCTGCGTTAAATCGGCTGCACTTTGCGTGAGAACACTCTGTGTTGCACTATGAAATAGGCGGTCATTACCGCTCCTCCCGTGATAACCCATGATATGGGATAGATTTGAAGCAGGCGCGCGAAGTCAAAGGCGTATTTTGCCGCAAGATAAACCCATCCGAGTCTCAGAACGCAAGTCCCGAATATGGTGATAAGCGTAGGGGTCATTGAGTAGCCGAGTCCGCGCATACAAGCTCCGCTGACTTCATAGGTTGTCGCTATCCATTGAAATAGAAGCACGCACTGGAGCCTTATGATGGCATAATGCATCACGTTGCTGTCGGTGGTGAAAATGTTGAGGAAGAAGTCTTTCTGCCACACGATAAGCACATTCATCGTTCCGGTGCTCACCATTCCGGCGACAAGACACAACCAGAAGACCCGCTTGCAGCGGTCATATTGACCGGCTCCGTAGTTCTGGCTTAAAAACGCCACGGCAGCTTGGCAGAACGCGCTCACGATGTAATAGCAATACACCTCATAGGTTAGGGCTGCTGCCGAGCCGGCGACTGCGGCTGAACCAAATTTATTTATCGAGCTTTGAATAAAGATGTTGGCAAATGAAAACACCATTCCCTGGATTCCGGCAGGGATACCGATTTGCAGAATCTTTTTCAGCTCGCTGCGATTCACTGCGATGGCTTTGATGTTTAATCGGTAGGGTTCCGGCTCCTTGGTGAGCCAATAAATCATGAGAAACGCGTTGACGGCATTTGAAATTACGGTCGCAAGAGCCACGCCGTCGACATCCATGTCGAAAAATTTCACGAACACAAGATCGAGGATGATGTTGAGGGCGCTTGCCACGGCAAGACTGTAGAACGGGCGTTTCGTGTCGCCCATGCTTCGCATTATTGCCGACGCAAAGTTGTAAATCATCATGAACGGCATCCCCAGGAAATATACTTTAAGGTATAGAGTGGCGAGGTCGATGACATCTTCAGGCACGCTCATCAGTTCCAGAATCGGCTTGGCAAAAAGTTCGCCAACGAGCAGCAGGATTATTCCGCTCGCCACGGCAACGAATGACACTGTGGAGATGGCTCTTTTTATGCCGGCATGGTTTCGTTGTCCGATGTAGTTGGCGATGACGATATTGGCACCTATCGATATGCCGAGAAAAAGACTCACCATTATGCTTATCAACGAGCCGTTGCTGCCCACCGCCGCCATTGCCTGGCTGGAAGCGAAGCGTCCCACGATTCCCACGTCGACTGCATTGAATGATTGTTGCAGTATTCCGCTGGCAAGCAGCGGCATGGCAAAAATTATTATTTTCCTAAACAGTGGTCCGTGGAGCATGTCTACCCCGGTTGTCTTTTTCACGTTGCTGTTCATTGACTGGTTAAATATTTAAGACCGTATCCGTTTTTTCAATTCAAGGCGCAAAGTTCGTTATTTTATTCCGAAAAAACGAACTGTGAGTATAGGAAAAGAGTGCATTTGCCTGTCTTTATACATTTGTAATTGTCATGGGTGATGAAACTATTTTGAGAAACGTGCGACTAATTGAATAGAATGAATTAAATTGGCGCCTTTGTCGGGGCTGATTTATGAAACAACTGCTGATGAAAACTCAAAACGAAGATAAAGACCGTGAATTTTCCCAACTGATTGACCGGTATGATAAGCTTATCGCCAAGGTGTGCTATTTTTATGCCGTGGATGCCGACGACTTTTATGATTTGCGTCAGGAGTCGCTGATTAATCTGTGGCGCGGTTTTGACTCGTTCCGCGGTTCTTCATCGTTATCGACGTGGGTCTATCGCGTGTGTCTAAACAGTTGCGTGTCGTTTTTCCGTAAGAATCACAGAAAAACGAGTTCGGTCCCCATCGAGCAACTTCCCGATATTATCGCTCCCGATGCCGGCAAAGCTGAACTGATGAGGGAGATGTACGGACTTATAAATCGGCTTAACCGGCAAGAAAAAGCTCTTGTGCTGTTGTGGCTCGATCAGCGGAGTTATGATGAGATTGCCGATATAATGGGTGTGCCGCGCAACACTGTGGCGTCGAGACTGCGACGTGTGAAAGAAAAACTTGTAAAATACTCTAATGAATAGGAATGTATGAACCCTGAGGATATGGAAAATAAGTGGAAGGAACTCGACTTCAGACTTAGCAGTCTTGAAGCCGAAAGACAAAAAACTATAGATATGTTGAAAATGAACAAACTGAAATCGGCTCAGCAACAGCTTGCCGACCAATATCGACGGTTCAGTTTGATAGGTCCGATACTCGGACTGTCGGTCGTGCTTGGTCAATCGAGATTTTTAAGTTTAGGAGCCTTGATTCTTATCGCGGCATATTTTTGTATTGCCGGGGCGATGGACGCTTATCTGTGTCATGGAATAAAAAGCATTGATTTAGGAGAAATGGGCGTTGAAGAGGTAGCTGCTAAGGCGCGTCGATATAAACGCATTCATCATTATTGTCAGGTGGTGCTTATCGCTATGTGTATTCCGGTATTGATTTGCATGTTTTCCGCATTTCCCGAGACATATTATCGCTGGGGCATGATCGCCGGAATCGGCGTGGGGCTTGCCGTCGGGCTATCGATTTATTTGAAAATGATGCGTAATTATAAAGACATGATAGACTGAACCGTTAGCCATCCTTGACCGGGCTCCCGATGTACAAGCTGGAGGTTTTGTAGAATTGGCGCAAAATGAGTAATTTTGCGCCATGTTTGCGGATAAAAGTGAAGACACGTTGAGGATTGACGTTGATGCGGTGTTGAGAAGCCGCATCCCGGATCATTATCGGTTTATTCCGAAGTGGGCGGTGCGTTGGCTCGAACGGACTATATGTCAGGACGGGCTCAACAGCCTCCTTGAGCATAACCGAGGAAAGCATGGCGCCGAGTTTTGCAACGCAGTGCTGAAGGATTTGAATGTCACCTATAAAGTGAGTGGCGAGGAGCATCTCTCCGGGAAAAAGCGTGTGATTTTCGTTTCAAACCATCCCCTTGGAGCGTTGGACGGAATTGCTATGATCGATTGGGTGTCAGGCGTCTATGGTGGAAATGTGAAATTTGTGGTCAACGACCTGTTGATGAATGTCAAGCCGCTGCGTGATGTTTTCCTTCCGGTCAACAAACATGGGCGCCAGAACAGGGGCGATTCAGTTGCTATCGACGAGTATATGGCGGGGGATGACCCGGTTATAATTTTTCCTGCCGGGCTGGTTTCGCGAAAGCAATCGGGAGGCATAAGCGACCTCCGATGGAACAAAATGTTTATAAATAAGGCGGTCGAATATAAGAGGGATATAATTCCGGTGTTTTTTGACGCAAAAAATTCAGCATTTTTTTATAACTTTGCGAAAATCCGTGCTCTTGCCGGCTTGAAGTTCAACATAGAGATGATATATCTCCCTCGGGAGATTTTCCGAAGCCGAGGCTCGAAATTCAATATTCATGTTGGTGAACCGTTGAGTTACACGGCTTTCAACGGTGGAGTCAAGGCGCTTGATGAAGCGGAGCAGGTGAAGCGGATTGTATATAATTTAAAGAAAAGTTGAATATTCAGAGTCCAATATGGAACAGCCAATCATAGATCCGGTGGCTACCGATATATTGAAAAGTGAATTGACCCCCGATAAGTTTCTTCGGGAAACAAACAAGGGGGGGAACTATATTTATATAACCGATGCTCACACGTCGCCTAATGTCATGAAAGAGATAGGTCGACTGCGCGAAATCGCATTCCGCAATGCGGGCGGCGGAACAGGTAAGGATTGTGACATCGATGAATTTGACTTGATGGAGCCGCCTTGTCGCCAGTTAATCGTGTGGGATCCCGAAGCTGAAATGATATTGGGAGGCTACAGGTTTATAATCGGGGAGGATGTGACTATTCTTCCGGGCGGAGTGCCGCGGATAGCCACGGGTCATATGTTCAGGTTCTCTGACCGCTTCCTCAATGAATTGTTGCCTAACACGCTTGAATTGGGACGCTCTTTTGTGAGACTCGAATATCAGTCGTCTAAGGCGGGAGCTAAGGCACTTTATGCTCTTGATAATCTTTGGGACGGTCTTGGCGCGTTGACAGTAGTTTACCCTCAGGTGAAATATCTCTTCGGCAAGGTCACGATGTATCCGAGCTATATAAGAGAGTGCCGCAACATGATTCTGTATTTCCTCAACAAGCATTTCCCCGATCCCGATAATCTTGTTTCGCCCATAGAACCGCTGCCTACGGGGATTGACGAGGACGAGATGGCGAAGCTCTTTGTGGGAAATTCCTTTAAAGAGGATTATAAAATACTCAACAAGGCTATCCGTGATCGCGGCATCAATATCCCGCCGTTGGTTAACGCTTATATGAGCCTGTCGCCGTCGATGAGAATGTTTGGAACGGCGATTAACACCGAATTTGGCGATGTCGAGGAAACCGGCATATTTTTCGCCATATCCGATATTTTTGAGGAGAAAAAGGACCGTCACATCGGCACTTATCATGCCGTTAACCAGCAGTTATGATTCCGCGACTCTTTTATGCCGTGATTGCGGCAATGCTATGCTCCATGCCGATGCGGGTCATGGCGGAATCTAATGAAAACTCTTTCTCGGCTCAGAATTATTTGGATGTTTCGCCGAGTGTTGAGCATCCTGTCGAGTACTGCGGTGAGGTTATCGCAAATGCGGGCGGCGGCGAATTTGCCCCTTATTATTTGATGTCAAATAATTTCGGAGTGCTTACTCAGCCCTATTCCATGCTTGCTCGCATTTCAGCAAAACGAACTATGGACTTGAACCGGCGTTTCAGTTGGGGTTTTGGTGCTGATGTCATTGGCGGTTTTTCGTCTTCCCGCGGATATGAGCGTTTTTCGATTGAAGACAATTCGATGGTGATGATTCAGCGTCGCCCTGCGGCAGTGAGACTTCAGCAACTTTACGGCGAAGTCAAGTACAGGTCGCTGTTTCTGACGGCGGGGTTGAAAGAAGTGGGTTCGGCTATGTTGAACGACCGTCTTTCGAGCGGTGACCTCACTTGGAGCGCCAACGCCCGTCCCATTCCCGGAGTTAGGGCAGGATTCCACGGATTTGAAAATATACCGTTCACCAATGGCTGGGTTCAGATAAACGGCGAACTTTTTTATGGCAGACCTTCCGACAATCATTGGCTTGAGGATCATTATAACTATGAGAACTATTTCGTGACAACGGGGCGTTGGATTAATTATAAACGCCTGTATTTGCGCACCAATCCGCATCAGCCCGTGTCGGTGACTGTCGGAATGCAGGCTGCGGCAATATTTGGCGGAACCCAGAATAGCTATAATGACGGCAGGCTTGTGGAGCAATCCAAGTCGTCGCTTAGACTCGGCGATTTTATCGATATGCTCATCCCCAGGCAAGGGGATAGCTATTGGACCGGCAATCATCTCGGAAGCTGGGATTTTAAATCGTCGTTTCGTGTCGATAATAAGAATGAGTTGATAGCTTACTTTCAGTGGCCGTGGGAAGACGGGTCGGGTATTGGGAAACTGAACGGATTTGACGGACTCTGGGGTGTGGAATATAAGCGTGCAGGCTCGGGAATTGTGACAGGGGCTGTGATTGAATACCTTGATTTCACCAATCAGTCGGGGCCGCTTCATTGGGATCCCGAAGATTTCCCAGGAACAACTATTGTCGACTGGGCTACCGGTTCCGACGATTATTACAATCACTTTTTTTATAACGGTTATGCCTATTACGGACTCTCGCAAGGCACCCCGTTCATGACCTCGCCCATATATAACCGCGACGGTTACATGAGATTTGTCGACAATAAAGTGCGCGGATTTCATGTTGCGGTAGAGGGGGAGGTGTCACGCGCTGTCGATTATCGCGCCATGTTCTCTTGGCGTCAGGCTTGGGGTTCGGGCTACATTCCGCGCGTGAGCAAGGTTAGCGACACCTCGGCGATGCTGGAAGTGAAATGGTGGGTCCCTTCTGTTGCCGGACTCTCGGTTAAAGGCGCCGTGGCGATTGACCGTGGCGAAATTTTCGGCAATAATGCCGGGGTTTCGGTGACAGTAGCTTATAAAGGAGATTTAAAGATATGGAAACTATAAAACCGGTCATATTATTGTTGGTTGCCGGGATTTCTGCATTGGTCATCGGTTGCACCCATAACGATGGCGACATAGGCGGTTACTTCGGCACATGGAAACTGGAGGAGATAACTGTCGACGGAGAAGAAATGGCTGAGTATGGGAAAGATATGTTTTGGCAGTTTCAGTCGTCGGTGTTCTGCATGAGAGTAGTGCTGGAAAATCACAATCAGGAAAATCGCTGGGGCACGTGGTATGAAGACTCAGGTTCGCTTTATGTCGATTTTTCCCACTCGGAAGACGGTGATAACTCAGTGAAGTATCAACCATTCCCTGAAACTCATTTTGAAACGGGATTGAACCGTCTTGAAATAATGAATTTCTCCAAGCGACGAATGACCCTCGAATTTATCGGTTCCGATGGAGTCATATACCGCTACAAATTGAAAAAATGGAAATAGACTCTGATTTATGTAGCGGCGCGGGCTTGGATAGATTGCGATAATTTTCTATATTTGTAATAAATATAAGAGTTAGATAAATGGAGGATTCGTTAAAGCTATCGATTGAGCAGAAATTGCAGCAACGGCTCTCGCCCCTTCAGGTAAGATTCGGGAAAATGCTTGAAATGAGCGGTCCCGAAGTGGAAGATGAGGTTCAGCGGGCTCTTGACGACAATCCCGCGCTTGAGGCTGTCGACCATTCAGCCGATTCCGGCGAAGAGCCGTTTAACGAAACCGCATCTGAAATCCAGGACGCTGACTATCGCGATGAGGACGACATTCCCTTCTATCGTCACGACGCCAGGCAGAACTCTCATTATGACAATCCGCTTGAAACGATGACTGCCGACACCTCCGAAACCCTCTATGACGTGCTTTCCGAACAGCTTGCCGGATTCGATCTTTCGGAGCGGCAGAAACTCATAGCCCGCTACATCATCGGCAATCTTGACGATAACGGATACCTCACGCGCAGCGCTTCGTCGATGGGCTACGATATCGAGGAGCACACCGGAGAGCATATCGCTGTCGACGACATAAAATCGGTAATTGATATCGTGCGCTCGCTGGAGCCCGCCGGAATAGCCGCCGTGGATCTGCGCGACTGCCTGTTGTTGCAGCTTCACCGCCGGAAGAGCGGGAAGACCGTGGACAGAGCCATTGAAATCGTGACTCACTACTTCGACTATTTCTCGCGCAAGCACTATGATCGTCTCGCTGCGGCTATCGGAGTGAGCGAGGCTGAGCTGAAAGACGCCGTGGAGTTGATCACGTCGCTCAATCCCAAGCCGGCGGCGTCGCTCGCCGGAGACGTGGCTGAGGACCGCACCCGCCACATCGTTCCTGACTTCACGGTGGAAGTCGACGATGGAACAGTTACGCTCACTTTGGTGAACAATATCCCTGAATTGCAGATTGAGCGGAGTTTCAGTGAAGAAGAGGCTCGCCTTGACGGTGATAATGCTGCCGAACTTTTCATCAAGCAGAAACGTGACGAAGCTACCGATTTCATCAAAGTGCTTAAGATGCGCCAGGAAACTCTCTACAATGTGATGAGGGCAATAGTCAGCATTCAGCGTGATTTCTTTGTCAATAGTGACGACGAGATGCTGATTCGCCCCATGATATTGAAAGACATCGCCAAGATAACCGGCTATGACCTTTCCGTGATTTCTCGCGCGGCGGCAGGGAAGTATGTGGCGACATCCTATGGCATATACCCCTTGAAGCACTTTTTCAACGAGAAGCCTAAGGATGACGAAGACGCTTCATCCCATGAGATAGTTGCGGCATTGAAAGAGATTATCTCGTCCGAAGATAAGAAGAAGCCGCTGAGCGACGAGGCTATCACGGCGCGTATAACCGATATGGGATATGACATCGCGCGCCGCACGGTTGCGAAGTATCGCGAGAAATTGGGTATTCCGGTGGCGCGATTGAGAAAAGAGATATAAACAATTGATATTCTATGCCGTTTTAATATATAGATTATGAATAAAGCAGCTCACATATTTTCCTGGATTCTAAGTCCTATTCTTATGCCCGCCTATGGAGTGATTCTCTCATTGTGGACCACCGTGCTTGTAATGCTTCCGCTGGGATTGAGGTGGAACGTCGTGCTGATGATCGCTATGATCACTGCGTTTCTGCCGGCGTTGGGCATATTTTTGCTTTACAAATTCAAGGTGATAAGCGATCCGGGGCTCAACAATCGTGCCGAGCGCTTCATTCCTTACGGCATCAATTGCGTGTGCTATCTGCTTGCGGCATGGTATTTGGCACGCATTCACTCGCCCCATTGGATGTGGATGTTCATGATCGGAGCGGTTGTCGCATCGGTTATATGCGTCATTGTCAACATCAAGTGGAAGATAAGCGCCCACATGGCTGCGTTGGGCGGACTTGTCGGACTAATGTTCAGAATCATGTCCGACGGGCTTGGTGTAGTGCCCATGTGGGGGGTAATCACCGTCGGGATATTGCTTCTTGGCATTCTCGGCTCTTCGCGCCTGTTGTTGCAGCGTCACACCTTTTGGCAGGTTGTTGCCGGGACTGCTGTGGGTTTTGCTTCCGTCTATCTGCTCTCTTAGATCAAAATTGATAAAATCATTATAAATGAAACCAATCGTCAGCATTATTATGGGCAGCACTTCTGATCTGCCCGTTATGGGCAAAGCAGCCCAGCTTCTCGATGATTTCGAGATTCCGTTTGAAATAAACGCTCTGTCGGCGCATCGCACTCCCTCTCAGGTGGAGGAATTTGCCAAGGGCGCCTCTCAGAGAGGTTTGAAAGTGATAATCGCCGCTGCCGGAATGGCTGCCGCTCTGCCTGGTGTGATTGCTGCCAACACCACCCTCCCGGTGATTGGTGTGCCCATCGCTTCGACTCTCCAGGGTGTCGACGCTCTTCTTTCGATTGTGCAGATGCCTCCGGGCATTCCCGTTGCGACTGTCGGCATAAACGGCGGTCTCAATGCCGCTATCCTCGCTGTTGAAATGCTTGCGTTGAGCGACGAGAGGATTGCCGGAAAGCTTGCTGAATACAAATCATCGCTTTCCAACAAGATTGTGAAGGCTAATGCCGAGCTCGCCGAGGTGAAATATAAGTTTAAAACCAATTGAAGATAAAGATGTCAGTATTTGACTATGCGCGGCGTGCTTCGCGCGAGGTCAATATCGGCGCGGTGCCTTTGGGCGGAAATAACCCGATACGCCTCCAGTCGATGACCAACACGTCGACGCTCGACACCGACGCATCGGTAGCTCAATGCCGGCGCATAGCTGGAGCCGGCGCCGATTACGTCAGGCTCACGGCTCAGGGTGTGCGTGAAGCTGCCAACATCGGAGTCATCCGTCGGCAGCTTCGTGAGCAGGGTGTCACTACTCCGCTTGTCGCCGACATCCACTTCAATCCAAAAGCGGCGTTTGCGGCAGCCGAGGTGATCGACAAGGTGAGGATAAATCCGGGCAACTTCGTTGATCCGGGCAGAACATTCAGAAAACTGGAATATACCGACGAAGAGTATGCCGCCGAACTGCGTCGCATCGACGACGCGTTCACCCCCTTCCTGCAGCTTTGCCGCGAACATGGCACAGCCATTCGAATAGGGGTGAACCACGGCTCGCTAAGCGACCGCATCATGAGCCGTTATGGCGACACTCCGGCAGGAATGGTGGAGAGCGCCATGGAGTTTTTGCGTGTTGCGGTGAAGCGCGGGTTTTTCGACATAGTTATCTCGATAAAGGCGAGCAATGTGACAGTGATGGTCGAGACCGTGCGCCGTCTTGTGGCGGCGATGAATGCCGAGGGGATGGATTTCCCTCTGCATCTCGGGGTCACTGAGGCTGGCGACGGTGAAGACGGCAGGGTGAAGAGCGCTGTCGGCATCGGAGCTTTGCTTGCCGAAGGAATAGGCGACACCATCAGGGTGTCGCTCAGCGAGGATCCGGAGAACGAGATACCGGTGGCAAAGGCGTTGGTTGATTATATTTCGGCGCGTGCCGATGCTCCTCACATATCCGGGGAGTATGCTCCCGGGTTCAATCCCGTGAAGCCCGAGAGGCGCGAATCGTTCAAAGTCGGAGCGGTAGGGGGCGGGCAACTCCCGGCTGTTATTGCTGACGGCGGCGACAAGCTGCCGGCTCATATCGTTGTCGATGCTTCTCAATCGGTCGATGAGATTAAAGCTCGGCTTAAGGAGGTGCCTGAGAGCGTGATTGTGATTACCTCGGCTCATGCCAATCCGTCGGCTCAGATAATGGCTTCTATCCATGCCTTGACTGCGGCGGGAATCCACAACCCCGTGATTCCTTGCATCGATTATGGCGATGCCCCGTTTGATTCTGTAGCGCTGATGGCTGCTGCCGATTTTGGCGCTATACTTCTAAGCGGCTTCCACGACGGCATAATGATAAAGGCTTCAGCGTTGACCGCCGACGAGCTGCTCCGCCTGAGCCTCGGCATTCTCCAGGCTGCAAGACTGAGAATCAGCAAGACCGAGTATATTGCGTGTCCCGGATGCGGACGCACTCTGTTTGACCTTCAGTCCACGTTGAAAGCCGTGAAAGATGCCACCTCCCACTTGAAAGGTTTGAAAATCGGTGTGATGGGGTGTATTGTCAACGGTCCCGGCGAGATGGCTGACGCCGACTATGGATATGTCGGAGCGGCGGCTGGAAACATCAGCCTTTACAAGGGTAAGGTGTGTGTTGAGAAAAATATTCCTCAATCCGAGGCGATACCCCGTCTCATAAAGCTCATTAAGGATTCAGGCGACTGGCAGGAGCCGCAATAGTAATTTTCCAGGCTGCATTAGAGATATTAGCCCGATTGGACATAAATCCGGTCGGGCTACTTTTTATATTGTTGCTCTGTCGCCTTGAAAATGGAATAGACGCACAATCCTGTCGCTGCGAGACTGACGATGGCGGCGATTATTGAGCCCGTTGACAATCCCGTGCCAAGTTCGTTGAGGTCATTGCCGGTGGCATTTCGGCTTACGAGCCAAAAGTTGAGGGCGACAAGCGAATTATTGAGCGCGTGGGCAAACATCGACAGCCTTAGGGAGCCGCTCCACACAACGAGATAGCCGAAATAGGCGCCCATGAGCAACCGGGGAACGAATCCGAAAAATTGCAGATGGACGGCGCTGAAAATGAACGCCGCCGACCAGATGGCGAAGTGCTTGTTGCCGAGTTTTGACATCAGCAGCCGTTGAAGCGCCCCGCGGAAGAAGAGCTCTTCGGCTATTCCGGTAAGAATGCCCACTATGAGAATGGCGATAATGAGATCCCACACCGAGTTGCCGCCCATAAGCCTTTGCACCATGGCTTGCGCGGCGTTCTCGCTCTGACGCAGAGCCTCCTCAATCCCGTTCCACGGGAGGTGGATCGACTCGTTCCAGGCAACGAGCCTGTTCATGGCAGGAATTGAGACGATGGCGGTGATTGCCGTGAGGCACGTGGACCGGGCTTCTAATCCGGTGTCAAGCCCTATGTAGCGCCACGGTTGCGGACTGACTATCATAACTGTCAGAACCACAGGCAGAATGAAGACGGCTATATCCTGAACGAGGATGGCGCAGCGCAATGCCGACGTGGTGTCGGTGCCTATCGCTCCCATCAGCAAAGATGCCGCCACGGTGAGCAGCACCCACCAGCACACTAATAGAAACAGCCCCTTCCCGGCGCTTATTCTCGGTTGTGGGTCAAGCATGGCTTAATCAAATTTTTTGCGGTGGAACGTGAATCCTCGTCCGAGATACTTTTCTCTGACGGTCGGATTCTCGGCAAGCTCCTCCGATGTTCCCTGAAACAGAATTTTTCCTTCGAAAAGCAGATAAGCCCTGTCGGTGATCGAGAGAGTTTCAGGCGCGTTGTGGTCGGTGATGAGGATGCCGATATTCTTCTCCTTAAGGCGATAGACCACCTCCTGAATATCCTCCACCGCAATCGGGTCAACTCCGGCAAACGGTTCGTCGAGCATGATGAACTTGGGGTTTATCGCAAGACACCGCGCTATCTCAGTGCGTCGGCGCTCTCCACCCGAAAGGCGGTCGCCGAGATTCTTTCTCACTTTGTGGAGGTTGAATTCCGAAATGAGGCTTTCAAGTTTCTCCTTCTGATACTCCTTGGAGGTGTTGGTCATTTCAAGAACGGCGCGTATGTTGTCTTCAACGGTCAGTTTTCTGAACACCGATGCTTCCTGAGCGAGATAGCCGATGCCGTTCTGGGCGCGCTTATAAACCGGATACTTCGTTATGTTCAGGTCGTTAAGGAATATTTCTCCCTCGTTGGGAGTGATAAGTCCCACAGTCATGTAGAACGTGGTCGTTTTGCCAGCTCCGTTAGGACCGAGCAACCCAACGATTTCACCCTGCTTCACGTTGATCGACACGTGATTGACAACGGTGCGCTTGCCATATTTCTTTACGAGATTTTCCGTGCGCAGCACCATCTTGTCGTCGGTCGGTGTCGTTTCTGCCGCCGCGATTGCTTCTTCGGTTATGTCGGATGTCAGTTGATTATCTTCTTGTTGTTCCATTTTACTGTTGTTTAGCCTTTCTCAGGCGAGCTTCGATATAGTCGGTGAGCAGGTTTATAGCCACGATGTTATTTCCTCCCTGGGGCACGATAAGATCGGCAAACCGTTTCGACGGCTCGATATATTGCTGATGCATGGGCTTCAGCACGCCTTCATATCGGTCTATCACCATCTGCGCCGTTCTGCCGCGTTCGATCACGTCGCGTGAAATCACCCTTATCAGGCGGTCGTCGGCGTCAGCGTCGACAAATACTTTCACGTCCATAATGTTGCGCAGTTCGGGTTGGGTCAGCACGAGAATGCCCTCCACGATGACCACGTCGCGCGGCTCAACGTGTACTGTCGCTTCCTGTCGCGTGCAGGTCAGATAGCTATAGGTGGGCATGTCGATGCTCTTGCCTGCCTTGAGGTCTTCGAGATGTTTGCGCAGCAGGGTCCATTCGATGGCGTTTGGCTCGTCGAAGTTTATGTTGCATCGTTCCTCCACGGGAACATGGCTTGAGTCTTTATAATAGGAATCCTGGGGCAGGACAGCGACTTCGCCCGGTGGCAGGCTGTTGATGATTTTGTTGACCACAGTCGTTTTTCCTGATCCGGTTCCGCCGGCAATACCGATAATTAGCATGTTTCAGTCGATGTTTATTTCGCTTATAACACACAAAGTAAGTAAAAAAACATTTCACAGCAAAGAAAAATCCTTAACTTTGCGTAATCATAAAGAATGCTACATGATTATACAATCGTCATTGACTACTTTCGGGCGCTATTGCCTGTTTATGAAGCGTGTCTTCTCCATGCCGTTGAAATGGGGAGTGTTCGGGCGTAAATTTTTGATGGAAGTGGGAAAACTGGGCATAGACTCAATCCCGCTGACGATTGTCATTTCGGTGTTCATCGGTGCGGTTATATGCATCCAGATGCAGCTCAACATGACATCGCCCCTCATGCCCGCCTACTCTACAGGTCTTGCCACGCGCGACATTCTTCTTCTCGAGTTCAGCTCGGCTGTGCTTTGCTTGATTCTGTCGGGAAAGGTCGGCTCCAACATCGCTTCCGAAATCGGAACCATGCGTGTCACCGAGCAGATTGACGCCCTTGAGATAATGGGTATAAACTCGGCGCAGTTCCTTGTGCTCCCCAAGATTCTCGCTTTCATGTTCTTCATTCCGGTGCTTGTGGTCTTCTCTATCGCCACCGGACTTTTGGGCGGATGGTTTATCGCCGCTTTCACCGACATGATTCCCGTATCGAGATACATCTACGGCATCCAGACTCTTTTCGTCGAGTGGTATGTGTGGTACACCATCATAAAGGCGCTGGTCTTTTCAGTCATCATCACCTCCGTTTCTTCATTCTTCGGATATTATGTGAAGGGCGGCGCGCTCGATGTCGGCAAGGCGTCGACCGATGCGGTGGTGGCGAGCTCGATTCTGATTTTGTTGTTCGACGTGATTCTCACTAAACTTTTGATGCAATGATTGAGGTTAAAGAAATAGAGAAATCCTTTGACGGAGTCAAGGTGCTCAAAGGCGTGAGCGCAGTGTTTGAAACCGGAAAGACCAATCTCATCATCGGTCAGAGCGGTTCAGGTAAAACCGTGTTGATGAAATCGCTCGTAGGACTCGTGCGTCCCGAGCATGGCGAGATTCTTTATGACGGACGCAATCTTCTGGAGATGGACCGCAATCAGGTGCAGCATCTGCGCACCGAGATCGGCATGCTCTTTCAGGGCTCGGCGCTCTTCGACTCCGAGACGGTGCTCGGCAACGTGGAATTTCCGCTGATGATGTACACCTCCATGAACGTCGCCGAGCGTCGCGAGCGCGCGCAGTTCTGCCTTGAGCGAGTGGGGCTGAAAGGAGCCGACGAAAAATATCCCAGCGAAATATCGGGCGGAATGCAGAAGCGTGTCGCAATCGCGCGAGCCATCGCCCTCAATCCAAAATATCTTTTCTGCGACGAGCCCAACTCGGGGCTTGACCCCAAGACCTCGATACTCATCGACGAGCTGCTGAGCGACATAACCCATGAATATAACATGACAACCGTCATCAACACCCACGACATGAACTCCGTGCTCGGCATCGGCGAAAACATCGTTTTCATCAACAAGGGCTATCGCGAATGGGTCGGCAACAAGGAGCTCATTTACGAAACTACCAATGAGGCGCTTTCCAACTTCGTTTTTGCCACCGACCTCTTCCAGAAAGTGAAAGACTACGTTATCCACAACGCCCATCGCTGACGGGGCTATGTGTTGAGATGTTAAAAATGGGGAATAAATTTGCCGTGTCAGATTTATTCCCTATTTTTGCAGCCGAAATCGGATTCCGGTTCGGGTGGAGAAATTTGGCTGCTTGCAACCACCGAAAAAAATGCTAAAACCGCGAAGTTGGTTTTTCCTATGTTTTTTCGCTCCGTCCGCGTCCTTGAATTGCGGTTCGGAGATTTTTATTTTTGCAAAGAAAAAACACCAGGAATAATGAAAAATTATCTTTTTACATCCGAGTCAGTTTCCGAGGGACATCCCGACAAAGTAGCCGATCAGATTTCTGATGCGGTGCTCGACGAATTTCTTGCCTATGACCCTGCGTCAAAGGTGGCGTGTGAAACCCTCGTCACCACCGGGCAGGTGGTGATTGCCGGCGAAGTGAAAAGCAACGCCTATGTCGACCTCATGGAAGTGACCCGCGGAGTCATCAACAACATCGGGTATAACCGCAGCGAGTTGATGTTTGACGGCAACGCCTGCGGAGTCTTCTCGGCTCTTCATGAACAGAGCGCCGACATCAACCGAGGCGTGGAGCGTGAAAACATCGAGGAGCAGGGAGCCGGCGACCAGGGCATGATGTTTGGATATGCCTGCGACGAAACTCCCGCCTATATGCCTCTGCCCATCGACCTGAGCCACCTATTGCTGCGTGAACTCTCGGCTATACGCCGCGAAGGGAAGGAGATGACCTATCTGCGTCCCGATGCAAAGAGCCAGGTGACAATCGAGTATACCCCCAAGGGCGAGCCGGTCAGAATTCACACCATCGTCATTTCCACTCAGCATGACGAGTTTATCGCCCCCGACGAAGCAGGGTCGGTTGAAAAAGCCGACTCTCTCATGCTTGCCCGCATCAAGGAAGATGTCGAAAAAATACTTTTGCCCCGAGTGAAAGCCCGACTTTCTGAAAATGTTCAGGCAATGTTTGACGACAACTTGATTCTCCATGTCAATCCCACAGGAAAATTCGTGATCGGCGGTCCTCACGGTGACACCGGACTCACCGGGCGTAAAATCATCGTCGACACTTATGGCGGCAAAGGCGCTCACGGCGGCGGAGCCTTCTCGGGCAAGGATCCCTCCAAGGTTGACCGTTCGGCAGCTTATGCAGCTCGTCACATCGCCAAAAATCTTGTGGCGGCAGGAGTGGCACGCGAAGCCCTCGTGCAAGTGGCTTACGCAATTGGCGTCGCCGAGCCTGTCAGTCTATATGTCGACACCCGCGGCACTGCCAAAGTCAATATGTCTGACGGCGAAATCTCCGAGCGTGTAAAAAAACTTTTCGACATGCGCCCCTATGCCATCGAGAAGCGCTTGAAATTGCGTGCCCCCATCTATCAGGAAACCGCAGCCTACGGTCATGTCGGACGTGAGCCGATGACTGTCACCAAGGTGTTCAATTCAAAGTACGAAGGCAAAAAAGAGATTGAAGTCGAGCTTTTCACATGGGAGAAACTCGACATGGTCGACGCCATCAAAAACGAATTCGCCATTTGACCTGCCCCTCCCGATTTGTACCCTGCCGTTTCATCAGATTATGGCTCACTGGGTGATATTGGAGATGTAGAAATAAGTAAAACCCCGTGCTGATTTGACAGCACGGGGTTTTGCGTATGCTCATCCAATTGATGGAGTTAAATTTCCGAGAGTTCGAGCCAGCGCATCTCTTTCTCGTCAAGAAGATTCTTCACCTCCTCATAGCGCGCCGACTTAGCGGAAAGATCGTCGACATTCCCGCTATTGAAGGCATCCTCGAGCTCCTTCTTCTCGGCAGTCAGGGAGTCAATCTCCACGCTCAGGCTCTCAAACTCTTTCTGCTCC
This sequence comes from Bacteroides sp., assembly GCA_014801525.1. Classification (GTDB taxonomy): domain Bacteria; phylum Bacteroidota; class Bacteroidia; order Bacteroidales; family Muribaculaceae; genus Muribaculum. Next base: position 77,390 of record JAAVEB010000015.1, read on the forward strand.
TTGTAGGACATGCGACGTTTGCGGTTCACCGGTTTGTCGGTGGTGGCGGGAGCGGCGGCAGCCTTGGGTGGAGTCGCTTCGGCGGTTTGCTGCGCCTTCAGCCACTCGCGGTAGTCGCTGTAGCCTCCCGGGAAATCCTTTATTTTGCCGTCGCCTTCAAACACAAAGAGATGGTCCACTATGCTGTCGAGGAAGAAACGGTCATGGCTTATCACTATAAGGCAGCCGTTGAAATTGCGCAGATAGTCCTCCAGAATGGCGAGTGTCACGATGTCAAGGTCATTGGTGGGCTCGTCGAGAATCAGGAAATTGGGCGATTGCATCAGTACCGTGGCGAGATGCAGGCGCGCTCTTTCGCCGCCGCTGAGAGTGTGGATATACTTCTGTTGGTCGGCGGGAGAGAAAAGAAAATGGGTCAGAAACTGCATCGGAGAATATCTCACGTCGCCGTTCACAACGATGTCATCGGCAAGTTCGGTCACTGCGTCGATCACCTTCTTGTTCTCGTCAAAGGCGATTCCCTCCTGGCTGTAATAGCCGAATTTCACTGTTTCGCCCACGTTCCACTCTCCCGAGTCGGGAGCGATGAGCCCTTGAAGCATCTTGATAAAGGTGGACTTGCCCACGCCGTTGTGCCCTATGATGCCCAGCTTTTCATAGCGCGCGAATGTATAGGTGAAGTCGTCGAGAATAATCTTGTCGCCGAAACGCTTGTTCACTCCCGCGGCTTCAAAAATCTTGGAACCGATATAGGATGCCTTCACGTTGAGGTTCACATTATCCTCACGCATATTCACCTGCGAACGCTCCTTGAGGTCATAGAACGCGTCGATGCGATATTTCGCTTTTCCCGCTCTTGCCTGAGGCTGGCGGCGCATCCATTCCTGCTCCTTGCGCAGAGTGTTTTTCACCTTGGCGAGCTCAGCCGACATGGCGTCGATTCTTTCCTGTCGGCGGCGCAGATAGAGGTCATAGTTTCCGTCGTAGGTGAATATCTGTTCTCGGTCTATTTCGATTATTTTATTGGTGACGCGGTCAAGAAAATATCGGTCGTGGGTAACCATCAGCAGGGTCACGCGCGACTTTTTAAGATAGCCCTCTATCCATTCTATCGACTCGATGTCAAGATGGTTGGTAGGCTCGTCGAGTATTATAAGTTCGGGGTTGCCGAGTATCACCTTCGCGAGAGCCACACGCTTGGCTTGTCCGCCCGACAGCGTGTTGATCATTGCGTTGGGATCCTCGATGCCGAGCTGGGAAAGCTGTCTCACGGCGCGGTCGCTGTAGTCCAGGTCATATTCGCTTTCGGCATGATGATTCTCCATCATGTAGTCCATCACGGTCACAGCGTTGCCAAAGTCGGGGTTCTGTTCCAGAATCCCCGTGCGCAGTCCGTTGCGAAACACTATATTTCCCGAGTCGGGACTCTCTTTTCCGGCGATTATATTCAGCAGGGTCGATTTGCCCGTTCCGTTCTTGGCGATTACGCCTATCTTATCACCCTCATATACTCCGAAAGTAACGTCGGCAAACAGCACTCTGTCGCCATAGCTCTTGGTCAGATTGTCAACTTGTAAAAAACTCGTAGCCATGCTGCAAAGTTAGTAAAGATAATCCAATCGGTGAACAGTGCCTGGCACAAAAAAAGTGTGTCGATCTTCACAGATTGACACACTCACTCACTTTGAAAAAAATTATTACCCTAATGGGAAATAATTAACATTATGTTATCCTAAATTAAAGTGACGAAAGGATTATTTGTTGATGAACTTCTTGCCGTTCTTGATAACAACGCCCTTGTAATTCTCATCAACCTGTACGCCCTGGAGGTTGTACATAGGAGCGTTCTCCTCTGCTGCGTTCACATTCACGATACCTGCGGTGATGTCGCCGATGACATTACCGGTGATAACCACGTCGCAAAGACCCATCTGCTTGTTTGTCGCAAGATTGTAAAGAGCAAAATTAAGAGCGAAAGCTCCGGCAGCGGCAGTAGGCTCGACAGTAATGTTCTCATCAGAGAAATAGCCGTTACTTTCGTTGTTACGCGCGGGGTGCTCGTTGTTCTTCAATTCTACGCTGTTGCCGCCATAAGTGTAGGTCAGGTCATAGTTTCCACCGTCAGTTCCGACAACACACATCTTGTAAGAAATCTTGGTGGGCTGGAACTGATAACCGTCCTTGGGAGTAACAGTGAAAGTGATGTCAGCGCCTTCGACTGCTGCATTTCCCAGTTTTTCAGTGGGCTGGAAAGTAGCGACGTCGATGTCGCCGGTTTTTTTCCCATTTAAAAAAGTAAGCAAGTTGCCGAGAGTCACGTCTGAAGCAGTGAGATATTCAGCAACGGTTGCTG
>JAAVEB010000016.1 GCA_014801525.1 Bacteroides sp.
GTTGCAAGGTTGTGTTTTGAGTATCTCAAAACGCCTTGCAGCGCCGCCTCCGGCAGCTTAAAACGAATAAATCAATGGAAAAATCTACCCAGAATAAGGGAGGCAGACCGGCGCTTCCCGACTACAAGAAAAAGAGCCAATCCGTAAAGGTGATATTCAGTCCGGTCGATATGATATATCTGAAGTCTTGCGCCAGCGAGTGCGGTTTGCGACCGGCAGAGTATGTTTACCGCGCAGCGATGAATCAGGAGACCACAGTTCTGCTGACTCCGGATGAACGAACCGCAGTTAATGAGCTACGGAATATCGGAAACAACCTTAATCAGATAACGAAAGCTATGCATCTCGGCGTACAGGTTGAGCAGGATGCTCGTGAAATCATCACCTTTATAACCGGAATACTTCGGAAAGTCAGATAATGTAACCAAGTTATTTCGGTAAATGGAACATTAGATAAATAGATTCTTAGAACATTGAGTAACCGGATAAATAGGTAATTCAGTAATTGGGTTACTACACTCTTGATACATTGGTTAAATATACCAAAGTTACATTCACCAAATTATCAAATGCTCTAATGCTCAAAGACTCTAATATCCGATTAATCTAATATCCTAATGATCCAATGACCAAATAACCGAGTAACTGAATAACCCAATAACTATGATTGTAAAGATAACAACCCGAACCGATTTCTCCGGCATCGTCAACTATGCGAATAACGTCAAGGAAAAGTCAGCGCGAATAATCGGCAACAATGGAGTGCTGTTAATCGACGACTCCACAATCTCCGACAGCTTTCATGCACAACTCCGCATTCCGGATGCNAATGGTAAGTTGCATCATCTGAGCAAACCCGTGAAACACGTCTCAATCGCGTTCTCTCCGGAAGATGCACAACGCTTTCCCGACAGCGAAGAAGGCGACCGCTTTATGTTGCAGCTTGCCGAGGAATGGATGAAGGAAATGGGCATTGACCCCGAGAACACGCAATATGTGATAGCTCGGCACTTTGACAAGCAGCATCCGCATTGCCATCTCGTCTTCAACCGCATCGCCAATGACGGTTCTGTCGTCTCCGACAGCAACGAGCGCAGACGCAACGAGGCTGCTTGCCGCAGGATAAAGCAACGTCATTGCCTGACTTTCGGGAATAGCCATTCCCGGAAAATCAACCCCCATCATCTGCGGAAGTATGATGCTGAAAAATTGCTGATACGTCAACTGTTGCTCAACCGGCTATCGCAGTCCAATGACTGGAATACTTTTGCACAGTTACTTGCGAAAGATGGAATAACCCTCTCATTCTGCACCGACAGCAATACCGGCCGGATCCGTGGCGTGGCATACGAACACAACGGTTTCCGAATATCAGGCTCAAAGCTCGGTCTGCATGGACGCTTCACTTACGGCAATCTATGTCAACAATTAGGCAGTATGGACACCAACCGTTCCATCGCAGCTCAGGCGGGAGTTGTCAAGCAGCGCAACATTATCTTTATCCCTGTAGTCCGGTATATAGAGATCCTGACAAATCTTGTTTCCTCTTCTCCGAAAGCAGCAAACGGACGTGGCGATAACCGTGAGTATGAAGTCGGACGGCGCGGACGCAGTTGGAAACGCATCGATGACCACATTGAGGAAGAAACCACTTCTTACAAATTCAAAATNTAANCNCNATGGCATCNANAACNGAATACTACGANAGNATTATATCTTCCCTCCAGTCAGANATAACATCNCAGAAATCNGAAATCTCNGANCTAAAATCAACTGTCGCCAGACAGCAGAAAGAAATCGAGGCTCTNAAAGCCTCGCAGAGATGGNGATNCNCNAAAATCCTCNGAACCTCAGCAGAAATGGATTACTACAGAAAATCTGCTGTTGGCAGTCAAGCGAGNNTGTGACGNNGTAATCNGANCCAATAANNANCANCTNCCGACAATNTTTGCNGACAGACAGGAATTCGNGAACTTCCGCAAATCAGCCNAGCAGAAGTTCCTTCTCNGNCGACACCTTCANCNNCTACAAGAAGTCTNTGGANANNNGCCTGAAANCNATNGAAGANANNTTNGGNAAAGGTTTCTNCCTCTTGGCAATNAACNTNTANGANCAGAAACGNGANAAGGNNTATAGNAGCNTTCTNAANGTNCTNAAAAATCTNAANGATATTGAGTTNGAGGGTTTNCTNCCATTTATAGCGTTCCTNGCTNTNGGTTTANTAGCTGCTTTCNTGATAAGTAGCATCAAGTNGTAATCTNACCCAATNTTTTTACTCATCGNTAAAAACNCATCANTCNTAACTTTAACTTATANCNTCANNANTATGGCACTATATACCTGTTATACCGANTGTGGNAANTGGGANTTCGANGCNTACAACGACAAAGANGCCATNCGNCTCGCCCTCTACTACTGCTGGCAAGATGGAGAAAACTTTATCAAAATCGAAGGACATAAAGGCTTCGTCCCCTACACCCTCTGCCTCTGCAAAATCGACAAATCCAACCTCCCAACCTTCGATTTCTAACCCCAAAAGCAGCTCTACACCCGACAAATCTCACATTTGCCTGTGTAGAGCTACCGTTTTCGCGCTCAGACTATTGCCTAATCCGATTTTTCTTTGTAATTTTGTAATTTCATTACAAGAAGTTGTAACAAGATGAATAGCGACGTTAAACCAATACCAGTAAATAGAATTAAGGCTGTTTTAGCAGAGAAACAGGTTTCGGCTAAACGGCTTTGTGAAGCAGTTGGAAAGAACGAGACAACTGTGTCTCGTTGGTGTAACAACAAAGTTCAGCCTTCCGTTACTCAACTTCAAGAAATAGCTCACTTCTTAGATGTTGATGTGAGAGAATTATTATGCCCAACAAAATGAAAAAATATGTTCAAAGTTGAATGGGACATAGAAACCGGCGGCGTCAAGCTGTCATCCAAGTTGTCGAAAGACACCTTGGGAATTTCGCCACGTCCCGTTTGGCATGAAGAACTTGATTTGCTCGGTCTCGATAGGCTTGGCTTTATATACCCTCACACTGACGCTCCGATTATGTGGGCGGTCAATAAGCAGTATTGGTATCGCGGCGCTTTGCTTTTTGAGGCAAAAGGTGCAAATATTTACGATGCCCCAACAGTGTTTTTTGCTCCCGGAATTGAACCGATGGATCTTGAAGCAGTTGATGTTAAGACTATGCTTAAACGCAACTATGATCAACTTTTTCTACTTGAAAGCGAAGCTATCGAGTTTATACGCGACACCTATATAGCGTATGCCGGTGTAAATCGTGCCCACGATCTGGTAAAAGCTAATAGTGATGTTGACTACGAAGCCCTGGCAGCTAAACTTGAAAAGAAGACCAAGCTGAAGATGGCTGTAGTTAAAGAGGATTGCGATAGCTTTGACATTGTACCGCTTGAAACCGCCACCCAAGAAGGTAAGCGCGTATTACTATCGACCAAGATAGACCGATTCATTGCTTCTTTCAGCGGAGGCAAGGACTCGCAAGTTGTACTCGATCTCGTTACTCGCGCCATTCCACCCACGGCATTCGAGGTAATATATTCCGATACCGGCTACGAATTACCTCCATCGCTTGAACTATATGAAGAGGTCAAGCGCTATTATGGTGAAAGATTTCCGGCACTAAAGTTCTCAACGACTCGTAACCACGAATCGGTACTCAATTATTGGGACCAAATAGGCACACCTTCCGACACGCACCGCTGGTGCTGCTCAGTCATGAAAACTGCTCCACTTTATCGTTCACTTAAAATAGACGGCAACAAGCAGGCCAAAGTACTCGCATTTGAGGGGGTACGTTCGGAAGAGTCCGTTAGACGTAGTAGCTATAATCGTATTGGCAAAGGCGTTAAACACCCATTCGTTATTAATGCGCGTCCAATCTTAAATTGGAACACAACAGAAATCTTCTTATACTTATTCGGGCAGAATCTTCCTGTGAATCCGGCGTATAGGGTTGGTAAACCACGAGTGGGGTGTATTTTATGCCCATTCGGATCGCCTTGGGATGATATGATTGTAAATAAATGCTACCCAGACAATCTACGACCATTTCTTGGAAGAATTGAAAAAATAGTTGCTGCCCGAAAAATACCTAATGCTGGCGAGTATCTTAGAGATCGTCGCTGGAAACTACGCTCAAGTGGGACAAATGTCCAAAATTCAACATTTGTAAAACTTAAGAGTACAGCTACTGAATTCGTTGCCATAATTACGAATCCTCACAAAAAAATTTTTGAGTGGTTGCCGGTAATTGGTAAGGTATCAGCGAATTTAAAGGATGGCCTTGGTAATGGAGTTATATCGTTCGAACAGAAAAGTTATAATTTTGACATACTTAAAGGGACAAAAGACTCTATAAAATTTGTAGTATACGATAATAACAATATTCGGCTTCGTTTCTACATTCGTAGGGTTATCTATAAAGCAGCATATTGCATAAATTGTGAGGCGTGCGAGTTGGAATGTCCAACTGGTGCTCTTTCAACATATCCTGAAATTAAAATTGATCGTTCTCAATGTATCCATTGTTTGAAGTGCTTAGATTACCATCAGCATGGGTGCATTGTGGCAGACTCACTTGTAACAACCATGAGTAATATAGAATCTACTTCAAAGATTTCTCCCTATGGCACCTTCGGTATTCAGGAAGCCTGGGTGGATGAATTTCTCGCCGATCCAGGTTCCTTTTGGAACGACAATTCATTAGGTGTAAAGCAAGTTCCCAGTTTTAAGGCTTGGCTTAAGGATGCAGAAATCATTGATGACAAAGGCAAACTAACAGAACTTGGCTCTCTTCTTAGCGAGATTCGGGAAGATTCACCTTCTTTGATATGGGAAGTAATTCACATCAATCTGAGCTACAACAACCCATTGATGAAGTGGTTTATACAGGAAATTCCCTCTTCGACTACATTCTCTCGTAAAGACCTTGAACTGATGATCTTGGATTATTTTAGCTCATCATTCAAACCGACCACAATTACGTATGCACTCCAAGCGCTTTTGCAAGTTTTTAAATATTCCCCTATTGGAACAGAGTTTGAAATCCTTATGCCTGAAGATAGTAAAGGTAATAACTACAAGCGTAAGCCATACAATGATGTTTCACCAGAGGCAGTAGCATATTCTATTTATAAATTTGCATTAGGCAAAGGTGCGGATATGATACGTGTTTCAGACCTATATAAGCCTGAGGAACGGACCGGCATCTTACATGAATTCGGTGTAAACAAAAACGAACTTGTCAAGAAGCTAAGATCTCTCCAGTCAGACCCAGAAAGGGTGCTCACAGCTGAATTAAATATGGGACTTGATCACATTACGATTAATCCAGAAATGACACCACTAATGGTGTTAGAGAAATTGGCCAAATGAATCGGTATGCTTTAGATATGTATCGACAGATGTTCCTTGCATTACGCAGGGGACAGACTAATGGTATGCCGTCTAAAGCAAAACCAATTTTCATTTTATCAATTATTGAATCGATTCCACAATATTATCAGAATCGCATCTATGTAAATGATTCATTTCTAGTTGAATACTATAAGACCAATTTGGAATTATATACAGACCGAAGAACCCCATTGATTTCTGTCCCATTTTTTCACATGGAGTCAGAACCTTTTTACGAGATTCTCTGGAAAACATCAGAACGTCCTCCAAATTATCCTCATACCCAATCTTCAAAATCGCTTCTAAAATATGCAAACGGAGCAAAATTGGACGATGAGTTATGGGAGTTGCTTCAAGATGAAGGAAATCGCGAGTATCTCAAAGACGTAATTATTAAAACCTATCTCTCTTAAATTTCACAACGAACAATCGTTATAACAAAAATGGCGACAACATATAACGACATAATCAAGAAACGCGGAGGAAAAGCCGCGTATAGTATCGAAGAGGAAAAGGGCTCACAATGGGCAACTTTTATCCCTAACGAACAGTTTAATAAGGTGCTCAGTACGGTGCTTCGTTCTGTAAAAGGTAATGATATTGATGCGCATAAATCCTTTTGGATTAATGGCACATACGGTACAGGTAAGAGCCATGCAGTTGCCGTAATCACTCACCTTCTTTGTGACCCTGTCGATAACATCAAAAATTGGGTGGACTTGGAGTATGGTGCAGATAAATTTCAAGTAATCCGCGACCAGATATACAAGCTGCGCAAAGAGAAACGCCTTCTCCCTGTCAAGGTGGAAGGCTTGATGGATATGTCGCACGTCGCTGACCTTCCTTTGGTCCTTGAGACTGCTACAGTCAAAGCCCTTCGTAAAAGAGGTATCGAATTTGCCGTCGAGACCGATTTCAACCAACTAATTGATCATATTCAGCAGAATCCTGTAATATGGGATGATCTTATCTCTCGTTTCGATGCACTGTCGACTGTCGCCCCGACACGTGAAATCCTTATCTCGAAACTTGAGTCGAAGGACATGAGTACATTCCAAAAAGCTCGCGCTGCCCAGCGTGGTGCTAACATAAACATCACCCTTAGTCAAGAAAATATAGGCTCATGGCTAATGAATGTGCAGGAGCAACTTCGCGAATCAACAGATTATTGTGGACTGCTGATACTTTGGGATGAATTTACCGACGTGATGGAAGACTCGATTGGTATCTCTGTGCTGAAGGCACTACAAACCATTGCACAGAAGTTTGCAAACGAAGAAAACGACTCATTTCTCTTCCTCATTTCGCACCCATCTGCATTCAACAAACTCGGCATAGAGGAAACAAAGCAAACCGATGGTCGCTACCATCGTATGAAATACAACATGGAGCCGGTGTCAGCATTCAAAATCATGTCGCGCAAATTCGAGATTGTGGACAAGGAGCGACACGATTCGATGCGTAACTATTTTTATACTGTCAATCAGCATCTTCTTGATATCTATACACAAACGAGCAATGACCCGCAGGAAACGCGCAGTGACCTTCAGAACCTGTTTCCCTTACATCCCGGCACTGCAAATCTCGCTACCCACTATGCCACTGTTGTAGGTTCGTCCAGCCGAAGTGTATTCGAGTTCATCGGCCAGAACGAGCAGATGGAAGGATTCCTTGCCAGTGAAGAGGCTTTTGCCAATCGTCAGACAGTGACTGCCGACTATCTATGGGACTTCGTTCTGAAGGTATTCCAAGACAATGTAACTGATTACGGTGCTGTAACTGAAAGATTTAATAACCGTCGCCTCCAAGTGGAACACAGAGGTCCGGCTGCCTATGCAGTGTTTAAAGGCATCTTGCTATTGAATGCCTTCAACAACATTTCAGGCGACAACAACAACGACCTTGTAACACCCACCGAAGAGAATATCATAAATCTTTTCAGTGGTTCTCAATACGAAGATGAGATCCAGGAGGTACTTGATTGGTTCAACGACGAGGGCATAATCCAGCGTGCACCCGGTGGCTTGTTCTCAGTGCAGTTCTCTGCAATGCCCTCACAGGAAATCGAGGAGTTGAAAACTTCACTTTCAAGTGACTCCAAACAATATCGTTTCATGTCTGGTGTGTTGAATTTCGGAGATACCGCGAAGACGACCTTCGAGAAGGGAATCAAGAAAATGATTCGTCCTTATACCTATGGATTCTTTTCAGAAGCACCGAACGATTCAATACTTAAAGACCAAATCAAGCGTGCCAAGAAAGAAGCTCGCACAAGCAATATCTTTATGGCACTGATGTTCGGTAAGAACAATTCAGAAGTGGCTCATCTGCGAGAGGTTGCTGCAGAAGCCTCAAATGCAGCCGTAGAAAATGATAAAGATTTACGCGATATAGTATTCATTGTTTTTGATACACCATTTGGTGACAAATCGTATGATCGCTTTATCGAATACATGGCTCACTATACCGCAGCTCAAAAATATGGATTTCTCGATCAGGTAAATGTTCATCGCGACCATGCATCTGAGATGATTAAGGAATGGTTGACAAATGCACAACGTAGTAATGGCCAGATATATGTCAACGGACAGGAAATACCCATTTCGGTTAAACACCTCACATCTCAACTCAACAATAATATCGGACCGATTGTCTTTCCTTCCGGTCCTGATGCGATTGAAAAGCTCCGACTAAAAGCGCCCAATCCATTCTGGAACCCACAGGTTTCAAAAGAAATTGTACGCACCTTTATGTTCGCTACGACAAAGGGTGAAATAGCTTCTCTTGCTAATCCAAGAAATAACTTACAATATCTTATTCAGGATTGTCTTGATGACAATCTACAATGGAAAGATGATGTCCTCGCAGAGCATCCTTTTAAAGTGGTATTTGACTTCATCAACAATCGTATCAAGTACGCTGACAAGTCCCAATTATTTAACTTTGTTGACAAGTTTGAGGAATTGACAAAGCCCCCGTATGGTCTCTCAGGAAACTTTGCATCGGCTGCTATGGTGTCATTTGCGCTGCGTGGACATGCTGGTAAAATTTTCGACACACTTGGCAAGCCTCTTGACCAGAACAGCCTTGCAGATGCAATAACTGACCTTATCAACAACTGGGAAAAGGGTAAGAATGTTAAACTCATATATAAATTTCAGACCCCTGAAGAAGGCAAGCTTTGCAAAGCCCTTGTTAAAACAATGAAGCTTGACAAACTTAAGGGATATAATGACATTACTAGCCTTAAAGATGCGCGCTTTGCAATTACTCGCGGTCTATTGGAAGAAAAGGGATACCCACTATGGGCACTTAAATATATGGATGATAATTTCGTCCATTCTGTTCCGCCAATAACCATGAATGATGACCTACGACGTCTCTTCGACGACATCGTAGCTATCTGTAATGAACGAGATGTAAAGAACATTCAACTCGTTAAGGATACTCTTGATCTTCTTGATAACTATCGTGCAGACATTCCCGACATACTGTCAAAGCCGGGCAATTTTGAAAATGGCTTTAAGAACTTCCTATTCCAACAAGAAGATGTCAAGTTGCAAGAATCAGAAGTTGATGCTGCTTATGATTATATCAAAAAGCATCTTGAATCTACCATCGGATATTGGACAGAGGAAGAAGTTGCCAAGGCGCTGATGAGTTGGCGTATCGCTGAACGCGATGCCATTGAAGAGGAACGTCGCCGGATGGAAGCAGAACGTCGTCAAAAAGAGGAGGAAGAACGTCGCCTAAAGGAAGAAGAAGAGCGTAAGCGTCTTGAAGAAGAAGCACGGAATGCAAAAGATAAGGCACGTCAAGAACTGAAAGGAGACCCTTCCACAGTTGCTAAGAAGAAGGTCTCAGCACGCGAATTTATTGACAGTCTAAACTCAGCAGATGAGCTCCGCAATCTTCTTGATGCGGTTATCGACCTTGGTTATGAATTTGTAATTGACAAGATTCTCGAATCTAAATCCGAGTAACTATGCATAAGACGTTCACTACCCTTGAAGAGCTCTTGGCTCACATAAAAGAGGATAAGGAATGGACAGGAGCAAACGCCGCCCACCATAATCGATATCCGGTACGATTTGTGCTATTTGATAATTTTGCTGATTTCAACGAATTTATCAATGAGCGTCCAGCAGGTATTTATAAACATTCTATTGACAGTCTGCTTAATCCTGATTGGCCCGATACGTTCTTGTCAAATACCGAGCTTTCAAAGGAAGTCCGCGCATTTGTCAAACACATTCCTGTGAATGATTATGTAATATTCCCGTTTTCGGAAATGGCAAGATTTTATGACAATATAGAAAACACAGAATTTGATGCCATAGTGAAAACGGTTGGGGCAACTCAGGCTCCGGAAGATGCACAGGCTGAACATATCCGCATATACATTCCAATTGTGGGTATGCAAGGGAAGATGAACAGATTTATGAACGACAACAACACGTTTGTTTGGGAATATAAATCGGGAACAGAGCAAGGCACATATCAACTTATAATTACCAATGGAACTACTTATGGTGTGGATGGCCTCGAATCAAAATATACCGTAGTAGGTTCGCTCAAGGAATGGCTCCATTTATGGAAGCAAGGCGCAAATGTTAAGCCCACTATTATATCAAGTTCGCCAAACATCTTCAAAAATGCTCACCATGCCCAGCCGGACAATGCGTTTACATATCTTGAATGCCGAAACGCTTACCAATTCCTAACCTCTGGTCTTGGCTTGGATTTCGGTGTGACAGAAGAACCGTCATCCGAAGAAATGCCATACTGGGAACAGCTCGCTTCAATGATTGACATTAACACCTTCAACTTCGAGGAGTTTGTAAAGGAGCGTCTTGATACTTTCACTCTTAACAATGGCGTGGATTTTATCAAGTCATGGTTTGATTGTGATTCAGACTTTGACCGTTGGTTACTATCACTATACTTCCGTAGAATTACAGATAAAAATAGTTACGTAGCTAAGGCTCTTGATGCGTGTACTAAACTTACTGAGTCGGAACTGTTTTCAAATATCGCAACTTTGATATTTGACGAAGTTAACCGCGAACAGTACATTGTTGAACGTCGTAAAGCCATAGATCTTTCGCAAAAACATGGTGTGAACATCACAGATATGGCTCGGCATAAACTAAAAGCTAAACTTCAAGCCATAGCTGCTTCACCGGAACAAGGTAGTTATTATTCAGCAGTCAAGCTGCTTACTCCTTTAACCGAAGAAGAAAAACAGCTGGCTATTGAATGGGTTGGTAAAGGTTTTGTAAAGGCAGTTGAAGTCAAAGATACTTATCCTGAACTTTACCACTATATGCAACCATTGGGACTTAACGATCTCAACGGCGACAAACAGTGGGTAAGCGGTTACATAGATGCTTATAGACAATCGAAGATTGCAGATACCTCTTTACCAAAAGTTCGTGAAATAATTGCAGAAAAGAATGCTAACCCTTCAACATTCCTTAGCTGGAAAGATGAGTTTAAGACTGTGCGAACCATTCTTCACAACCGCACGGACATTGATGTATTTTATTGGATTGATGGCCTCGGTATTGATTGGATTCCTTTCATAAAAAATATAGTTGCAAGATACACCAAAGAACACGTTTATCTTAATGAGATTCACGTGGCTGTGTCGGATCTTCCCACTACTACCTCAGTAAATAAACCTAAGTTGCAGTCGCTCTTACCTACCGGAGTAGAACTTCCAAAGTTGGGAAATCTGGACACTTATGCACATCGCCATCACTCATATCCTCATTACATTATAGAGGAAATGGCCATCATTGAAAAGGCCATTGTGGATGTGCTGACAAACTATAACGGGAAGAAAATTGCATTTATCTCAGATCATGGTTTGACATATCTATCGCAATACGAGGACGGCATGAAACTCGCAGGAGTTGAGGCTGACCACGAGGGACGAATGGCCACAGTTACTAACGGAAATATTGGTCAAGATAATAATTATATTATTCTTGAGGATGGTAAAACTCTTTGTTCACTTTCCCACCGTTCCTTAGTCAATAAAGTAGACAAAGGACACGGAGCTCACGGCGGTTGTACTCCAGAAGAAGTACTCGTGCCGATAATAGTTATATCGTCGCATAAAAACACTACGAACTTCACAGCCTCACTTATTAATAATGAAATAGATGGCACAAAACCAGTTGCACAGTTCAAAATCAAGGGATTGTCTTCAATTGATAATCCTACATTGGAATACAACGGTGTAACTTACAATCTTAAAAATGTAAGTGGTGATGTCTTCGATAGCGAAAGACTAAACCTAGTAGATACAGCTACAAAGTTAACGCTTTATATCAACGGCGTTAAATATGATACCTATACAATTAAAGTGTCAACTGGTGCTTCAGAAGATACTGATCTTTTTGATTTCTAAATTTTGACCATGCATACTACTACTTCAGAAAAGATTCGCGAGCAGTTTGCTCCAATGGCCATATACAAAGATCCCGCGTCAACCAACTCGCTTTTTGCCGGTAGAAACCTGCCGTCATTTGTAAAGGACTTTCTCCTCAAACGCTACATCAATCCCGATGGAACAGTTGACCGCCAAAAGCTAACCATCTTCCTTGACCAAGTTATCCCCAAAGAGGGAACCGAAGTCAAAGACAAATTAGGGGAAGGTAAAGAAGTTACACTTCTATGCCGATTCATTGTATATATTGACCTCGTTAAAGGTCTACGTCGATTTGGCATCCCCGATCTTGGTATAAAGACGACCGAGGGTGTTATTCCTGAGTACGTATATACGAAGCACCCTGGAGAATTAGTTGATGGCGAAAAGTGGGGCATTATCAAGTTGTCGGTGCTTCCCGATGACGATGGCAAGAAGAATCATGTCGAAATGGTAGATTACAAGCCCTTTAAACCATATAAATCGGTTGATATAGCCTATTTACGCAATGCTAGAGAGGCTTTTACTACCCGGGAATGGATTGACGTTTTGCTTTCGGCAATGGAATATGATGCTGACGGCTTTGAGTCTATGACTCAAAAGCTGGAATTTATTTCGCGTTTGCTTATATTTGTAGAGCCGCGTCTTAATGCTGTAGAGCTTGCACCAAAAGGTACAGGTAAATCGTTTGTATTCGAGAATCTCTCTAAATATGGATGGCTAGTAAGTGGTGGTAAGGTAACACGCGCTAAACTATTCTATGATAAGGCAAGACAGCAAAATGGTATCATGAAAAATCATGATTTCACAGCTTTCGACGAAATTCAAACCATAATCTTTCAGGAACCTGCCGAAATTCAGGCAGCCCTCAAATCTTATCTCGAATCTGGGAAGACAACCATTGATAATAATGAGTTCTCTTCAGAATGTGGGCTAATGCTCATGGGTAACATCCCATTAAACGAAAACAAACGTCCAATCAATTATCGTTACTTTGACTCCCTACCTCAATCCTTTCGAGAGTCAGCATTACTTGACCGCTTTCACTGCTTTATCGAAGGATGGCATTTGCCACGCATCAACGAAGGAATCATATATAAAGGTTGGACAATGAACGTAGAGTATTTCTCTGAGATACTCCACTCTATGCGAACTCAAAACGTTTATGGGTTGCTCTTTGATCAAATAGTGGGTAAAGATAAAGATGCCGATACTCGCGATACTAAGGCTGTCAAAAAAATTGCAGTTGGATATATGAAACTTTTGTTCCCTCATTGGACAAGCATTTCACAGGTTGACCTCGATGAGTTCGACACGTACTGTCTTCAACCGGCCATACGTCGTCGTGGTATCATTAAGGAGCAGTGCCACTATATTGACCCAGAGTTTAAAACCTCCATGCCCAATTTCTGGATAAAAAATTTATAGGAAAAGAATGTATAATGCGAGATAAGCTAATGTTTAAGCGTCTAGACATTTTGCTGATTTTAGCCATTGTTAAAAAATCATGATTTTAGGTAAATTAATATGACTTTAGAAGAACTTATAGAAAAAGGAATTGCTATACAGAAAAACACATATTCTAACGATTGGGGCGAATATGTTGATGCTGAGGATTTTTCTGACTGGGCGTCGTTATGCTTAATGTTTTTACAAGAGCATTATCCACAACACCCTCAAGTTGGGAGATTCGAACTATATGTAAAGAAAGGCGATAGCTCATTGTCTTCCCATAATACTATGTTAGGAATTTTAAAGGCTTTTAATGAAATTAGACCAGTCGCCCAAAAAGTTAATTTCAAAAAAATATTGACATCTTTGTTTGAGGGATTCCACTCATGTGCAAAACAGCTTAAACGAAGATACAGTAATCGCTCCACATTAGAAATATCCGATGAATACGATGTCCAGGATCTACTCCATGCTATATTAAGACTGAATTTCGATGATGTAAGGCCAGAGGAATGGACTCCATCCTATGCTGGGGGGAATAATCGAATGGATTTTCTTATTAAAGATGAAGAAATCGCTATTGAAGTAAAAATGACCCGAAAGGGGTTGAAAGATAAGGAAGTGGGAGATCAATTGATTATTGATATTGCTAAATATCAAAATCATCCAAACTGTAAGATACTATACTGCTTTGTTTATGATCCAGAAGGATTTATTAGAAATCCTCGGGGTTTAGAGAAAGACTTAGAATCTTTACCAAGTAATATACCAGTGAAAGTTTTCATCAGGCCTTTATAGCAGAAGTATTTATTTAATTGTAGGTATAATCTACCCCATGGCTTAACTAATTTGTCTTAAGCAAAATAATATGACAGTTTTAAGTTTATTGTTATGAATATTACTCTAGGTATAATTATTCCTATTCTTACCGCTATTATCGGTGGTTGGATTGGTGCGTACTTTGGACATAAATACACTAAACGCCAAAATTCCGAAGAAAATGAAAAACTACGAAATATTGCCATCAAGGCCTTGAATATTATTAAATCATATCAGAAACATTCATATTCAGAAGCTGAAAATGAATTTAATAAGTCAATGTCTATTTCAGAAAAGCGCACTGTAATAGTTGCACTTCATAAATTGGGTATACCTATTGGTTTATCATCTAATGAAAAGTTTGATATAAAAAAAATTCATTTTGTTGATTCTATCATTGATGGAGATGATATTGATGGAATAATCCTCCAGATAAACAAAGGATTCTGTGATAATCTATTTTACATCGACCCGGATTCGTATTTTGCAGCAAATTATACTTTATTTGCAAAAAGAAATACTGGAAAGAGATATGTCTCTGAAATGCTTTCTAACAGTAAAGTTGATTACTCAAAAAATATTTTAACAGAACCTATGCCCTTGGATAAAGTTTTTTCTCTTGGAGAAATTAAATCAATTCAGGTATTTAGAGAAGTTGTCAGAGACCAAAATTATTTTGATGAAAATGGGAAACCAATACAGGAAAAAATAAACACTTTATTGAAAGAGATTGATTTAGGACTATGGGACAATTATCTTTTATGGAGTTTCGAAGCCTATCAAAACATTATGTTACAAAATAAATTTGCTGACCTCCTATCTCAAGCTAACTTTAATAACCAGAATAATTCTCAACATTCAAAATAAGCATCGTATTAGTACTCTAGGGTATGCGAAGATATATATAAGGAGTTTGAGAAGAATTGTACTTCCGGGGAACCGAGAGAATTGTAAGATGCAAAAGCGTTGATTAAAGAAAAAAATATGAGCGAATTCAACGAATACATAGTTCACGGAGAACCGGGACAGAAGAAGAAAACGATGCTTGGCAAACGACAATCGGTTTTCATGAATAGATGGGTTGAATATTTTGCTCTGCCTACTAGGAATCACGTTGGAATATATGCCATACCTGTATTTAAGTTATAGGAATATTGGGAACTTCTAATAAATGGTAGAATTTTGATAAAGTAATGGATAAGAATCTTGACATACAAATTACGGAGGCTCTGAAAGCTTACTTAGCTTCGGGTGTCGAGGATCAGGTGGACTATCAGAAGTTCTACCTTTACTCTATTGTGACCCATTCTACAGCTATTGAGGGCTCTACCGTTACTGAGATTGAGAACCAACTTCTTTTCGATGAGGGTATTGCTGCAAAGGGTCGTTCGCTGACAGAGCAGTTGATGAACGTCGATCTGAAAGACGCTTATCTTCATGCATTCAGAATTGCCTCCGAGAATCCAACATATACTCCCCAGCTATTGCAACAGCTATCGGCACTTGTGATGCGTCGGACAGGAAGCGAATATTCCACTATTGCCGGACATTTCGATTCATCAAAAGGCGAGTTCCGCCTGTGCAATGTCAGTGCAGGTATCGGAGGTAGAAGTTATCTTGCCTATAATAAAGTTCCACATGCCGTGGAGGACTTCTGCAAATGGCTAAACGACGAAATTGCCAATATAGACAAGACAGATATAGCAGCTTGCTATCGCCTGACTTTTGAGGCTCACTTCCGACTTGTGACTATTCACCCCTGGGTTGATGGTAATGGACGCACCACCCGATTAGTGATGAATATGATTCAACGGCAGTTGAGTCTCATTCCCTCCATCGTAAGAAAAGAAGACAAAGGAGAATATATCCAGTCATTGGTTGATAGCCAGGAGAATGACGATTCTACCATAGCCCAGGATGTTATGCTTCGTCATCACATCGCCAACCTCAACAGAAGAGTCAAAGAGTATAGAGAAAGCCTTCTGAAGAGCTATTGAATTTTGTCACCACAGTAATTATTACCGTGGTGACAATGTTTACAGTTCTTTTGGGTAGAATATTTTGCAGGTTGGAGATTTTTGAGTAATTTTGTAAATATCATTTTGCGGAATGTTATAGCGTATATTTAGGTTTAATTATCATCATAATGATATTATCAAATAAATCTCTGACAACTCCAGACGTGATACGGAATCTTGGATTGAGGTTCCGCGATTACAGGTTGCGGTTGAGGATGACCCGTAAAGAGGTATCCGAAGCTGCCTCAATCGGTATGACTACTCTCTATAAGTTTGAGTCCGGCAATATGACTGACATTTCTTTCAGCACCCTACTGAGATTAATGAGGGTGATAGGTCTTGGCGAGAACTGGGAGACATTGCTGCCGGAATTGCCTGAATCTCCGTATCTGTATGATGATAATGACAAGAAAATTCAGCGAGTAAGACACCCTTCTAAAAAGTGATTGTTATGAAGCATCTGAAGGTAAAATTATGGGGAGAAGAAACCGGACGGCTCGTTTGGAACTCAGCGACGAGACGGATATACTTTATGTATAATCCTGATCTAAACAATATTCCTGATATTGCTCCTCTGCTGTTATCTGCAAAGAACCGTAATACTATTTTACCGATTTATGGCGATGAGCGACCGCTGTATCAGGGTTTGCCTCCATTTATCGCAGACTCGCTGCCTGATTCGTGGGGTAATACTCTTTTTGATAAATGGGTGAAAGATAATAAGATTCCTCGCAATAAAGTTACTCCGCTTTATAAGCTTATGTTTATAGGCACACGAGGAATGGGCGCTTTGGAAGAACCGTTGATAATCTTTCCCTCTCAGTTAATTCCCAAGGACATATTGAGGTCTCAGCGCTTATCAATGGAACGCGTCACAGAAAATTCATTCGACCGAATATAGAAATCTATTCTGACCTGATGAAACAAGACATCTTCAGCCTTCCCCTACAAGATAAAATCCAATTAGTAGAAACCCTCTTCCCATTAGAATAAATCGATATAAGTCCGACAGTTTATTTTTGCCGATTATGTTTTTTTACTAATTTTGTTATCGAAAACACGAACCTACTGGTACAAGTGTAATCGTAAGAAAAGAAAACAAGGGAGAATACATACAATCATTAGTTGACAGCCGGGAGAATAAAGATTCTACTATAATGCAGGACGTAATGCTTCGACATCATATAGCAAATCTCTATCGTCGCACTTTACAATATCAAGAAAATGACATTGTAAAACCACACTTGACACTGTAAACGAATTGAAAGAAGGTCTGAAAAGGATCTATATAACCATTCAAAACAATCCAGATATTACCCATTCACGGTTTATGTAAATCTTCAATATCTCAGAATCAACAGCTAAGCGAGTAACCAGAGATCTTAAGAAACTCGGATATATCGAACACGAAGGTTAAGACAAGACAGGCAAATGGGTTATCCTAAAATAATGATATCATGTCAAAGGCAAAACTGAAGAAGTACCTGTTATCGCTCTCAAAGGAACAGGTAGTAGATATTATGCTTGAACTATATGGCGCAAGCAAAGAAGCCAATAGTTGGTTGGAATTCTACATGGAGCCAAATAGTAACGCAGAACTTGAAAAATATAAGAAGGCAATCCGTAGTCAGTTCTACGGAAGAAACAATTATCCCCAAGACCCCAGTTTCAGGGAATGCAATAAACTCGTCACTGCATTTAAGAAGCTTGTGCCGGATCCAAATGCCGTTGCCGACCTGATGCTCTACTATGTTGAGCAGGGTTGTAGCTTGACAGCACAGTTTGGCGACTACGAAGCACCATTCTATACCGCACTGGAGAATAACTTTAATAAGGTACTCAAATTCATATCTGAGAATGGTCTGATTTCAGAATTTACACCACGAATCAAGAAAATGATTAAATCAGTGGAATGTTGTGGTTATGGTTTTCCCGACACTCTTTGGGACATGTATTACGAATACACCAGCTAAGATTTATGAAAGTATCTGAGCTTATCATTTAATTACAAAAATGCCATCCGGATGCTGAGGTATGGCTACCCAATGTCAATAATCTCAATATTCCCGGGTATTGTGTCCTCGATCATATTATGAATTTTCGATTTGCAGAGGTAGAAAGCGATGTGATGGATAATTCGGAAGAAATCGATAATCGTTTACTAAAAAATAAGAAAGAGGATACCCCTATCGTATATCTCGGATCACAATTTAACCTCATCAGATAATAGGAACTTTATCACCACTGTAATTATTACCACGGTGACAAAGTTATCTAAATATTTCTAATAAATGAAAATACTTCATCTTTCAGATACCCACAGTGCACATCATCGACTGCACGAGCTTCCTCAGGCCGACGTCGTGGTTCATTCCGGTAATTTCTGTATGGTCGGGGAGGAACACGAGGCTTTGGATTTCCTCAACTGGTTTTGCGATCTGCCTTATTGCCATAAGATTTTCATCTGCGGCAATCATGACTCATGTCTGTATGGAGCGAATATAGATGGTCTGGACAGCAATGTCCACTATCTCTGCAATTCCGGTATCGAGATTGGTGGATTGAAATTTTATGGCCTACCGATGTTCACAGAAGATTGCATCAGCAACCGTCAGACACATAATCACGCTAACATACCTGACGATACGGATATCCTGATAACACATTCACCAGCCTTCGGTATTCTCGACCTTGATGACTGCATTGACGGTGAGTATATCCCCTACGGCTCAGAGGAAATATTGGGACGGGTGATGAAGATTCATCCTCGTGCACATCTGTTCGGCCACGTTCATCGCCAGCATGGAGTGACGGACAAAAATGGCATCATCTTCTCCAACGGAGCGATAATGAGTGATGATTATTCAAAACTAAACATACCTAATATAATAGAGATATAAACTATGTCAGTGAAGTTGTTTCTACTAATTGATGGATGTTAAATTTGATGTAAAACAATTAAAATACAGCGTATTCCGTAAAGGATGCACTATATTATGGTCGCCAAACTGTAATATATTGAACCAATGCCAGAATACGCCGTACTTGACAAAGATACAATAAAAATCGGATTATGCCCTATATTTCGATAGCAAAAAGAGGATTTTCCTCCAAATTTGATCTTGTGGAGATTGTCAATGCCATTCTTTATAAACTGAAGAGTGGCTGCCAGTGGCGTCTGCTTCCGATGGGCTATCTTTTTACTGGAGAATCTCCGTCTTTCATTACTGTTTTCAAACATTACCGGAAGTGGTGTGAGAAAGGAGACCGGGAGACAGCCTTCAGTCAGAATGTAAAAGATAACAGGGAAAAGGTTGATCTGTCTCTTTCTCATATAGACGGCTCCCATACGCCGGCATACAGAGGAGGTGAAAAGGTTGGATATCAAGGCAGGAAGAAGCGTTCTACCACAAATGTGCTCTATTTTGTAGACAGACAGGGCTGCCATTGGCCATGTCTGAGCCTCAGGGGGCAACCACACCGACCTTTTTGAAATAAGCGACCGGATTGATGAGATTGCGGCACAGCTGTCGGCGTCCGGCATTGCCGCTGACGGACTTTTCTCCAATCCTGACGCAGGCTCTGA
>JAAVEB010000017.1 GCA_014801525.1 Bacteroides sp.
AAGCCAAGCTCAAAGAGTTTGCATAATGCACACACGCATATCTGGCGAAAGCCTATAATGTAATAAAGTCAGGAGCCCCGTTTTTAACGAGGCTCCTGTTTTTATTACATTATAGGCTTTCGCCAGATATGCGTGTGTGTGCGTTATGCAAACTCTTTGAGCTTGGCTTCAAGATCGGCAGCCGACTGCACTCCGGCAGCTCTCCATTTCACTTCACCGTCCTTGAAGATGATAAGAGTAGGAACAGATTGAACACGATATTCAGCCGACAATTCCTGATTCTTGTCAACATCAATTTTAACGATAGTGGCGGCATCGCCTATTGAAGCTTTTACTTGTTCGAGTATAGGATGCATCATTTTACATGGTCCACACCATGTAGCGTAGAAGTCGACCAATGTGGGCTTGCTACTTTTAATCATGTCAGTAAATTCACTCATAGTATCAAATATTTTTATTTTATATCTATATAACATTATAATCCGCCATAGTGTTCATTGCAAAATTTTAGCAAGTTTCAAAACTTCTTTGTATCTTTGCATCGAAAAGTATCACAAGTTACTATATGGCCCGATTAAGTTTAAAAGGCATGGGAGTGGCGCTGATCACCCCCTTTAAATCAGACAAGACTATAGATTTTGACGCATTTGCGCGCTTGCTTGAATATCAGATTAAGAACGGTGTCGATTACATGGTCGTTCTTGGCACAACCGCCGAAACTCCCACTCTGACCGCTGATGAACGAAAGCAAGTGAGAGAGTTTGTTGCAGAACGTGTAGCCGGCAGGGTTCCATTAGTGCTTGGGATAGGCGGAAACAACACGATGGGAGTGATCGACGAGATTCAGCACACCGATTTAACCCCATTCAGCGCCATCCTCTCGGTAGTGCCCTACTACAACAAGCCTTCACAGGAGGGAATCTACCAGCATTACAAGGCAATCGTGGAGTCCTCGCCCCTCCCCATTATACTTTACAATGTTCCCGGACGAACCGGAGTGAACATGACTGCCGAAACGACGTTGAAGCTCGCCAAAGAGTTTCCTAACATCATAGGAGTCAAAGAAGCGTCGGGCAACATATCGCAGATGGACGACATCATCAAGAATAAGCCTGAGGATTTCATGGTGATTTCGGGCGATGACGGCATTACATTCCCTCTCATCACACTGGGAGCCGTAGGTGTCATCTCCGTGATAGGCAACGCCTTCCCCCGTGAATTTTCAAGAATGGTGAGACTCGCTCTGCACGGCGATTACAACCGCGCGCTGCTCATCCATCACCGCTTCACTGAATTGTTCAGCCTGCTATTTGTCGACGGAAATCCGGCGGGAGTAAAGTGCTTGCTTCACGCTATGGGATTCATTGAAAACGAGTTGCGCTTGCCATTGGTTCCCACACGCATCACCACCTACGAAAAGATTCGCCACGTGCTCGAAAGCCTCGGCTAATAAGCCAAAACGCTTTTTGATTTTACATTTTCATCTATTGCCGATATGATTCAATCAGAATAATCGGCAATAGACCATGTATTATTTCGCTACAATACACTCTGTCACAGAGTCGTCATCAATAGACAACGAACTTGCTGCGTTTAGAGCAGCAATGCGACATTGTAGACGATGAACGCCACTGTCCACGCCACCAAAGTATTATAGACGACCGAGAAAGCTCCATATTTCCAACTACCGGTTTCTTTGACAATAGCCACCACGGTAGCCATGCAGGGACAATAGAGAAGCACGAAAACCATAAGAGCCAATGCTGAAGCCGGAGTGAAATCAGTGTGTCCCGTCACCGGGTTGGGAGTGGTGAGCCTTGCAGATAGCGAAGCCTCGTCAATCTCCTCGTTGCCGGAATACAACACTCCAAGCGTAGAAACTACAATCTCTTTAGCCGGAACTCCCGCCAATGCAGCCACCGTGGCGCGCCAGTGGAATCCGAGAGGCTCCATGACCGGATTCACCGCCTTGCCAATCATTTCAAGGTAGGAATCACGGGAAGTGTCAATGTCAGAATCATTATATGCCGAGACTTCATATTGAGGAGTGGACGACAACTCGTCGCGCAACGGGAAATAATTGAGCGCCCACACTATAATACTGGCGAAAAGGATGATGCCACCCATCTTTTTGAGATACTGCTCCCCCTTGCCCCACATGTGGCGCAAAGACGATTTCAACGTCGGAAGTCGATAAGGGGGCAACTCCATGACAAACGGGGTTTCATCTGCCTTAAACCAGAATCGCCTAAGAAGGCGCGCCGTGACAACTGCCACCAGCACCCCGAGCATGTATAGTCCAAGGAACACAAGGCTCGCATTCTTGCTGAAAAATGTTCCTACAAGCAAGACATATATGGGAAGTCGCGCCGAACAGGACATGAACGGATTTATAAGCACGGTGATGATGCGGCTACTGCGGCTCTCGATGGCACGCGCCGACATAATCGCGGGCACATTGCATCCAAATCCCATCACGAGAGGGATGAACGACTTTCCGTGAAGCCCTATTTTGTGCATGATTTTATCCATTATGAAAGCCGCGCGAGCCATATAGCCCGAATCTTCCATGAATGAAATGAAAAAATACAGAATCAGGATGTTAGGCAAAAACACGATAACTCCGCCCACACCGCCTATTATGCCGTCGGCAATCAAGTCTTTAAGCGGTCCGTCGGGCATCAGCATGTTCACAGCTTCGGATATCTTGGCGACAAGCCACTCGATCCACCCCATGGGATAAGAGCCTATTTCAAACGTGCACCAGAAGATAAAAAGCATTATCAAGAGGAACAGCGGAAATCCAAAAAGCTTGTTCGTGACGAAAGCATCTATGATACGGGTTGTTTTAGCGTCATCACGCTCCTTTTTACGGTGAAAAGTCTCAGCAAGTGCTCCGGCTATAAATCCATATTTCTCATTGGCTATCAGAGAGGTTATATCTTCGTTAGTGTCACGCTCAATGCGAGCCACTTCCTCATCACGGGCTATGTTAAGTTTCTTATAGTCCGACGAATCCTTCAGTATGCGTTGCGCCTCGTCGTCATGCTCAAGCATCTTTATAGCCAGATATCGGGGCGAGAAATGCACTCCGACCGAACCGTCAGCCTTAATCAAATCCTTAATGCGGCTCACTCCAGTCTCAATCTCCTGTCCGAGGTTCACATGGATGTGACGCACCGCTTTGTCGCGCCCTTCATAGACGCGTATCACTGTTTCAAAAAGCTGATTTATGCCCTCTCCCGTGCGCGACACGGTGGGTACAATCGGAACTCCGATCATTTCCCCAAGCAGCTTATAGTCGATTGTGCTGCCTGAGCGTTCAAGCTCGTCATACATATTCAAGGCTATCACCATCGACCGGTCCATGTCGATAAGTTCAGTCGTGAGATACAAATTACGCTCAAGATTTGATGCCACCACCACATTGATGATTACATCAGGCATCTCATTTCGCAGATAGCGACGCACATATAATTCCTCGGGAGAATAGCAGGAAAGCGAGTATGTGCCGGGGAGATCCACGATATTGAAATCATATCCACCATAACTGAATTTGCCCTCTTTGGCATCGACGGTGACACCGCTGTAATTGCCCACATGCTCCTTTGCGCCTGAAGCGGCATTGAAAAGCGAGGTTTTTCCGCAATTAGGATTTCCGATCAAAGCAACATTGATTGTCCTCGACTTTCCTTTGTAGCTTTCGACAACAGGCATATCATCGGAAATAGTGTTGACATGAGTGAATGCAGGCAGATTGTCTTCCTGAGGCAACGGCAAGATTTCAACCATCTCAGCCTCGCTGCGACGCAGCGAAAGTTCATAACCCATGATACTATACTTGATCGGGTCCTTCAACGGCGCGTTCAATATCGACGTAATGACCTGACCCTTTACAAAGCCCATCTCAATCATTCGTTTCCTAAAAGCGCCATGACCAAGAATTTTAACCACAATTCCGGATTCTCCGGTTTTCAGTTCGGCAAGCCTCATAATGCGTATTATTAATCTGAGTTAATCCTAATTGTAAAAATCAATGCAAATATCACAAATTCCCGTGAGATTTGAATGACAATGCCTGGCTTTTATTTAAACTCAGTATAAATAATAACAGTTTTTAACAATTGCGCCGCCGATTCTGCAAGCGTGTTTCATCCAATCATGATATCATGAAACGACGGCTTGAAGGCTCAAAGCTGACACATCCCCTGTCGAAATAGCGATTTAAAGAACCGTTGGCGGCAAGCTGCGCGGTTTCCCCGACCGTGACGCCCAGAGTTTTATCCATCAGAACGAGTTTATCGGCAATCTGAAGGGCGATTTCAAGATCATGAGTGGAAAGAAAAACGGTTTTTTCTTTAACTGCGGCAAGCGATTTCAACAGTTTCATAATCTCAGCCTTACTTGGATAATCGAGAAACGCGGTCGGCTCGTCAAGAATAATGACTGACGTTTCCTGAGCAATCGCCTTTGCAATCATTGCTTTCTGTCGCTCGCCATCAGACAAAGACACCACATTCCGAGGAGCAAGATCAGAGATGCCTACCAATTTCAAGGCTTCGTCAACAATCTTTTTATCAGCCGCCGACAAAGTGCCCCAAAAATCGGCATAGGGACTTCGCCCAAGCCCGACCAATTCCGCCACGGTCATGTTTTCGGCATTCACGCGCTCGGTCAACACCACGCCTATAGTCTTCGCCATCTCGATATTCGAATATGACGACAAGTCCCTGTCCCCTATCAAAATTTCGCCCGACAGGGGCGGCAGAAACCCCGACAATGTTTTCATGAGCGTCGACTTTCCTGCTCCGTTAGGACCTATCAGACAGACCAATTCGCCCGAATTCAAACTAAATGAAATATTTTCTTCTACAACTCTGTCACCTTTATTTGACCGATAACCGATTGACAGGGATTTAGCCGATACTGAAACTGCCATTTCAATCAAGTATTAATCTTTAGCGCAAAAATAAGACTTTTCAGCCATTACTCCTCAAAAATAAACAGGGAATGACAAAATAACCGCTGGTTGACTTGCGCAAGTGTCATCGTTTCAATATATTTGCCATTACATAATCTTAAACCCATGAAACGATGACCAAGCTCAAATCGATTCTGTGCGCAGCTCTTATTCTGTCTCCATTCATAGGAATGTGCGACGAGCCGTTCAACGGGCTTCTGCTCAATACCGACGGAGATCCGGTTAAGAACGCGCGAGTATATGTGACCTCACCTGAAAGATATGCCCGCACCGATAAAAACGGAAAATTCGGGCTCACCAACGTGACTGCGACCGACACGCTGAAAATAATCACTAAGAAACGTAAAGATCCCTATCTCATTCCAGTGGACGGGAGCAAAGGGCTCAAAATATATCTTGCCGACGAGGGAGGATTCAAAAAATCGACCGACGACGAAATGGTTGCCACCGGCTACAATTGGGTGAAACGGCGCGAATCAACAGGCGCCAGCTCAGGAATAAGCGGCGAAGAGCTGCGCCGAACCGGCAAACATGACTTACTATCAGCATTACAGGGCAAGGTCGCCGGGCTTTACATATCGGGCAGAAATGTCAATATCCGAGGCACCAAAAGCATCAACATGTCCTCTACGCCGCTATTCGTTGTCGACGGCTTGATCGTCGACTCATTTGACGGAGTAAGCATTTACGACATCGACCATGTAGAGGTTCTCAAGGATGCTCCCCTCTATGGAGTGAACGGAGCAAACGGAGCCATACTTGTTTATACCATAGGATATTCCAAGCGGTAAAGGGCTCCACTGCCGTGTCGGCTCATGCCACTTTATTTGGTCATGTGGCTGAAAGTTATTAACTTTGCAACGATTTATATAGAATATTATGAGTTACAACTTATTGAAAGGCAAGCGCGGCATTATCTTTGGAGCGCTTAACGACAAGAGTATCGCATGGAAAGTGGCTGAGAAAGCAGTCGAAGAGGGCGCAACTATCACTCTTTCCAACACTCCCGTTGCAGTCAGAATGGGAGAGGTGAGCCAACTCGGTGAAAAGCTGAACGCTGAAGTCATTCCTGCCGACGCAACCAATGTAGAGGATCTTGAAATGGTATTCGCCAAGTCAATGGAGATTCTCGGAGGAAAAATCGACTTCGTACTTCACTCAATCGGAATGTCGCCGAATGTTCGCAAAAAACGCCTTTATGACGATATCGACTACGATTTACTGAACAAGACTCTGGATATCTCAGCCGTGTCATTCCACAAAATGATTCAGGCAGCCAAGAAGCTGGATGCGATAAACGACTATGGCAGCATCGTGGCATTGAGCTATATCGCAGCTCAGAGAACAATGTTCGGGTACAATGACATGGCTGATGCGAAAGCGTTGCTTGAGTCAATCGCGCGCAGCTTCGGATATATCTATGGTAGAGAGAAACATGTGAGAATCAACACCATTTCACAGTCTCCCACCCCCACCACCGCAGGAAGCGGAGTGAAGGGCATGGACTCGCTGATGGACTTTGCCAACCGCATGTCACCCCTAGGAAATGCAACAGCCGACGAATGTGCCAACTATTGTATTGTGATGTTTAGCGACCTTACCAGGAAAGTCACAATGCAGAATCTCTATCATGACGGCGGTTTCTCAAGCATGGGTATGAGCTTAAGAGCTATGGACCAGTATGAAAAGAGCTTCGACCAGTATCGCAATCCCGACGGAACAATCCAGTACGGTTAATTATAGCGAGCATTTTATAACGAAAAAACAGAAAGACGTGCAATTATGCGGTTGTTTATGCCGCATAATTGCACGTCTTAAGCATATAATTATCCTTCCGGAGCTCAGACAACAGTAGACCAAAGCTGACAAAAAGACATTTCAAGTCACCTAATAGCTTTACTCCACACAAGAAGCGAGGCTGCATCAATTGATACAGCCTCGCTTGTATTTTTCTGTTATAATTGATTCTAATTACATGTTTTCGTCAAAGGTCATTTCGTCGAAGCCGGCGGCATCAAACTCGTCGTCGTTGTACTCGTCGCTACCATAAAAGTCTTCATCGAAATCATCGCCACCTCCGCGCACAACGGGAGCGCTTTTTGCCTCAAACTCGTCAATGTCCATGATTTGAGCGGGAGGAACTCCCATCGATGCGACACAAACAGGATCTTTCAAGGTCTGCCCCGGAATACTCTTTTTCAGTTCAATGAAGAAACAACGGTCAGTCATGTAGTCAAACACGAAAATCATGCGATCGCCGTCATCGAGGAAATCGCTGAGAACCGTTTCATCCATAAGATATATTTCTTCATCAGAATCTGACCCCATATCCTCAAGGGTTATCTCATGCCCTTTTTCCCAGTTTTCGTCACACAGGAAGAAAGAACACATCTGATTCTTGTCATATCCTACTGAATCGCAAATTGCATTGCGCAGGTCAAGAAAAGTGGCGTCAGCATCAATATTAATCTCACGTCTGAAATTATCCACTTCATCGGACACTAGTCGAAAATTGAATATCATAACTGTATATTTTTATCATTAAGAGAATAGTCTAAATGGCTCATTCTTTTACACTGCGAAGATAATAAATTTCCGATACACACAAATAAAAAGCGGCAATTTTATGCCTTAAAATTTTACCCCCGTAGATTTAAGCATATTTCGGATCGAGCGAAGAGTGTATTTCTTCGAAACTCTTGTCCATTAGAACCGACAAATCATGAGTGCCGTCGATAGCCTCAATCGGTTTATGGATGGTGAGGGTGATATGTCCGTAAAGAGGGATTTTCTTAAAACGGGGCATAATGTCGAAAGCTCCGTTAATCGTGATTGGAACCACGGGCAAGCCGAATTCAACGGCAAGTCTATAGGCTCCGCGTTTAAATGGACGCATCTTGCCATTCCATGTGCGCGCGCCTTCAGGAAACACAACCAGCGACATTCCGCCCTGAAGCTGCTTTTCAGCCTTTTCAAGAGTTTCACGCGTGGATGCCGGGGTGGAATTGTCAACCATTATATGTCCCGACACTTTGCATGAATAGCCTACTAACGGTATCTTTTCCAAAGCCTTTTTCATCATCCAGCGGAATTGATGATTGAGATAGCCGTAAATAGAAAATATGTCATAGGCACCCTGATGATTCGCCACAAAGACATAGGAAGTTTTAGGATCAATGTTTTCCCTGCCGACAACAGTAACCCTCACAAGGGTGAGCACGCAGAATAAGCGCGCCCACCAATGAGGGAAAAAATATCCTGCCCAACGTCCCATACCGATCATACTGAACACTATCGTTATAGAAGCAGTCAAGATTGTGGCAACCAACAATAGCGGAGCCATTATCAAGAGCTGATATATGCGATACAGGAACAGTTTCACGGAAATAATATTAATAAGCAAACATCGGATAGTTCTCCATCATAGCGTTGACCTTAGCACGGACATCAGCTATGACCTCAGGATTATCATGATTAGAGAGAACGGTGTCGATAAGCTCAACAATTTCAATCATCATGTCTTCCTTAGCGCCGCGAGTGGTGATTGCCGGAGTACCGAGACGAATACCCGAAGTCTGGAACGGGCT
>JAAVEB010000018.1 GCA_014801525.1 Bacteroides sp.
CTCGGGGCGGTGGCGTGGGATGTGGACGGTGTTGCGCATTGGGGTTAGTATTAGATTTTTTGCAAAGGTAGCGCATGGCGGTTGGGGATTTACCTACAAATTGTCCCACACCCCGGAATTTTTTTCTAAGGGGGTTTAAGGGTGTGACATGGCACGCCATGTCCGTACGTTGGTCTCACGGGTTTGGTGTGGGTGCAACGTCTCCGACGTTGGTTTGGGTGGGCGGTGTTGGTGGTCCCCAGGTAAAGGCGTCCGCCTTTACCTGGGGTTTCTCGGATTAGTGCATCTCCGATGCACGGGTTTGGGGAGGCGCTGCGTCTCTGATGCATGCAGGGTTGTGTGGGAGGCGGTTCCGATGTATTGGTGGGGGATATTAAAAAAGCGGGGCAGAATTGATCTGCTCCGCTTTTATTGGGGTAGGGAGGAGGACTTATCCTCCGAAGTTGTCATACATGAGATTTTCTGACGGAACGCCAAGATCCCAAAGCATATTTTCGACTGCCTTACTCATTGGACCGGGACCGCACATATAGTATTCAATGTCCTCAGGCGCGGGATGATTCTTAAGATATGTCTCGTAAATCACCTGATGAACGAATCCGGCGGTATATTTCACTCCGGCGGCATCGGCTGCGGGGTCGGGACGGTCGAGCGCAAGATGGAACTTGAAATTGGGGAAATCCTTTTCAAGCTGCAGGAAGTCCTCAAGATAGAACACTTCGTTGAGCGCGCGGGCGCCATAGAAATAGTTCATGACGCGATCGGTGCAGTTGAGCGAGCGAGTCATATACATTATCTGAGCTCGCAACGGAGCCATTCCGGCTCCACCGCCAATCCACATCATCTCAGCCTTGGAGTCGATAATGGGATGGAAGTCTCCATAAGGACCGCTCATGACAACCTTGTCGCCCGGTTTCAGAGTGAAGATATAGGACGATGCGATACCCGGCATCACATCCATGAATCCTACCTGGGGTTTCGGTTTGAACGGAGGTGTCGCGATGCGCACGGTGAGCATTATGCGGTCACCTTCGTCAGGGTAGTTTGCCATTGAGTAGGCGCGAACGGTGGGCGAAGTATTCTTGCATTTTAGCGTGAATAGCCCGAATTTCTCCCAAGAGGGGAGGTATTCGTCGCCGATAAGCGCCTTGTCGATGTCTTTGTCATAGTCCATCTCAAATGTAGGAATCTTAATCTGGGCATAAGATCCGGGGATGAAGTTCATGTGTTCGCCGGGAGGGAGAGCCACGATGAATTCCTTTATGAATGTGGCGACATTTTTATTGGAGATAACCTCACATTCCCATTCTTTCACGTCAAGAACTGAAGCTGGAACGCCGATCGACATGTCTTCTTTGACCTTCACTTGGCATCCGAGACGCCAGTGGTCTTTGATCTGCTTGCGGGTGAAATGAACAGTCTCGGTGGGAAGGATATCGCCACCGCCGTCAAACACTTGAACCTTGCATTGTCCGCAACTTCCCTTACCGCCGCATGCTGAAGAGAGAAACACATTGTTTTCGGAAAGGGTGGACAGGAGCGTTTTGCCTGAAACGGCAAACAGATCCTTGTCATTGTTGATTTTTATGTGTACTTCGCCGGTGTGGACAAGGAATTTTTTTGCCACAAGCAGCACGATCACGAGCAGCAGCGTGATAGCCAGAAATATGGTGACTCCTGTCACAAGTGTCAGCGTCATCGTGTCGGCGAGAGTTATCATTGCTAATCTATCCATAAATCTATATTAGAGTTTTATGCCGAGGAAGCTCATAAAAGCTATACCCATCAGTCCGGTGATTATAAATGTTATTCCCACTCCTCGCAGCGGTTTTGGAATGTTGCTGTACTCCTGAAGACGTTCACGGATAGCGGCGACGGCTACAATGGCGATTAACCAGCCGATACCCCAGCCGGCTCCGGCGCAGCAAGCGGTCCAAACATTGGGGAAGTCTCTCTGCTGCATGAACAGCGAGCCGCCGAGAATGGCGCAGTTCACTGCAATCAGCGGCAGGAAGATTCCTAATGAAGAATAGAGCGCGGGGCTGAATTTCTCGACAGCCATTTCGACGAGCTGAGTAAGCGACGCTATGACGGCGATAAACATGATGAGCGAAAGAAAGCTCAGATCGACGTCGGCATATTCAGGTCCGAGCCAAGTGAGGGCGCCTGCGCGCAGCACGTAGGTTTCGAGAAGGTAGTTGATGGGCAACGATATCACGAGCATGAAAGTTACCGCCGCTCCAAGTCCGAGGGCTGTTTTCACGTTCTTGGATACGGCAAGGAATGAGCACATTCCCAAGAAGTAGGCGAAAATCATATTGTCGATGAAGATCGACCGTATGAATATGTTGAAATTTTCCATAACAGGTGATTATTCTTGAAGATCTTTGTTATACGAACGATGTACCCAGATGATACAAGCCACTACGATGAGCGCCATGGGCGGGAGAATCATGAGCCCGTTGTTGGCATATCCGTGGTCATACCAGCTTTGCGGAATTACCTGATAGCCCCAGAGTGTTCCGCTGCCCAGGAGCTCGCGGAAGAAGGCGACGATGATGAGGATTATGGCATATCCCACTCCGTTGCCGATTCCGTCGAGGAACGACGGCCAGGGCTTGTTGCTCATGGCGAATGCCTCAAGTCGTCCCATCAGGATACAGTTGGTGACGATTAGACCGATGAATACCGACAACTGCTTGCTGACATCATATTGGTAAGCCATGAGGAGCTGGTTGACAATAACCACAAGACCGGCTACGACAACGAGCTGAACGATGATGCGGATATTGGTGGGAATGGTGTTGCGCAGCAGCGATATTATCACATTGGCAAACGCAAGCACTGCAATAACTGAAATTCCCATCACGAATGCCGGTTCAAGTTTTGCTGTAACGGCAAGGCAGGAGCAGATGCCGAGAATCTGTACAATGACAGGATTGTCTTTAGAGAGCGGATTGAGCAGAGCGCTCAAGTTCTTGTTTTCTGTTGCCATGTCATTATTGTTTTTGAGCGTTAAGGCTTTCAAGGAATCCTTTGTATCCTTCAAGCCCGTTTTCAATCATTTTTGACACACCGTTTGAGGTGATGGTGCCTCCTGAAATCGCATGAACGTAGTCTTCGCCATTGAGCGGAGCCTGTCCCGCTTTCAAAACGGCAATCGGCAGGAACCGGTTCTCCTTCATGAGGTGAAGCCCGTTGAACTGGTCGGCGAAAGCTGGTTTCTCGATTTCGGCTCCAAGTCCGGGAGTTTCTCCCTGATGGGCGAAGTAGGCGCCATATACTGTCGAACCGTCGCTGTCAAAGGCGAGGTAGCCCCATATCGGTCCCCACAATCCGGCTCCGTAGACTGGAACGATATATTTGATATCGCCCGGAGCTACGGTACATTCATATACCGGCATCTTTCGGTCGGCTACAGGTTGCTTGCTTTCAGCGGCGGTGTTGACTGCAAATGCGTCGCCGTCGATTCGTTCGCCCTGCGCGTTGACCAGAAATTGAGCTGTTATATACTTGTTGAAGTCAGTTTTTATCTCTGATTTTTCAGGAGTGATGTGGACCGATGCGAGAATCTGTTTCATCTTGTCGGCATCGGCGTTGTCGGTTTGCAACGGTTTTAGCGACATTGCTGTGAAAGCAAGCGCGGCTCCGACCACAACAACCAGAACTATTATGTAGATAATCGTGTAAGTATTGCTTTGCTTGTTCATCGTTATTCGGCTTTAGCGTTTAAACGGCGCAGACGGCGACGTATGTTATTCTGAACAACAGTGTAGTCAATCAGCGGCGCGAACGAGTTCATGAGCAGCACTGCGAGCATGGCTCCTTCGGGATAGCCGTTGTTGTAGGTGCGGATAAGTATCGCAATGACACCGATAAGGAATCCGTAGATGTATTTTCCGGGATTGGTGCGCGAGGCGGTGACAGGATCGGTCGCCATGTAAACGGCGGCAAATGCAAATCCGCCTAGGCAGAGCTGTTCAAGCGGCGACAGCATCGAAACGGGGTAGGCGGGGGTGGCGCAAGCGTGGGCTATTGATGCCATGATGAATCCGCCCACGAAAACTGAGAGCATTATGCGCCAGCTTGCGATGCCGGTGGCAAGGAGGATAAACGCCCCGATGAGGATACAGAGCGTGGAGGTTTCGCCGACGCATCCGGGAATGAATCCGACAAACATATCCCAAAGTGAAACGGGATTGCCAGCCACATTGGTGATGGTCAGTGTTTCACCGACGTGTGTGGCTACCTGTCCCAGCGGGGTGGCTCCTGAAAAGCCGTCGACAAGCGTTCCTTCGCCAAGTCCGCATATAGGTTCAGTGGGAACGAAAGCTGAGTCGCCGCTCATTTTTGATGGATAGCCGAAGAAGAGGATAGCGCGGGTCACGAGAGCCACGTTGAAGATGTTGTAGCCGGTTCCGCCAAACACTTCTTTCACAAACACGACCGAGATAGCCGTGGCGACAGCGAGCATCCAAAGAGGGATGTCAATGGGGCAGATGAGCGGGATGAGGATTCCCGAAACGAGGAAGCCTTCCTGAATCTCCTCTTTGCGCCACTGCGCTACCATAAACTCGATTCCAAGTCCCACCACGTAGGAAACGATGAGGCGGGGGAGCAGGGCGAGAAATCCGTAGGCGAGCAGTTCCCAGAAAGGAAATTGAGTGGCGCCGATTGCGAGCCAGTGCTGATAGCCGGCATTATACATGCCGAAAAGCAAGCATGGTATCAACGCAAGCACAACGATGATCATGACGCGCTTTGAATCGAGGCTGTCATGAATGTTTACTCCCGAAGTCGATGTTGTCGTTGGGGTAAACAGAAATGTCTCAAAGCCGTCGAATACCGACTGGAAAGCATGATACTTTCCTCCGGGTTCGAAATTCGGTTTGATGCGGTTAAGATATTTTCTTAATGCGTTCACGTTATTTGATGTAATTGTTATCAGTTAAGTTCTTTACGCACATATTCGAGTCCCTCGGCAACGATTTTCTGAAGCTCGAGTTTGGAGGGGTCGACATATTCACACAATGCAAAATCTTCGGGAGCTACTTCATAGATGCCGAGCTGTTCCATCTTGTCGATATCCTTGGCGAGGATCGCCTTGACCAAAAACTCGGGCAGGATGTCCATCGGCAGCATCTTTTCGTAGAGTCCCGACATTATCATGGCGCGGCGTCCGCCAAGAATGCGCGCGTCGGGGCAGAAGAGTTTTTTTGTGAAATGTCCCGGGAAGGAACGGCTTATGCTCATTTTCTGTGGCGAAAGCGATGCCCAGCCCATGAATTCGTCATAATCGTCGCCCTCGGCAATGACTGTGACCTGATTGTAGGGGAACCGGAGATAGCCTTCAAGGCTTGTGGCATGACCGGTGAGCACGTTGCCTGAGATTATGCGGTGATGGATTATGTCATTGTTGATGTCGCCCTTGACAAGGGTTGACATGTCACATCCCACTCCGGTAGACACGTAATGAGGCTCGGTGATTTCACATCCGGTGAGGGCTACGGGGGTCGTCATATCAAGAAGATGGTTTGCCGTGAGTTTGCCTATTCTCAGTAGAGTGAGGGCGTCGAGTGTCCATACGATGTCGCCTTTGTTGACGGGTTTCACATTGCAAATCTGCACGCTTGGATTGCCTGCGGGATGAGGTCCTTCGAAGGTGACTGTCTCGGCTCCTTCGAGATTTTCCAGGCAACTTCCGGGGCGAACTCCCAGATAGACTTTTCCTGAAGTGAGCATCTGAAGAAGCTTGACTGCGGAAACTAACTCAGCCTCGTGTCCTTTCAGAAGCATCTCGTAGTCGGGAGCCAACGGAGCGGAATCAAAGCAGGTGACAAAGATGTCGCGCGGCTGCACTCCGGGTTCAGGCACAGTGTTGTAGGGGCGTTGACGCAGCCATGCCCAGAGACCTGAGTCGAGCAATAGCTGCTGGGCTCTTGTCGAATCGGTGATTTGCTCAAAATCAAACGTGGCTGTGAACTCACCTTCGGGGGTGACGACTATCCGTTCAAGTTTGCGGCGCTCGCCGCGCACAACTGCGGTAACGGTACCGTTGACGGGCGACACCACTTTAATGTCGGGAAACTTTTTGTCGTGAAAGAGCGGGTCGCCAAGTTTCACCTTGTCACCCTCTTTGACATCGACTTTCGGTGTGATGCCGGTGTAGTCATCCGGTATCAAGGCTATGGACGCCGGCGTGATGAATTTCTGGGGCAGTACCGCAGGAGCTCCACCTCTGATTCGGATATCCAGGCCTTTTTTCAATCGGACATTTTTTACCATAAAATAAAATTGTACTGATCTTATGTAATATATATAGGTGCAAAGTTATTACATAATTTTGATTTTGCTTAACTTTTTATTACAAAATAATCCTCAAGATTCCGGTTTTGAGAGATCGCTCCTGAATGTTGAGGGTTATTTTGATAAGGCTGGATGCCGAACTCGTGAAAATGAGCCGCATAGTAGTCGGCCGTTGGAAGCGGTCGATGGACAGATGGGGAGTTTTCTATATCTTGATTTCTGCCGGATTTTCAATGAGCACAGGTGATTTTTTCAGTAATTTGAAAAGATCTTGGTTGGAGATGGCGATAAAGCCGCAAGGATCACCGTCGGTGATAACGATTTTATCTCTTGCCGCAACATCGCGGTCCATAACGAAGGTCACGTCATTGGCTTCTTCACGGAGGAGTCCGAATGGGGTTGCTGCACCGTGGGGAGTGCCGAGTATGTGAAGCATTAGTTCTTCGTCGGCGAAAGACACGCGGGGAATCTGCAACGAGGCTCCGAATTCCTTTGTGATAAATGGTTTCCGGGCATGGGTGACGTAGAGCCAGAATTTGTTTTTCTGTCGGTTGGTGAGCAAAATGGTTTTGACGGTGTCAATTCCGAATGCCTTGTCGATGTTAAGGCAGTCATCCATTGATATGCCCGGGTCGCTTTCGATTCGTGTATAGGAAATGCCTTCACGCTCGAGACTTTCATAAATCATCTTCTGAGTGTCGGTCTTGAATTCAGCCGGCATGCCGGTCATCACCTCGCTTGTATAAAATCCCATGTCCTTGTTTTGATTAAATCGTTAAAAATTCCGCGCTTATTGTTGCATCGGCGGCAATTGAATTTAAGCACAAAAATAATGAATATCTTTAAGCCTGTCAAATGCAAATTTATTCTATTGCTGTGAGATTCTTGAAATCACGTATAGTGCGTGGAAGATACACGGTAACCAATAGGACTAAAAACACTACGATAGCAGCTATGACGATCCAAAAGCGATACTGTCCGACCTCCCATAGATTTGACAAGAATAATGTAAAGAACACTGCCATAGCCATCCCGAGCACGATTTCTCCGGCAAGGGCGTAAAATCGTAGAGACGAAACTTGTTTTATTGTTTGCATCGGTGTTGAAACTGCTATATTGATTTTTTTTGTTTTAAAATAAAGGCAGGTATACCATATTGCCGCTACTGCCAAGAATGAACAGAGGAAAACCTTGTATGCAAGGGGGAAGGCGTCGTTGCCAAAGCCGGAATTCCAAGCGAATAAAAACACGAAGGCTAAAATTACGCAAGAAATAGCTCCTTTGCTATACATTTTCATTATTTTTTTTTGCGCAGTGTTGCAGGTTGCCGTTTCAAGGTTGATTGCGTCGGTATTTTTTTGAGCGAGTACGTCATCGAGTGTTGACATGCTCTTTTTGAGTTCGTCCAAGTTCATATTATTTCGATTTTGAGATGAGTTTATTTTTAATTCGGTGAAGTTTGATTGCCACATTATTACGCTCTATTCCGATAATGTCTGCGATCTCTTCGTATGAATATTCGTCAAGCCACAGCAGGATAATCGCTTTCTCAATCGGAAGGAGTTGGTTTATCAAGTCGTGGAGGGCTGCGAGCTGTTCGGTTTTGTTGTCGTCAGCCTCTGAAGAAATGTCGGTGCCTGATATTTCAAATGGCAGGGTTTCGACTTTCGGCTTATAATTGCGGATAGCCATTAATGCCGAGTTGACGGCAACTCGATAAACCCATGTTGATAGCTTGCTTGTGCCCCGAAACGCCTCTAAACCGAGCCATAGGTTGGTGAGGATTTCCTGACGCAGGTCTTCGTAAGGTACCTTAGGGGTCGCATAGACCCAACACACTTTATTGATAATCCGGGAATGTTCTTTGACAAAAGAGCCAAACTCTCTGCTTGTTTTTGGTGGACTTTCCATTTTATTGATACTTTTTTGTAACGTTAGGTGCAAAATTATCTCTAAAAGTTACACTCAACTCAAAAAATTTCTCCTGCCCCGCTTATATAGAAGCCGATGAATTACCCAGAAGTGTGAAATCTCCAACCTTCTCCCCAATGGGTAAAGTTGACACGCTTTAATATAATTGGGGTAAAAACCTTTAGTTCGACGAGGCTTGACCGAGTCAAAAGTGGTGACCTCAGCCTAATCGACTTGTCGCTTTCGCTCCGCCGAAAGAAAATCTCTCTTAGGTCACCAGATTGATAATGTTAAAAATATGAAACGTGTAGTTTGCTGTGAAATAGATGATTAGTACTTGTATATGCCGGAATAATAATAAAAAACATCCGTAATTTAACTTCCGTTAACTATGGGTTAAATTTCTCAATCGTATTATATAAGAGTACCAACA
>JAAVEB010000019.1 GCA_014801525.1 Bacteroides sp.
ATACCACGCGACCCCGTCATCCGTCCGCTCAATTACAAGGTGCTGCCCCGCCAGACCGAGGACGACACCTTCCACCGCCAAGCCGCCCTTCCACAAAAAACGTACGGACATGGCGCGCCATGTCACCAAACGCTGCCCGCTCCCGCAGCCGCCCATGACGCAGTCCCGCCCGGCTCCGTCACCGTCATCATCCCCGCCCCGAGGCTGCGGCAACAAGCCTTGAGCTGCTAAGCGGCAGCTGCCCCCGCCAAGAGCGGCGGCGAGAACCACGCCCGACAGGACACAGGCTCGCCCCGCCAAAACGGCAGCAAAAGCGCCTTGACTTGCTTAATCACTATTTTTTTTGACGGCTCGCATGGGAGCCACATGAAGATCATTCTTCCTCCTGGATGATAAGGAGAGTGTCGCCACATTTAAGTTTCACCGAGCCGTTGGGCACTATGTAGCGAGATCCGCGCTTAATCATCATGACGAGCGAGCCCGCGGGAAGATGCATG
The DNA here is from genome assembly GCA_014801525.1 of Bacteroides sp. Classification (GTDB taxonomy): domain Bacteria; phylum Bacteroidota; class Bacteroidia; order Bacteroidales; family Muribaculaceae; genus Muribaculum. Next base: position 498 of record JAAVEB010000019.1, read on the forward strand.
TCGCGCAACGTGTTCCCTGCCGCAAGCTTATCAGCAGTAAGATTAACGGAGTAGAGCGTGGACTGGAGCTCATCGGGCAGCTCGATGCCGAAATCGTCATCTTCTTCCGAATCATCGTCCACAAGTTTCAACTTGCGTGCCGACGATATGACCGTAGTTCCCTGAATAAGCAACGAGAGCAGGGTCACGAAAAACACGATATTGAATATCTGCCCCGCCCCTTCCACATCGGCTACAACCGGATAGGTCGCAAAGATGATGGGCACAGCGCCGCGCAATCCCACCCAAGAGATAAACGCCTTGGAACGAAGAGAAATTTTGTGAAGCGGGGCAAGCGAAAGCATCACGCTCAACGGACGTCCCACGAGAATCATAAACACTCCAATAAGAAGCGAAACGGCGGCAACATCAAGCATCTCATGAGGATTGACGAGCAACCCCAACATGAGAAACACCACTATCTGGGCAAGCCATGTCATTCCGCCTATGAACTTGGTGATGCTCTTATGCGACTGCAAACCTGCGTTTCCAATCACGATTCCGCTGATATAAACGGCGAGATAGCCGTTGCCCGACAAATCGGTAGTGATAGCGAACGTGAAGAACACACATCCGATAATCAGAATTGAAATCATCGACACGGCTTGCGACGGATCCTCCTGCGTAGTGGATTTTCTTCCAAACCGCCGATACATGCTTATCAGCCACAACGTGAACTTGCCCATGATAAAACCGCCGGCTATACCAACTCCAAACTGCAGCACAAGCTCCAACGCGATATCCCCCGCCGAAAGACTTCCGTTCACGGTCAGAGCCTGAATCAATATTATCGTGAGCATATAAGCCATCGGGTCATTCGAGCCGCTCTCAAGCTCAAGCATGGGGCGGAGATTATTCTTAAGACCCACTTTCTGACTGCCGAGAATACCGAACACCGACGCTGAATCGGTCGACGACATAGTGGCGGCAAGCAGCAACGACGGCAAAAAGGCGAAATGAATATTGGTCCACGACATCCCCGACAGCCACCAGATGAACAATCCTGTGAGGAGCGCCGTCAGAAGCACCCCCACGGTGGAGAGTATCAATCCCGGCAATATCACAGGCTTTATCGAGGAAATCTTAGTGTCAAGACCTCCTGAAAAAAGAATGATACACAAGGCGATCATGCCTATGAACTGAGCCGTACCCATGTCGCTGAACTGGATGCCGAGTCCGTCAGAGCCGAAACCCATTCCGACAAGGAGGAAAATAAGCAACAACGGCAATCCGAAACGATAGCTCGACTTGCCGATAAGAACTCCCGCTATAAGGAGCGTAGATCCGATAAGGATTATGTTCTCAGAAGTGATGAATTCCATACGCTATAAGAAACACATCATTTGCCGAAAAGGTTGGCATAAATCACGTCAGTCGCGCCGATATTTGATTTAATGTATTTCCCTGCGGCAGCCCCTGCATCAGCAAGAGCCTTTTCATTCGTAACGAAACGGTCCATTATCTCATTGAAGCGAGCATTGTCGCTGAACGAAACTCCGCCACCGTTCGCAATAAGATCCGATGCTTCCTTGAACTTCTTGTGGTTCGGTCCGAATATCACCGGAATGCCGTAGACCGCCGCCTCATTCAGATTATGGATGCCTACGCCGAAGCCTCCACCTATGTAAGCGATGTCGCCATAAGTGTATGCGCTCGACAGCTTCCCGAAGCAGTCGATGATAATACAATCGGCTTTAGCCGCCTCCTCAGGTGTTGTCTGAGACATTCTGACATACGGACGCTTAAGCTGATCGGTAATATCTTTAATGCGGTTCTCATCCACCTCATGAGGGGCTATGACAAGTTTCAGTCCGGGATGAGCGTTGAAATAAGGTATTATGTGGGCTTCGTCAGGCTGCCACGTGCTTCCGGCAACCAGCGTCAGCTTGTTCTTATCCACGAAGCTCTCTATCTCCGGAATTTTAACGCATGACGCCATTATGTCGGTGACACGGTCAAAACGAGTGTCGCCGGCAACTGTAACATTATCGATTCCGATACCCGCAAGGAGCTGCTTCGAGCGCTCGTCCTGAACATATATCCGGGTATAGCACTTGAGCATCTTGCGGAAAGTGCCGCCCCAAGGTTTAAAAAACACCTGCGACGGACGGAAAATTGCCGATATTATATAGGTGGGTATTCCACGGCGTTTAAGCTCGCTCAGATAATTACCCCAAAATTCATACTTGACAAAAATCGCCATGCGCGGATTCACGATGTCAAGAAACTCCTTGACACGGCTTTTCAAGTCGAAAGGCAGATAGCTCACCACATCGACCTGCGGGAAGTTTTTACGCACCTCGTAGCCCGATGGCGAAAAAAACGTGAGAAGTATCTTCGTGTCGGGACTCTCGCGGCGTATCCTTTCAATCAAAGGTCTACCCTGCTCAAACTCGCCCAACGACGCGGCATGAATCCACACATAACGCTCACCCGGCTTAATATTGGCTCGCAGATGAGACAACGCCTCCTTCTCCCCCGCTGCAAGCTTCTTCAGTTTAGGATTGCGGCAGGCTCCTATATTAATGCCCGCGCCCATCAGGCGAATGGCAAGATTATATAAAGGATTCATTTCAATCAGATTGCGATTTCCTTTATTGCGCGCTGGATGCGCTTAACTGTCTCCTCCTTTCCGAGCAATTCCGTAATATCAAACATGTGGGGTCCTTTGCACTCGCCCACCACTGCAAGACGGAACGCATTCATAACGTTGCCGAGATGATAGCCCTTGTCGGCAATCCAGCCCAGAACAACCGGCTCGGCAGCGGCTGAACTGAAATCATCCATGCCGTTCAGCACCTCGATAAGCTCGGTCATGATGCGGGGAGTATCCTCCGACCAACGCTTTTTAATATCCTTGGGATTATATTCGTCAGGAGCGACGAAGAAGAATTTCGCATGATCCCACAAATCTTTCACAAAATAGATTCGGCCCTTAACCAGCCCTACGACTTTGGCAAGGAACTCATCGGAATACCCGTCGACATCCACGCCATGAGCGGCAAGAACCGGTTTGAAAAGCACTGCGAGTTCAGCATCGGGCATCTTCTGCAGATACTCATGATTGAACCAACGCCCCTTCTCATAGTCAAATTTTGCGCCTGAACGAGAGCAGTGAGCGAAATCAAATTTAGATATGAGCTCATCCATCGACATTATCTCGGTGTCATCGCCGGGGTTCCAGCCAAGCAAGGCAAGGAAATTGACAACCGCCTCGGGAAGATAGCCCGATTCACGGTAGCCCGATGAAATTTCGCCCCCTTCAGGATGCCACTCAAGCGGAAACACGGGGAAACCGAGACGGTCGCCGTCGCGCTTGCTGAGCTTACCCTTTCCGTCGGGTTTGAGCAGCAAAGGCAAGTGAACGAACTGAGGCGCAGTGTCGCTCCATCCGAAAGCGTCATATAGCAACACGTGCAACGGAGCCGAAGGCAACCACTCCTCGCCTCTGATCACATGGCTGACCTCCATAAGATGGTCATCGACGATATTGGCAAGGTGATAGGTGGGAAGATCGTCGGCGCTCTTGTAAAGCACTTTGTCATCAAGCACCGACGAGTTTATAGTGACTTTGCCGCGAAGCAAATCATCTACCTCGACATCCACGCCCGGCTCAATCTTAAATCTCACCACATACTGGTGTCCGTCGGCAATCAGCTTGTCAACCTCCTCCTTCGGAAGGGTCAGCGAATTGCGCATAGACATGCGGGTCGACGCGTCATATTGGAAATTAGGCACCTCGGCACGCTTCGCTTCAAGCTCGGCGGGAGTGTCAAATGCGATATAAGCCTTTCCATTGTCAAGCAACATCTTCACATATTGGCGATAGATGTCGCGGCGCTGGCTCTGCTTGTAAGGACCGTAATTGCCACCCTCTTTCACGCCTTCGTCAATAGTGATGCCAAGCCATGCAAGAGAGTCGTTTATATATTCCTCGGCTCCCGGAACAAAACGGTTGGAATCAGTGTCCTCGATACGAAGAATCATGTCGCCGCCATTTTTGCGGGCGAAAAGATAGTTATATAGGGCTGTGCGCACACCGCCGATATGGAGAGGTCCGGTAGGTGACGGAGCAAATCTTACTCTTACTTTACGGTTCATACTTCTATGTTGATGAAATTTCTTTTTGCAAAATTAACAATAATTTATGACAGATAGCCATAAGTCAATGATAATTTCGTGCAACAAATCTCTATTTCAAGAAATTTATCTCGGAGTTGCTCCTGTGTAATAAGCGCGCACCTTGCCAAGCGGAAGCGCTCCCTCAAGCTTGACGGGAATGCGGCTCTCGTCGACAGTGATCCAAGTGTCCATCGCGTCTGACGAAACCGTCCCCTTCATCGTGAACGAGAACACCAGGTGATAAGTGGTCCACGTCTTGTTGTTGAATGTGATTGTCTCAATTCCCTTATAGGAAACCGACAGCTTCTCAGCGTTCTTTCCCGAAAGTATCGCCACGTTCACGGTCGATCCGGGACTCTTGGTTGAGAAATCCATTGAACGCAGATAATAGAACACCGAAAGCATGTCAAGCGCAGGGCTCTTCGCATGAAGCACCGTGTCGGTCTTGCTCACAGGACCGCCGTTCTTTGAACGCAAACGCGTCGCATAGCCGGTGACGTTGCCATCGGAAATCGCGAACTTCACCACATCATTGCCATATCTTGAACCCTCATGAGTTATTTTCTGATACTCGACGGGAAGACATGACGGACGCAGCATGGTAGAGATAAGAGTGTCGCGCACCATCAGGATTTTGTCAGCCCACGGCAATGTCGATGCCGCAAGCTTAGCCTGATAATACGGTCCGTCATTCCTAAGCGAAAGAACCGCCGTGGCGGCATCCTTATTGATAAGTCCCCACTTATAAGTCACAACATAATGCAAGTCTTCATCAAGAAGATCAATAGCCGACGAGGGCAACGAAAACGCAAGCATGGCGCACAAAACCGAGATACGCGTCAATACGGTTTTAAAGTATTTACTGGTATACATCTGAAAATATATTAATTTCTTTAAATATATCTATATCATAGATAATACAATCCAAACCGTCACAAAGTTCGAAAGCCGTCCTGAAAAACGGCACGTCCAAATCACTCGCTGAACGGCAACGAATGGCGTATTGATTGCTCTATGCGCTTGTTGCGCCAGCATTTGCGGCACACTGCGATATACCGGTCATCACCGCCTATTTCAAGCTGGTCGCCCTCGGTCACGAAATCGCCGTCAGCGTCTATGCGGGCATTGACAATCGTCTTGCGTCCGCAGGTACAGGTGCTCTTTATCTCGTCGATAGTGTCGGCGATTTCAAACAAGCGCCTCGATCCCTCGAAAAGATGAGTCTGGAAATCGGTTCTCAATCCGTAGCATATCACATTGCTCCCATAGTCATCGACGATGCGCGCAAGCTGATCGACCTGTTCCGAACTGAGAAACTGAGCCTCGTCAATCAAAAACCAGTCGATCACGGTCATCGTCTGTTCAAACATGTCCTGGGCAAGCTGATACAAATCGGTGTCGGGATATATCCACGAGCATGTGCGCTGAATCCCAATGCGCGACCTGATCACATTCTCTTTCTCCCGGGTATCAACTACCGGCTTCAAACATGCGTAGGTCATTCCGCGCTCTTCAAAGTTATATGCGGTGGTCAGCAGCAGGGCTGTCTTTGCCGAGCCCATGGTGCCATATCGGAAATATAGCTTCCCTTTTCGGTTCATCACTGTGTCGTTATAAAAATTACCGGGGTAAAGTTATAGATAAATCCGCTAACCGCAATAAGAAAAACCGACTTTAACCACCTCGGTGCAAAAACAAAATGAGACGTCCCCGTTTTCAGGAACGTCTCATTTCAGGTTTTCTTTTAAGCGTGTTAAGCTTTAGCTTCGACAGCCACGTTGATGAAGCGGCGTCCGTTTTTGCCTTCAGTGAACACAACAACACCGTCAACAAGAGCGTAAAGAGTGTGATCTTTACCCATACCTACGTTTTCACCCGGATGGTGAACGGTACCGCGCTGACGCTTGATGATGTTGCCTGCTTTAGCATGCTGACCACCGAAAATCTTAACACCAAGTCGTTTGCTTTCTGATTCACGACCGTTCTTAGAACTACCTACACCTTTCTTATGTGCCATGTTTGTTTAAGATTTTAATGGGTTAAGCTACTAATTCTTTAATCACTACTTTGGTGAAGCACTGGCGATGGCCGTTTTTGCGGCGATAGCCTTTACGTCTTTTCTTCTTGAAGACGATTACTTTGTCACCTTTCACGAGCGGGGTTGCCACTTCGCAAACTACTTTCGCACCTTCTACGGTAGGCGCGCCAACCTTTACGTTGCCGTCGGCATCGACCAAAAGAACACGGTCAAATTCAACTGTTTCGCCCTCTTTTTTGTCATCACCGAGGTAGTGAACATACAAGAACTTTCCGGCTTCTGCCTTGAATTGCTGTCCTTGAATTTCTACAATAGCGTACATCTGTTAAATAAAATATTACAGGTTAACTCCGTCAGGCGAGCATCCTTGTGGCGCTTCTTTACGAGCCCGTGCGGAAAAATCGCCCACAAAGTTACGACTTTCTTCCTGATTTACAAAATTATTCCGCAATCTTTTTTCAATCCTTAATCCACCCGGAAAAAAAGCTCATTCAATTTTGCAATAAAACCGCAATTAACTATTTTTGCGAAACAGTAAACATCAATATCACGCAACCTAAAATCTCACGCCATGAAAACCGAAATCACCCCATGCAAAAGTCTCCTGTCGTGCATACTTATCTTAGCCTTAATGTTTTCCACCCCATTCGGAGCATTTGCGCAAACGGCAGAATCGAAAAGCGATTTACTGGCGAACAAGACTCAGGTAATTCTCCGCATAGATGAGGAATTCAAATCCAAAAAGAAAACCGACACCGGAGTTATACGCGCGTTGGTCGAATCCGACGTTTATTCAGCCGACGAGTCCAGAGTGTTAATAACCGCAGGCACTCCGGCATTCATCGAATACTCGTTAGAACGAAACGGAGCCTGGGGAAAAGCGGGAAGGATAAACCTCTCCTATGTCACGACCAAAACCGTCGACAATAAAAACATCTTATTGAGCGTCAACAGCAGCAAGCGAGGAGGAAGTTCGGTAGGAGCAATCGTAATGCTATCCATCATATTTTTCCCCATAGGACTTGTGAGCGGAGCAATCAAGGGAAGCATGCCGTTTTTCACTGAAGGGGAGCTCCTGAACGCTTCGGTAATGATAGACGTCACGGTAGGACAACCGGTCATCGAAGAATAAATAACTGCGGCAAATAGAAAGCAGAAGAGCCGTCATTAGTTTCGCCATCGAAGAAAAGGCGCTATCTTTGCGCCTGGACAAAGCCTCAATGGCGAGAACTCCTCACCACTGTAAGACATGCAAAATTGATTATGAAAAGAATCGCAATATTTGCCTCGGGCAACGGCTCAAACGCCGAGAATATAATAACGCACTTCCGCAAGAACAATCGTGACGCCGAGGTGGCGCTTGTGGTGTGCAACAAACCCGAAGCCGGGGTTATTGAGCGAGCCGGAAGACTTGGAACCGACACGATCATGATGACACGCGCCGACATCAACGATCCTGAAAAGATGCTCGCAGTCATGGATGAATACAAAATCGACCTGATAGCTCTTGCCGGATTCCTGCTCATGGTGCCCGCGTTCCTCATCGAGCGCTACAAGGGGAAAATCCCGAACATCCATCCGTCGCTCCTGCCGAAATATGGAGGCAAAGGAATGTATGGCAAGCACATCCATGAAGCCGTAGTGGCCGCAAAGGAAAAAGAGACCGGAATCACGATTCATCTCGTGAGCGAGGAGTGTGACGGTGGTGACATAATTTTCCAAACATCGGTGCCGGTTGAACCCGACGACACCGCCGCCGATGTCGAAGCGAAAATCCATGCGCTTGAAAAAGAGCACTACCCGAATATAATCGGCGAAATAATACTTGGAACGCGCTGAAAAAAAGAACGGGACCGTTTCTAACAGCCCGTTCTTTTTATGGAATAGAAATATCCCCTACTCCAAGACTTAACATAAGGTATCCACAGAATTACCTGCGTTACCAGTTAAAAGGAATCACTTAAACTCCAAAGACTCTACAATGCGTTTAATCTCAGGAGTTGCTTTCGGGAATGTGATGAATGAAGCCACTTTTGATCCGCGTGTCATCCAATAATCCGTAGCATCAAGGTTTTCTCCGTTCACAACCAACGCTACACTTACGTATACAATTTCATTGCCTTCATGTTCATAACTATCAGAGCCTAATCCTCTTTTCGATTGAGCCCCCATATATTTTCTAATTTCATCCTCTATCTTATCACAGTTTTCCGCAGCCGGACCTATACCGACAAGTACGGCAAAATCTCTGGCATTTTTATATCGAGACAACAGATCTTCATCTACAATAATCATTCTCGGGTAAAAAAATATTAAGTTTTGCTCGTTCTCAATCTGATAATAATTACCATTATTATCATAGTCGCAATTGTAAGATGCCGGAACCTGTAAAGTAGCGACTCCCACGTCTATCCGCTTGCTCCCTCTGCCGGAATCGCTTGCGCCAATTGCTTCGTTAGACTTCCTCTCTTCAGTTTTAACTTTCGGAGATTGAATATCGTTTGTGGCGCTTGCCTCCTGATTTTCATTTTCAAGATAGCCCCCGGCACTTTCCATTTCGTCATCTTCACGATCATCTTCTTCCGCAAGCCTTTCACGAGCTGCTTGTAATTGATCCGTAATATAACGCATTTCCCTCGTGTAATGAATATTTTGCTCTTGAATATAGAAGCCCGCAAAGCATCCTGCAAGCACAAATCCAAGAACCAAGAGCACAATCTTCACGTTCCATCGTCCTTGCGGCAAAAAATGCAAGAGTCTCTTCACCTGCTTGGAGACCGACAGATACCATAACCAGACGCAACACCATAGTGATGACAGCACCAATACCATGCCAAAAAAGCCGAGCTGGATATCTTTGCCATAAATCACGGCGTCAGCAATCCCATAACCGATTATATATAAGGTCAGCAAGAAAAACACGCCTACACATCCTCTACTAAACGCCAAAGCCTCCGATAATCCTTTCTTATAACATGACCATGATTTACATCCTAACATTATCATCATAAGTCCGCAACAGAGAAGTCCCACACCAAAGACAGATCCATTTAGCAAAACTCTAACAGAAAACAAAGCAATAAGAGTTCCTCCTGTTATAGCAAGTAACAGGAATAACTTCAACCATCCGCGTGGACCGGGTTGACTGACGGGATTAGGTATAGGATTGGGCTGCGATGTCATATAATATATGTTTTTTTTGCGGTAGTCCCGAGCGAGGAACACCACCTGATGTATGAAAATATCAATTGCCTTTAGCAAACATCTCTTTTATTGAGCCGATAGAACTCAACACGCCTGATGCCTCATAGGGGATGTAGACAGTCTTGTTGTTCTGTCCCGAAGTCATGTCGCGCAGAGTCTCGATATATTTCAACGCAAGCATATAAGTGGCTGGATCAGTATTCGAAGCCTTGATAGCCTCAGCCACACGGGTTATAGCTTCAGCCTCAGCCTGAGCGGTAAGCACCTTTGCGCGCGCCTCACCCTCAGCTCTAAGAATTTCCGCTTCCTTTATAGCCGTAGCCTGGTTTATCTGAGACTGCTTGTCACCTTCCGACAAAAGGATGACCGATGTCTTTTGACCTTCGGCATTCAGAATCTCGGCACGGCGGTTACGCTCAGCCTGCATCTGCTTTTCCATCGCCTCTCTCACGCTCTTGGGAGGAGTGATGTCCTGGAGTTCCACACGGTTCACTTTCACACCCCACTTGTTGGTAACCTCGTCGAGAATAGCCTGCAAGCGCGAATTTATTGTGTCGCGCGAAGTAAGGGTCTGGTCAAGCTCCAATTCGCCGATAACATTTCTCAACGAAGTCTGGGTCAATTTTTCCAATGCATTAGGTAAATTGTCGATTTCATAAACCGCTTTCTTGGCATCCACAATCTGGAAATAGAGCAACGCGTTGATTTCAGTGGTTACGTTATCCTTCGTAATTACCTGCTGAGAGGGAAAATCATAAACCTGTTCCCTGAGGTCGATGGTGGTCGACGAGGTGATTCTAACAATCTGACGCCCGTTGACAGTCGATTCCACCCGGCGTGTGTAAACGACTTTAGGCTTGTCGATAAAAGGCCAGATTATATTAAGACCGGGCGACAGCACACTGTGGAAGCGTCCAAGACGTTCCACCACTCTTGTTTCGGACTGGGGAACGATTTTCACTCCCGCCGACACGACTATAATAACTGCGAGCACAAGCACTCCAAGAAGAATATAAGTTTCCATTTCGAAAAATTAAATTGGTTTTACAATGAGAATTATACTGTCATATCCGGTCACCTTCACCGTGGCGCCATATTCGATAGCCTCCCCGTGGCTGCTGCGCGCTTGCCAGCTGTCGCCGTCGATGCGCACACGCCCGAGCCCGTTTTGAGGAATAGATTTCTCCACCTGAATCTCACGCCCTATCAAGGCATCCATGTTGCTGTTATAAGCCTCACGATGAGGGCGGGATTTGCGCAGACGGTTCACAAACGGAGCTATAAATATAAAAGCAAGAATAACACCGATCACGACTCCGGCAAGTTGCCATTGAAGAGAACACCCGGCGATGTCAAGCACAGCGGCGACAAGGCATCCTACTCCCACGCAAAAAGTGGCTATCCAACCGGTGAGCAGTTCGAGCACCAATAAAAGGGCGGCGGCAATAAGCCACATAATCCATATAGCCATATTTCAAACAAGAATTAAAGTCAATCAATAAATCGCTTGGTCAAATCACCGTAAGCGTCGATGCGGCGGTCGCGCAAGAAAGGCCACCATCTTCTGACATTTTCCGACCGGTTCATGTCGATTTCAATGATAGCGCTCTCCTCTTTGTCTGACGCCCGGAATAGGAATTCGCCCTGAGGACCGGCAACAAACGAGTTGCCCCAGAAGCTGATTCCGTTGGTCATGCCCGACGGGTCGGGTTCAAGCCCTACACGGTTCACGGTCACCACCGGAAGACCGTTGGCAACGGCATGACCGCGCTGAACAGTCACCCACGCCTCAAGCTGACGCGCCTGCTCCTCGGGAGTGTCGGAACTCTCCCACCCTATCGCTGTTGGATAAATGAGCAGCTCGGCTCCGCTCAACGCCATGAGACGCGCAGCCTCGGGATACCACTGATCCCAGCACACCAACACGCCGAGCCGTCCAACCGAAGTGTCGATGGGCTTAAAGCCTATGTCGCCAGGAGTGAAATAGAATTTCTCATAATAAGCCGGGTCATCGGGAATGTGCATCTTGCGATACTTGCCGGCAACCGAACCGTCACGCTCGAAAACCACCGCCGTGTTATGGTAAAGACCCGGAGCGCGGCGCTCGAAAAGAGATGTCACCACGACCACGCCAAGCTCCTTGGCAAGCGAAGAATAAAATTCAGTCGCTTCAGAGGGGAAGTTGACGGCGAGATCACACAAATCGGTCGATTCCGTCTGACAAAAATACAGCGAGTCATGTAGCTCCCGGTTGACAATCAACTCGGCTCCTTCAGCTGCAAGTTTTCTCATTTCGGAAGCGATGCGACGACGATTTTCCGCTATGTCGGAAGAATTGGATTGTTGGATTATACCAACCTTCAGCGTTCTCTTACTCATATAGGTAATATATCATTTGGGATCTGCATCGTGACGCAATGCAACGACCCGTGTTGTTTTATCAATGCCGAGCAATCAATCTTCTTTATCTCGTGGTCAGGGAAGGATATTTTCAGCAGCTGAGCCGCCAGCTCGTCCTTCAACGGCTGTCCATAGACAGGCAAAAGAATGCTCTTATTCATAATAAGGAAATTGGCGTAGGTGGCAGGAATGCGTTCCCCGTCCTCGTCATAGACGGCATCGGGCATAGGCAACTCAATAAGATTATAAGGATTGCCGTCGGTCGTCCTCATCTCCATCAATTGCCGTTTCATAGCCTGCAACTCGGAATAGTGCTCGTCGGTGTCATCGTCACAACCCACATAAATAATAGTGTCATGCGGCGCGAAACGAGCCAATGTGTCAATGTGGCTGTCGGTATCGTCACCGGCGAGATAGCCATGGTCGAGCCACAACACCCGCTTGATTCCAAACGCTCCCCGCAGATATTCCTCAATCTGTTCGCGCGACATTTCGCCATTACGATTGGGCGACAATAAGCATCGCGAGGTTGTGAGCAGAGTTCCGTTTCCGTCACTCTCAATGGAGCCGCCTTCAAGAATGAATCCACGGCGGTTTTCACACTCAGCGCGCAAAACGCCCTTTTCCACCAACCCCAAGGTGAGCAGATTGTCTTTATCGGCGGCAAATTTAAGCCCCCAGCCGTTGAACCCGAAATCGAGCAGCACCGGCTTATCGCCGACAGTCACCGACAACGGTCCGAAATCTCTCGCCCAAGTGTCATTTGTGGGCAATTCGACATAAAGTATATTATTCTGATTTGCCGTCAAGAGATGGGGCGATGCGATATTCTTGTCAGGGACAATCACCACCACCGGTTGCTCTTCGGCAATCGCAGTAACAATCCGGGCAAAACACTCGGTCACCTCATCAAGCATATAAGCCCAGTCAGTGCCGGCATGAGGCCAAGAAACAATCACACCGCCCTGAGGCTCCCATTCGGCAGGAAGGCGGCGAGTAGAATTGAAGTCATTCATCGTCAAAATCATTCAAATGGTCATATATCGAATCCTGCGACTCGATATACTCTTCACTATAATCAATAAATCCCATTTTTTCACTGCTTCCGACAGCGTCACACCACTCTCGGTATTCTTCATGGAGGTCGCTATCCTCGTGAATCATCTTTTTAAATTCAGCTTCGGCAATATCAACGCTTCTATACTGGTGCAGTAATTCACGAAACAGTTCGGTAATGTCGTTCATAATCTTTCAATCGTGTATAGGCTTGGACAGCGTATTTAATTTACAGGTAATCTCTTCATTAAATTAAATTCAATTTATTCCGCCAAATATACGATTCTAAAGCGTCACTGCCAAATCTTTTAGCAATTATTATAAAAAGCGCAGACAAGCCACAGTCACACATTCAGATAATACTCGTCGACCAAATCACGATAAAGCTGAGTGTTCAAGCGGAGTTCGGAAGATTGCAGCACAGACGGAGCCTTGGACAACTCCCACAACACACGCACCGGCTTGACAGCCGTCGGCTTGGTGTAGACCAAAACCTGTCTTGACAAATTAAGTCCCGCAAGCGCCGCTTCCATCATCACGTCGTCAATCCTGTCGGCAGGAGAAATGAAGCACAGCCTTCCCGCCGGAGAAAGCATCGAAGCCGAATGCCTTATCAGAGCGCCGACGGTCAGCGAGTCGCCGTGACGCGCAAGGGCGCGCTCCCGACAAGGCGACTTGACCTCAGTGGCAAAAAACGGAGGATTGCTGACTATGAGATCGAAACTATCCTCAGGGGCATAGTCGAGAAAATCAGCGGCAACAACCTCAATGCGATCCCTCCAAGGCGACATTTCGACATTGAAACGAGCCTCCTCCACTGCGGGAAGGTCAATTTCAATAGCTGTGAACAACGCATCAGGCGAGCGCTGAGCCATCATCAACGCGACAAGCCCGGTGCCGGTCCCGACATCGAGCACTCTCCCGGCTCCGGCAAGATCAGTCCACGCTCCAAGCAGAACTCCGTCAGTGCCCACTTTCATCGCGGCGTTACTGTTTTTAACCGAAAACCGCTTGAACCGGAACAATGTTTCCCTTTGACTATTTTCTCCCATATCGCCGCAAAGATAAACATAACGCATCAAAAATTGGTTATATTACAATAAAAATTGTAACTTTACCGAACTTTAAAACTATCAAAATGAATATCAATTCAGCCAAATTCGAGATAAGCAACAGCAACGTAAAAAAGTGTCCCGCAACGTGCAAACACGAGTATGCGTTCATAGGGCGTTCCAATGTGGGAAAATCATCGCTCATAAATATGCTGACAGGACATAAAGGGCTTGCGATGACCTCATCCACCCCCGGCAAGACATTGCTAATAAACCACTTCATCATCAATGACGAATGGTATATCGTCGATCTCCCGGGCTACGGCTACGCCCAGCGCGGAAAGAAACAGCAGGCTGAAATCAAAAAGATTATAGAAGACTACATTCTCGAGCGTGAACAGATGACCAATCTGTTTCTCTTGATCGACTCGCGCCACAATCCCCAGAAAATAGATCTTGAATTTATGGAGTGGCTCGGAGAAAACGGAGTTCCGTTTTCAATCGTCTTCACAAAGCTTGACAAACTGTCCTCAGCCGCCGGAAAAATTCAAACGGCAAAATATCTCGCCGTCCTTAAAGAACAATGGGAGGAACTGCCCCCGGTGTTCTACACTTCAAGCACCGACCGCCGAGGCAGGCAGGAACTGCTCGACTATATAGAAGAGCTTAATAAACTTCCCGTTGGCTGTCAAGACGAGTCTACGCCCGAAGAATAGCGCTGACCGACTACCGACCTCAAGACTTCACCATCAACAACTCCCACCGATTTCGTTATGGAAGAAACATATCTGACTCCTGAGGAAAAAGAACAGTTTATCAATTCATTCCGCAGGCTTCTCGAACTGACGAAGGATGTCGCCCATCCCGGCGACACCCGGCGCATCAAGTCCATTATAACCGACAGTATCAAGGAGAACCATTACCGCAGGGACCGTTACGGCATCAACCCGGCAGTCCATAACCTTGAAACCGCCACGGCATTGTGCGAGAAGATAAGCCCCGACCGAAACATGGTCATCGCGATATTGCTTTTCAATCTGTGTAAATCGGAATTTATCGAGAAAGACGAACTTGAAAAAGAATGGGGAGCGGATATAGCCAAACTTATCGGCGGACTGCTTAAAGTGTCGACTTTATATAGCAAGCAGGCTGCCGTTGAAAGCGACAATTTCAGGAAACTCCTTCTGACATTTGCCGAAGATATCCGTGTCATAATTATAATGATTGTAGACAGGCTCGTGCTGATGCGCGCCATCAACCATCATCCTAATGAGAAAATGGTTCATGACGTGGCGTATGAGTCCAACTACCTGTATGCTCCCCTCGCCCACCGACTCGGACTTTACGCCATCAAGTCGGAACTTGAGGACATGTCGCTGAAATACACCAACCGCGACACCTACACTGAAATCGCCCGAAAGCTGAACGAGACCAAGCAGACCCGCGACGCATATATTGACGAATTCATAAAACCCATAAAGGAAAAACTTAACGGCACCCCGCTGAAATATGAGATAAAGGGCAGAACCAAGTCAATATACTCGATCTGGAACAAATTGAAGAAGCAAAAAAACGATATCGAGCATATATATGACCTCTTCGCCATCAGAATCATCATCGACAGCGAGCCTGAAAAAGAGAAAAGCGACTGCTGGCTCGCCTACTCCATCATAACCGACCTCTACCAGCCTAATCCGTCGAGAATGAAGGACTGGCTGAGCATCCCGAAAAGCAACGGATATGAGTCGCTGCATATCACCGTCTACGGTCCCGGCGAGAGATGGGTGGAGGTGCAGATACGCACCAAGCGCATGGACCTCATCGCCGAAAAGGGTCTCGCCGCCCACTGGAAATACAAAGGAGTCAAGAGCGAAAGCAATCTCGACGCATGGATGAACAACGTGCGCGACATTCTCGAGACGGCGGAAACAGGTCCCATGGAGTTGATGAAGAACATGAAGATGGACATCTATGACAAGGAAGTGTTCGTTTTCACTCCGAAGGGCGATTTATATAAGCTTCCATTCGGGGCGTCATTGCTTGATTTCGCATTCCACATCCACACCAACCTTGGCATGCACTGCACCGGCGGCAGGGTGAACGGAAAAAACGAGCGACTGAACTACAAGCTCAAAAGCGGCGACACGGTGGAGATATTCACGTCAACGTCGCAAACTCCCAAACTCGACTGGCTCGCGCTCGTGGTAACATCCAAAGCACGCAACAAAATACGCCAAAGCGTGCATGAAATGGCTAACCGCACTGCGTCTTTAGGGAAAGAGCTGGTGGAACGCCGATTCAAAAACAGGAAAATAGAGCTGAAAGAGGCGACCATAATGAAAGTCATAAAAAAGATGGGCTACAAAACAGTGACCGACTTTTATGACGCAGTAGCCGCCGGCTCGATCGACGTGAACGACATTGCTACTGAATATGAATCGATAGAACACAAGGCGACAGAAACCGCCGAAATAAGATCTGCCGAGGAGTTCCAGCTCATAAACCCCGACGAGAACGAGACATCATCGTCTGACGTGCTTGTGATAGGCGACAATATAAAAGGAATAAATTACAAGTTGTCGAAATGCTGCAACCCGATTTATGGCGACGACGTGTTTGGCTTCATTTCGGCTGAAGGCGTGATCAAAATCCACCGCACCGACTGCCCTAACGCATCCCACATACGCGACAATTACCCTTACCGCTTGATAAACACAAGATGGTCAGGCAAGATAGGCGAACAATTTGGGGCGACATTGCGAATCATCGGACATGACGACATCGGAATTGTGACCAACATAACTTCGATAATATCGAAAGAGAAGGACACGACACTGCGCAGCATCGCAATCTCATCAGACGACGGCATATTCCAGGGCACACTCGTTGTGGGAATCAAGGACACAGTCGCGCTGAATAACCTTATTAAGAAATTAAAAACAGTAAAAGGAGTCAAAGATGTACAAAGGAGCAAGTAAATTCATAGCACTCTCAACCATTCTATTCGCCGCATGCGGCGGCGGTAGCGAAGCAAATGAAGCGGATTCATTGGTGACACGCGCCGATTCGGCGGTAGCGGCAGGCAATTACACTCTTGCCACCGAACTGCTCGACACCCTGAAATCCCGGTATCCCACCGAAATCAAAGCTCTCAGGGAGGGCATGAACATCAGAGCGCGAGCCAACGAGGGGCTTATCAAAGACGAATTGCAGACAACCGACAGCCTCGAAGCCGTTTGTTCTCACCGAATCGATTCGCTAAGCCAATATTTCACCTTAGTGAATAATCCCGAACTTGTGGAAGGATATTACGTGATCAAAGAATATGCCACCTCATCGCTTTTTGACCGCAGCGGACTGGAAGCGCGAATAACGCCCGAAGGACAGTTTTACATGATATCTTCATTGGCAGGAAGCCCGGTTAAACACACTTCGGTCACCGTGACCGTGGGAGGAGAAAGCGCCTCGTCATCAAGCGTGGCGTATGACGGAGACCGTAATTACCGGTCGGGAAACACCGAGATGATCACTTTCATCAGTTCGGAATGCGATTCAATCGGGAAACTCCTGTCGAAATATCAGGGAAAGCCTGTTCGTATAACCTTCACAGGCGCCCGCTCCACCTCAATGCAGCTACCTCAGAACGATGCAAAGTCCATAGCGCTCGCCTATAATTATTCGG
This sequence comes from Bacteroides sp., assembly GCA_014801525.1. Classification (GTDB taxonomy): domain Bacteria; phylum Bacteroidota; class Bacteroidia; order Bacteroidales; family Muribaculaceae; genus Muribaculum. The sequence continues at coordinate 18,091 of JAAVEB010000019.1, forward strand.
AAGCCATCACGACTTCAAGAAAACTTGCCGCTAAAAAAGAGCTTCTCGACAAGCAACTTATGCTTGCCCGCGATCAAGCAGCTCGAACATCGACAATCGAGAAATAATCCGATAGAGCCATAAAAAACAGGCTGATGTTTTTTCGTTAAACATCAGCCTGTTTTTTAGTATGCCGGAAATCAATAAGCGACTCCGTTGATAGTAACGTCGGTCACTACACAGTTTTCAATGTTTGAAGTGTCGAATGAATCTGACGGATCCACGGCTGTAATATTCTCAAAAACGAAATTCTTAAGCGTATAGTCGTCAGTCTTGCGGTCACGATAGAAATCACGTGTACACTCAAGATCGCAATTGCGGGCGATGACATTGTCCACTCCCGACGGGGGCATTGGATCACGAGCCACTTTATCAAAGAACTGGGTCCAAGTCTGCACCTCGATGGCGCAACGCACACGACCGCGGGCGCCGTCAATCAACACGTTGCGATACTGCTGCGGAGTGTCGGGACGCATCTTGAACAAAAGCACATGGTAAGTGTCCTGGAATTTGCAATCCTTGAGAATCACATTGGTGCAGTCCCAAGCTTCGCTTCCGAAAGTGACACCGGCATTGGTTTTTCCGAATGTACATTTGTCGATAATCACACGCGCCACAGGTCCGTTGCCGGGAATGGTGTCGACATAAGTGCCTTTACCACCTTTAAGACACACACCGTCGTCATTGACATTCATGTAGCATCCGCTCACAAGCACGTCGTTGCAAACGTCAAGGTCGATGGCATCGGTGCTGGGACCTTTAGGATAGCCGTCGGTAGGAGCGAGGATAGTCACATCGATATATTTGATGCGCTCGCAATTGTAAAGATGGTTGGTCCAAAATCCCGAATTAAGCATCGTGATTCCGTTAACGCTCACGTCTTTCGAGTTTGACACGTAGAGCATGCGGGGACGCAGAGCTTCAAGATTGGTGCATTTGCGATTCACTTTGCGACGCAACCAGAACTCGTCATAGAAACGGTGTCCGTTACCATCGATAGTGCCTTCGCCGGTGATTGTGAAACCGTCACATTTATCGGCGTTAACGAGCGCGGCAAAATAGTCAATAGTCTGACCTTCGAGACGAGTTTTCACAATTTGATAATTAGTGATGGAGTCGCTACCCTTCAGACGGGCTCCCTTCACGAGATGAAGATGGGTTCCGGGCTTGAAAAACAAAGATCCGCTAAGATAAACACCTTCAGGAATGACAATCACACCACCCCCGTTTGCCGCAGCAAGATCAATGACCTTCTGAATTGCTTCGGTCTGGATAACAGAACTGTCCTTAACAACTCCGTGATCAGTGATCACATACTTTTTCCCAAGCTTGTTGACATCCACTTTTTTGGTGTCATTGAACCAAGCTGGCACATCACTTCCGTCAGGAAATTTAGTGAATGCGGCATTGACCATGGCTCCTGTCGACATGGCAAGAACAACGGTCATAACAATGGCTTTTAGATTCATGATTATTAGTTAATAATTTAAGTTTTGCCACAAAGATACTCAAAAAATCCGTAACTCAACAAAAAGCTCAGCCACGGCGCGATTTTTATCAACCTATAAATCTTCGCTGCGCATCACCGCATTATTCTTTTTAATATGTATATTTGCGACTTAAAACCAAGCTGCAATGCAAAACAACCCTGTAAAAAACGAAGTTTCAATAATCAGGCACGTGACATGGGTGGGATTCTGGGTCAATGCCTTACTGATGATACTGAAACTTGGATTCGGATATTACGGAAAAAGCGATGCCCTGGTTGCCGACGGATTTCACTCGTTGAGCGACTTCGGCACCGATTTCATCGTTCTGATAATGGTAGGCATCGCTTACAAGCGCGCCGATTCAACCCATCCCTACGGTCACGGAAAATTTGAAACATTCGCATCGCTTCTCATCGGCGTCATTCTCATGGGTGTGGCAGTGGGCATCGGATGGAACGGAGTTGGCTCTACCTTAAAATATTTGAACGGAATAGCCCTTCCGAAACCCGACGTGTGGACTATCGCCGTAGCGTTCGTTTCGATCATAGCCAAGGAATTGCTTTTTCAATACACTTATTCCAAAGGAAAAGCCATCGACTCGTCATCGCTAAAAGCCAACGCATGGCACCATCGCAGCGACGCCGTGTCGTCAATAGCCACACTCGCAGGAGTGTCTGGGTCTTATTTTCTCGGAGTCAAGTTCAGGGTGCTTGACCCGATAGCGTCAATCGTCATAGGAATCTTCATAGCAATCGCAGCGTGGAAAATAGCCCGTCCCGCTATCGACGAGCTGCTTGAACGCTCGCTTCCGGCTCCGCAAGTAAAAGAAATCAGAAAAATCATAGCATCGGTGCCCGGCGTCCTGGCGTTTCACAAGCTCAAGACACGCCGCAGCGGACACTCCCGCATCATCGATGTAGATATAAAGGTAGAGCCCGACATCACCGTGACACAAGGGCACGACATCGCGACAAACGTAGAACGCACATTGAAAGAGCAACTTGGCGACGACCTGTTCATCTACGTCCACATTGAACCGTTCTTCCCCAACAATCAATCGCAAATCGACCGCAATCCAACCTCAAGCAACTGACACCTAACCCATTGCCCGGCATAAAAATCATTGCCATATATTTTGTCAATTGAATAATAATGCTTAACTTTGCACCGCTTTTCGTAATCTCTGGCAAGACATGCAGCTTGCTATATTGCGTATTATTAACATTTTAACATCATAAAAAATGGATTTAATTAAAGTTGCTGAAGAGGCATTTGCATCAGGCAAACAGCACCCCGAATTTGGTCCCGGCGACACCATCACAGTTGCTTACCGCATCAAAGAGGGTAACAAAGAGCGTATCCAGCAATACCGCGGCGTGGTTATCCGCATCTCAGGCGAAGGTAACAAAAAACGCTTCACTGTTCGCAAAATGAGCGACAACATCGGTGTAGAGCGTATCTTCCCCATCGAATCTCCGTTCATCGATTCAATCGTAGTGAACAAGTATGGTAAAGTTCGCCGCGCAAAACTTTACTACCTCCGCAAACTTACCGGCAAAAAGGCTCGTATCAAAGAGCGCCGCGTAGTAAAGAAAGAAGCTTAAAAAATAAAAAAGACCGACTGAAAAGCCGGTCTTTTTTATTTCAATTCGTTTCATCAAATATTGAAATCGTCGTCATCATCGCTCTTTTTGGGGCTTGCCACCGACAAAATCCAAAGGAACACGCCGCACATCACCGCCGAGGCAACAAGCGACAACACCTGCATGGTCATAGTATCGCCGATAAGTATAAACAGCCAGCCGCCTAGAATGGCGCCGCAGATGCCCACACAAACCGAAAATGCCACACTTCTTAAGCGAGGGATAAGACGCCCCGCCATGTATCCTCCGATTAGTCCGATAATAGTCCAGACAACCCACAAAGATCCTGCCATAATTCAACGATTCAATTATACATTAGTCACCCTTATGCGCTCCAGTATTCAAAGATGGTGAGCCACAAAAGAATCAATCCGATTAACACAGTAACCCCGATCCATAGCCAGGGAGTCGCTTTTTCTCCTATATCCTTTTTCATAAACAGTTGATTTAGTTATTTTCTGATATAACAATCGGGAGTGCAAATAGGTTTGGTGACATTTCAAAATTAACAATTGTCCTTCACCCCCGTCCACAACACCTCGGCAAATCAGCCCTCAAAACCCAATGCCGTTAAATAAAAATTTGAGGATATGATTATTTTCTGTATATTTGCAATGCAATAGTCAGGCTCACTTTCCTGAAAAAGCGGGCATGACAATTAACCGTTTATAAACTTATTTACAAATCAAAAAATACTAAAATTCATGGTAAGTTACAAAGAACTCGGCTTGGTAAACACCCGCGAGATGTTTGCCAAAGCAATTAAAGGAGGCTACGCAGTTCCTGCGTTCAATTTCAACAACATGGAACAGCTTCAGGCTATCATCAAGGCAGCCGCTGAAGACCGTTCACCCGTTATTCTCCAGGTTTCAAAAGGCGCCCGCAACTACGCTAACCCCATTCTTCTCCGCTACATGGCTCAAGGCGCCGTTGAATACGCAAAGAGCCTCGGATGGGAACATCCTCAGATATGCCTTCACCTCGACCACGGTGACAGCTACGAACTTTGCAAGGACTGTATCGACCACGGTTTCTCTTCAGTGATGATCGACGGTTCTCACCTTCCCTATGAAGAAAACGTAGCGCTCACAAAGAAAGTAGTTGAATACGCTCACCAGTTTGACGTAACTGTAGAAGGCGAGCTCGGCGTGCTTGCAGGCGTTGAGGACGAAGTTTCTTCTGACCACCACACTTATACCGATCCTGAAGAAGTGATCGACTTCGCTACCCGCACAGGATGCGACAGCCTCGCAATCTCAATCGGAACATCTCATGGAGCTTACAAATTCACTCCCGAGCAGTGTACCCGCAACGCAGAAGGCCGCCTCGTTCCCCCGCCATTGGCATTCAACGTGCTTGACGCCGTTATGGAAAAACTTCCCGGATTCCCCATCGTTCTCCACGGTTCAAGCTCAGTTCCCCAAGAATATGTTGACGAAATCAACGAATATGGCGGCAAACTTCCCGACGCTATCGGTATTCCTGAAGAAGAACTCCGCAAGGCAGCCAAGAGCGCGGTATGCAAAATCAACATCGACTCTGACAGCCGTCTTGCAATGACAGCAGCAGTTCGCAAAATCATGGCTACCAAACCGGCAGAATTTGACCCGCGCAAATATCTTGGTCCGGCACGTGATGAAATGGAAAAACTCTACAAACACAAAATCGAAGCAGTTCTTGGCAGCAAGGACAAGGCTCTCTAATTTTCAAGCCGTGTTTTAACAACAGAGGGCGGTTCCGAGCAAATCGGGACCGCCCTCAATCTTCTACTGCTTATTTTTGATTACTCCCACTGAATAATCATCCATTTTTTTGTATCTTTGTAAGATAATAGAAACATTTCGAAAAAATATATCATAACTTGCTATGGCAAAGGAACTCAAAGATCTCACCAAACGAAGTGAGGATTATTCAAAATGGTATAATGAACTTGTGGTAAAGGCTGACCTCGCCGAGCAAAGCGCAGTGCGCGGATGTATGGTGATCAAACCCTACGGCTACGCAATCTGGGAAAAGATGCAGCAGACACTCGACAAGATGTTCAAGGAAACCGGCGTTCAAAACGCTTACTTCCCGCTTCTGATACCCAAATCATTTCTCTGCCGCGAAGCCGAGCACGTTGAAGGTTTCGCAAAAGAGTGCGCTGTAGTAACTCATTACCGACTGAAAAACGACCCTGACGGCAACGGCGTTGTTGTCGATCCCGAAGCCCGCCTTGAAGAGGAACTCATAGTGAGACCCACCTCTGAAACAATAATCTGGGGAACCTATAAGAACTGGATTCACAGCTATCGCGACCTCCCAGTTCTCTGCAACCAGTGGGCAAACGTGATGAGATGGGAGATGCGCACCCGCATGTTCCTCCGCACCGCCGAGTTTTTGTGGCAAGAAGGACACTGCGCCCATGCTACCGCCGAGGAGTCGGAAGCGCGCACAGTGCAGATGATAAATCTTTATGCCGACTTCGCCGAGAAATACATGGCTATGCCGGTGATAAAGGGTGTCAAATCAGCTAATGAACGATTTGCCGGCGCTCTTAACACTTACACCATCGAAGCCATGATGCAGGATGGAAAGGCGCTTCAGTCGGGAACATCACACAATCTCGGACAAAACTTTGCAAAGGCATTCGACGTGACATTCGTCAATAAAGAAAACAAGCCTGAATACGTCTGGGCTAACTCCTGGGGAGTATCAACCCGACTTATGGGAGCGCTCATCATGACCCACTCTGACGATAACGGACTTGTGCTTCCTCCCCATCTTGCCCCAATTCAGGTGGTGATTGTGCCTATTTACAAAAACAGCGAACAGCTCGCCGAAATCGACAAAGCGGTAGAACCGATCGTAGACAAACTGCGCGGCATGGGCATAAGCGTGAAATATGACAATGCCGAAAACCGCCGCCCGGGATTCAAGTTTGCCGACTATGAACTGAAAGGTGTGCCCGTGAGACTTGCCATCGGAGCCCGCGACCTTGAGAACGGCACTGTCGAGGTGATGCGCCGCGACACGCTTGAAAAGCAAGTGGAACCGCTGGAAGGAATCGAAGAATTTGTTAAAAATCTGCTTGAGGATATTCAGGACAATATCTATAAAAAAGCGCTTGCTCTGCGTGAAGCGAAAACCCGCACTGTCGACACCTACGAGGAATTCAAGAAGGAGATTGAAAAAGGCGGATTCATCCTCGCGCACTGGGACGGCACTACCGAAACCGAAGAAAAAATCAAAGAGGAGACCAAGGCGACTATACGCTGCATCCCTCTTGACGGCGACAAAACTCCGGGAGTCTGCATGGTGACCGGCAAGCCTTCGGCTCAGCGCGTAATATTTGCCCGTAACTATTAATCCCCACTATTTCATGGAGCATCATCTACCAGTAATTGCCATCGTGATTCCTTGCTACAATGAGGAGGAAGCCCTTCCCATTTCAGCAGAGAAATTGCTGTCGTTGCTTGACCGCATGACAGCCGACGGGTTAATCTCGCCGAAAAGTTATATAATGTGCAGCAATGACGGCAGCAGTGATGCAACATGGGATGTCATAACCAAGCTACACCTCCGCGATTCCAGAATCAAGGGGGTGTCGCTTGCTCATAACCGCGGTCATCAGTATGCCCTTCTCGCCGGACTGATGGAAGCAAGAAACCATTGTGACGCAGCCATCTCCATCGACGCCGACCTTCAGGACGATCCCGAAGCCATCGTCGAAATGATAAAACTGTTCCGGGAAGGGAAAGAAATCGTATATGGCGTGCGTTCAAGCCGCCAGTCCGACACATGGTTCAAACGCACCACCGCCCACGCTTTCTACAAAATGCAGAAGCGCATGGGGCTCGACACAGTATATGACCATGCCGACTACAGGCTGATGAGCAACCGCGCCCTTGACCTGCTCAGCGAGTATGGCGAAAGCAATCTTTTCTTGAGAGGGATAGTTCCCCAGATAGGGCTCGACACGGCGATAGTGACCTACGAACGCCATGAGCGCGTTGCCGGCGAGTCGAAATATCCTTTAGGAAAAATGCTGAGTTTCTCTATCGACGGCATCACCTCATTCTCGGCAAAACCTATACGCTTCATATTCGCCACCGGAGTCATCCTGCTGTTCGTCGACATCATCGTGGCGATATACGTGCTCACATCCTACTTCGCCCACACGACATATTCCGGATGGACATCGCTGATGATTTCAGTGTGGTTCCTGGGCAGCCTTATTCTTATCGGAATAGGGATAGTGGGAGAATATGTGGGCAAAATATTCACCGAAGTCAAGCAGCGTCCAAGATTCGCAATAAAAGACAAGCTGTGGGATTAGCGCCGCGGCTTGAACAATATAAAATTAAAGATCAAGAATTCCCTCGGGGAGGGTCATGACGAGATATTTCTTTTCCTCGTTAATCTCATCGATCAAATCATCGGCTATAGGAATATAGACCTGATTTTCTTGTCCGGAAATCTCTACGATGAACAGTGCGTTGTCAGTCGAATCGTTTATATCGGTTATAGTCCCCACGGGACGCCCGTCGGCATGAACGATGGTGTATCCGATTAAATCGGAAGCATAGAGTCCGCCATCATTTTCGTCAGCCTCAATCACGTTGTCGGCAACAAATGCATACAATGTCTTGTTGACAAGCGTTGCCGCCTTCTCTTCCGAATCGATTCCGTCGATATAGACAATCACCGAATCCTGACGCTTGGGACGGATTGAGTCAAAGAAAAACGGAACAAAAATACCGTCAATGTCAATTGCTACTTTCTCAAGCTTATCCAAGTCGACATTTTCATCAATCACGGCATTCAGCTCCCCCTTTATTCCATGAGGCTTTCCGAGCTGACCGATTTCTATAATTTCACTACGTTCAATCATAATCTTAATCCACCCTCATTATATTCGCGCCAATCTGATTCAGTCGCTTGTCAATCGATTCATATCCGCGGTCAATCTGATCCACATTGTGAATGCGGCTCGTACCCTTTGCCCCCATAGCCGCTATGAGCATGGCGATTCCGGCCCTGATGTCGGGCGACACCATGTTGGTGGCTCTCAGCGAATGTATATTGCCTGAACCAATCACTGCCGCGCGGTGAGGGTCGCACAAAATTATCTGAGCGCCCATGTCGATAAGCTTATCCACGAAGAAGAGTCGGCTTTCAAACATCTTCTGGTGAATCAAGACGCTTCCTTTCGCCTGCGTAGCAACCACCAGGAAGATGCTCAGCAAGTCGGGCGACAATCCCGGCCAGGGCGCGTCGGCAAATGTCATTATCGAGCCGTCAAGGAATGTGTCGATAGTATAGCTGTCATGAGCCGGAATGAGCAGATCGTCGCCATGGCGCTGCAACTCGATTCCCATCCTCGTGAAATTCCCCGGCATTATACCAAGGTCGTCATAACCCACACCCTTAAGCAGAATTTCACTGCCGGTCATCGCAGCCATCCCTATAAAACTTCCCACCTCAATCATGTCGGGCAACATGGTGTGGGTCGTTCCGTGGAGCTCTTTAACTCCATTAATAGTAAGAAGATTTGACCCGATGCCGCTAATATCGGCGCCCATACGATTAAGCATCTTGCAAAGTTGCTGGATATAAGGCTCGCAAGCGGCATTATAGATGGTGGTGGTTCCTTCAGCAAGCACCGACGCCATCACTATATTGGCGGTTCCGGTCACCGACGCCTCATCAAGAAGCATATAGGAACCGCGCAATGAATTGCCACATATTTCGTAAGCCTGGAGTTCGTCGTTATATTCAAACTCAGCTCCGAGTTTCTGGATGCCGAGAAAGTGAGTGTCAAGACGTCGACGCCCTATTTTATCACCTCCCGGTTTAGAGAGCACGGCATATCCAAACCGCGCAAGCATAGGACCCACAAACATCACGGATCCTCTCAATGAAGCCGACCGCTTTATATATTCAGGCGACTTCAGGTATTCAAGATTGACATTATCAGCTTGAAAAGAATAAGAATGAGGAGCCAGCTTTTCCACCTTAACACCTATTTCCGACAACATTGATATAAGATTATTTATATCCAGGATGTCGGGAATATTATGCATCTCAACCCTGTCAGATGTCAACAAAGTGGCGCATATCACTTCGAGCGCTTCATTTTTAGCGCCTTGAGGTGTTATTTCACCATGAAGCTTATGGCCGCCTTCAACAATAAATGTACTCATGATCCAGATGTAAGTTTTTTTATGGAAAAGCAATAAAAGTCACTTTATCGCTCCTATTTTTTCTTTTTCTTTTTTGACGAAGCCGCCGGAGCCGGGGCTGTCTTAAACTGATGCAATTTATGAATTGCGGGATCAAGGCGTATAGCTCCGTGGCTATACATCGCAAGATCTTTAAAAACCTTCGCATCATCCACCCCGTCGGGGTTGGCAAGCAGCAATTGCTTCTTCATGTGATTGGCGATAAGATTCACCAGAGCGTCCTTTTCCTCGCCGTCTTCCATCGCCACAGCCTTGGCTATCATCAAATCTATATATTTGCCATAGTGGCGGAAACGTATCTGTGACAGTTCGTAGGGGATGGGGCGCGGATGAGAGTCAAGACTCTCGGGCTTGATCACCTCACATGGATAGTCAATGTCGAGCTTAAAGTCAGACATGATCGCCAGATGATCCCAAAGTTTATGTTTGAAATCCTCGACATCGCGAAGTTGCGGAAACAGATTGCCCATCGACGCGATAATCGAGTAAGCGCACACTGTGCGTTCCTCCCTGTCGGGAATAGAGACGCAATAATCCACCATCTGCTGGATATTGCGTCCATATTCCGGAAGGATAAGTTTTTTTAATTGAGTATTATAAGTCAGCATTACTGATTACATATTCATACCGCCGTCAACCTGGATAACCTGACCGGTCACATAGCTTGACATGTCAGAAGCGAGGAACACGGCAACATTTGCGATATCTTCAACTTGACCGCCACGGCGCAACGGAATCTTGTTAACCCACTCGGCGCGGATGTCATCGGGCAGAGCGGCAGTCATCGCAGTTTCAATAAAGCCGGGAGCGATAGCGTTGGCACGCACACCACGGCTTCCAACTTCCTGGGCGATTGACTTGGCAAGGGCGATAAGACCTGCCTTAGACGCAGCGTAGTTTGCCTGACCTGCATTTCCATGAACACCCACAACCGACGCCATGTTGATGATTGAACCGGCACGCTGACGCACCATGATCGGGAGCACGGCGTTGATAAAGTTGAACGCGCTCTTGAGGTTGACTGCGATTACAGCATCCCACTGAGCTTCGGTCATGCGCAGCATCAAGCCGTCTTTAGTAATACCTGCATTATTTACCAGGATATCAATTGAGCCGAAATCTTTCTTTATCTGATCGACAACCTCTTTTGTTTGATTGAAATCAGCCGCATTTGAAGCATAGCCTTTCACTTTCACGCCAAGAGCTGCGATTTCACGTTCGGTAGCTTCGCCGTTTTCATCGATAACAAGGTCGGTAAAGGCGATATTAGCGCCCTCTTGCGCAAAACGCAGGGCGAGAGCCTTGCCAATTCCACGAGCCGCTCCGGTGATAAGGGCGGTCTTTCCTTCAAGTAGTTTCATATATACTGTTTTTATTATGCGTTGACGCCGCCGGTAAACGACGGTCACACAAAGTTAATTAATTATTATATCTCCACCAAAAATGCTCCGCAAGAATATCCTCCGCCAAACACAGTCATTCCGATTTTCTGACCCTTCCGGAAGTTATCCCTGTTCTGAGCAAACACCAAAGCGCAGCTTGCCGATCCGGTATTGCCAAGCTCTTCGATATTATTCAGGAACGAATCATCACTCATGTCAAGCTGGTGAGCCACCTGCGCAACGATGCGCTTATTAGCCTGATGAGTAATTATGTAATCAAGGTCTGACGGCGTCATGCCATAAGGTTCGGTCACCTCATTCAAAGCGCGGATCATATTCTGACACGCATTCACAAACACGTCTTTGCCATCGGGCATCATTATGCCACCCTCTTTCGGACGAAGCAACACTCCCTCGGGACCTTTTCCGATATTTCCGAGACCGCAAGTGAAAACGCCCTTCACCTCCACGTCGGTATCGGCAATTTTATCGGCAGAAAGGAAAAACGCCACAGCAGCATCGCCCCACAGATGTCCCGCTTTGGGATCAGATTCGTTGGCATAATAAGAATTATGCTCCGAGCAAACCAGCAACGCCTTTTTAGCCTTGCCGGCGGCAAAATATGTTTCAACTATCTCAAGACCGTTCACAAACGAAGAACATGCCGACGACACATAGACAGCCTTAGCCCCGTCTATATCATATTTACGCTGCGCGATATGAGCGAGTGTGGCGACAGTATCATAGGGCGAATAGGACGCCGACACAATCAGGTCGACATCTTTAATGTCATACGGAAGTTTTTTCAATGCGTCTTCAATGGCATCAAGCCCCATAGAATTGTGACCCTCGCCCTCTCCGGCGCGCGAACGGGTTTTGATTCCCGTGCGTTTCACGATCCAGTCATCGGTAAGACCGTTGACATTTTCAAAATAGGCGTTATCGATTCGCGCCGAGGGAACATAATATCCGGTCGAATTTATATACATAAGCTATGTTGTTATTTAGTTATTGCCGATAAGATATGGTGACGTATATTGCCTTTAATTAAATCACGGTCAAGACCGAGTTGAGTGAAATTATTCCGGAAATAAGAAAGCTCCAGCCCCTGAAACATCATCACAACGGCAGGAAACAAATCTCGGGTTCTTTCCGCATCAAATTCTCCGGTTTTCAACCCTTCCTTCACAATCTCGTCAAGAATTTCACGCTCTTTTTCCAATGCAAGGTAACGAATCTTCTCAATTTTCTTCACATTGCGCATGAACAGAGATCGAAGCATCGCGCTTCCGTCATGATTTTGCACAATCGAGTCAATGATAACATCGACACGCAAGTCAATGAATAGAGCTATTTTCTCGCTCGGAGTGATGTCACTACGGCTTGCCATGACACGCAACTTCGACACCAATTGCTCGCTTTCACGCTCTATGACAGCATTATATATTTCCTTCTTACTTTTAAAGTAAGTATAAATAGTGCGCCTTCCTTTGTCGGAAGCATTGGCTATGTCGCTCATTGTCGTGTTTTCAATACCCTTATGGGCAAATAGCTGACGAGCAACGTCAATCAATTTCTCGCGAGTTTTTACAACCATTTAATTGCACAATAAAGTTTTGGCTGTGCGAAATTAAACATTTTAGGCGAGAAAAGCATCATAAAAACCGAAAAAGCGGAGTCTTGCCTTAAAAAACATGTCAATCAATGGATCAGCTTCATGATACTGATTTAGGCCCATGTTCAATAATAAAAAAGGTCTTGACTGTTTCGCCAAGACCTTTCAGTTAAGAGTTATTTTGTATCAATTATTGAGCAAGAGAAAGAATCAAATCCTTTTCATCCTCATTTTCAGCGATTAACAATTTGCCTTCACGCGCAAGCCAGCCAATAGCGGCATAAAGCTCTTTGTCTTTCAATTTAGTCGCTTTTTTGACTTGCTTAAGTCCCATGGCTTCAGCGTCATTCAACGCGTTCCATACTAAGCCGGCGTTATAGCCGATAGTGTCGATGTTCATATCAATTACTTTTTGTTTTATATAATAAATGAAATAAATGACGATTATGTTTATAAATTTTCGCAAATATACTATTATTTTACAAAAAATAACATTTTTCGCCCGTTTTTTCACATTGTTCAAGAATAAACCTTAGTATAGCTACATATGTTATACTCATAAAATGTCACATTATGTCTCAATCATCGTCTTCTCTCTCGTTCACGTTTGACCATGTCGTGCGCGCAATATGCGTGATAGCCATTATTGTCGGAGCGATATGGCTTATCAACACACTCAAAAATGTGCTGCTTCCATTTGTGGTGGCATGCCTGGCAGCCTACATCCTCGATCCAATCGTTGGGCTGAACCAAAAATGGTTCCGACTCAAAGGGAGAGGCATTGCAAGCTTTCTTACCCTCATTGAGGTCACATTAATAATAGCGCTGCTTGGCTACTTCTTCATTCCATCGACAATCAAAGAACTCAATCAGCTTGAAGAACTGGCTCGCCAAAGTTCTGAAGGCTCTCCCATCCCATTTATTCCTGAAGACATCGCTGAACCTATCAGGGCATGGGCAGGACAACTCTCGATCAGCAATCTCATCAACAGCTCCCGATTCATGTCGCTGCTAAACTCAGGTACGTCGTTCATTTCAGCAACCGTCGACTTTCTGCTACACACTCTCGAATGGATGCTCACATTCATTTATGTGATTTTCATTCTCATAGACTATCCCACCATAATGTCAGGATTCAGAAAGCTTGTGCCGCGAAAATATCGCACGGGAGTCTATAAGGTGGAGGATGATATCAAAGACAGCATGAACCGCTACTTCCGCAGCCAGGCGTTGATAGCGCTATGCGCCGCCGTTTTTTATTGTATCGGGTTCTCTATCGTCGGCATTCCGCTTGCAATAGTACTCGGCGTGACCGTGGGCATTCTTTACATGATTCCCTATTTTCAATACATCACCATCATCCCGGTGGCTATAGTGTGCCTGATTGATTCAAGCACCGGAAGCGCCAATTTCTGGACCGAAATAGGAGAGTGCATGGTTGTCTACGCAGTCAGCCAATGCATCTGCGACTATATTCTCACCCCGAAGATTATGGGCAAAAGCCTCGGATTGAATCCTGCAATCATATTGCTGTCACTTTCCGTGTGGGGGACGCTGATGGGCATAATCGGCATGATCATAGCATTGCCCGCTACCGCGCTCCTTCTCGACTACTACCGCCGATACATAATAGGCATCGACCCCGACGAGCCGGCATCGGCTGCTGCCGACAAAAAAAGACCGCGTCAATCATCTTGATGCGGCCCACCTTTATTGTTGTACCTATTTCAGTGTGTGTGTTAGTCTACAAGATCCACCGCATAATATACCTTTCGTCCGGTGGGATAGATACCGGTGATAAACATCACCTTGTCTGAATCATCGCTCTTCATGATGGCATTGTAAATCTGCTCAACGTCATCCTGTGACTTCACGCGGGCGTTATTGATATCAAGAATGATGAAACCGTCCTTGATACCGGCGCGCTTGAACTTGCCGTCTTTAAGCCCTGTCACCTGAAGACCTGATCCAAGCTGAAGCTCACGGAGCTGTTCGGCAGAAAGCGGCTTAAACGCGCATCCGAGCGCTGAGAAATCATCAGCCTTAGTCATTTTAGTATCACCCTGACTGTTGCGGAGAGTCACTGTCACGCTCTTCTCCTTATTGTCGCGCACATACTTAACTGTAATCTTGTCGCCGGGACGATATTTGTTGATTGTTTCCTGAAGCTGAGCAGTGCCGTGGACAGGATAATCACCGATACCCACAATGACGTCACCGGGCTGAAGACCTGCTTCCATCGCCGCGCTACGCTCAACGACTTCACGCACATATATTCCGTCATTGACAGCAGTGATGCCCTTCTCTTTAGCAAGCTGAGGAGTGAGTTCCTCAAAAGCGACCCCGAGAATAGCGCGCTGAACAGTACCAAACTGCTTGATGTCAGTGATAATCTTCGTCACTATCGAAGTGGGGATAGCAAATGAATAGCCCGCATAATTACCCGTTTGAGAATAGATTGCGGTATTTATTCCGATAAGCTCGCCGTTTATGTTCACAAGGGCTCCGCCCGAGTTTCCGGGATTCACGGCAGCGTCGGTCTGAATATAGCTTTCAATGCCCAGAGCTCTGCCATGGGTAGCCGATGAAATGCTGCGAGCCTTCGCGCTCACGATTCCGGTGGTTACTGTAGAAGTGAACCCGAATGGATTGCCTACGGCAAGCACCCATTCGCCCACTTTAAGAGCGTCACTGTCGCCAATGGGAATTACCGGAAGATTCTCTGCCTCGATTTTCAAGAGCGCCACGTCAGTAGCCGGGTCGGTACCTATAACCTTGGCATTGAATGTGCGGTTATCGTTAAGAGTGATTTCAAGACGCTCGGCACCGTCGATGACATGATTGTTGGTTACGATATAACCGTCCTTGCTTATAATCACGCCTGAGCCGAGACCCATCTGCTGCTCCGCCTTTTCTTTAGGCTGCTGTTGCTGCGGACGTGAACCGCGTCCGCCGGGCGAACCGAAAAAGAAATCAAAAAGAGGATCGCTGAAAGGAGTCTGCTGTTGATTGCCATATCCATTATAACCGCGCGGAGTAGCATAGCTCTTTATGCTGACAACACCGTTGATAGTGCTTTCGGCGGCATGAGTGAAATCAGTGGGAGGAGTAGCCCCCTGCGCCACCGTATAAAATGCGCCGCCCGAAGGAGCTTCAGAACGGTATGATGCATCAGAGACCGAATACTTGTTCTCCAACTTATCTACAGCTACTACTGTAATTGCAGAGCTTGCCATAGCAACTCCACAAGCCATCAATGCGATTTTTCCGTAAATGTTCATAGCCTATATATCTGTTAATTTTAAGAATTTACACTGTTAAATTTTAACTCTTTTCTCTTATGACGCAAAAATAGTGCAATAATTTAATCGGAGCACAAAAAAATCGTCAGCTTAAATCTATTTAATAGATACAAGGCGGCAATTAACTGAAATTGACCTTATAAAGGTGAAATAATGTAAAAAGCCCGCTTTTCAGCGGGCTTTTTTATGACATTCATGACACGGTGCCTGACATTAAATCAGGTACTGTGACGAAATAGACTGATTTTCGTGAACGCGGCGAATTGTGTCGGCAAACAATTTTGCCACCGAAAGGATTGTGCATTTCTTGCAGCTCCCCTGATAAGGGATGCTATTGGTGAAAATAATCTCCTCCATCATGCTGTCGTCCACCCTCTGGCTTGCAGGATCGCTCATGATGGCATGAGAAGCGAGAGCGCGGACGCTCTTAGCGCCTTCCGACATCATCAAATCGGCAGCCTTGGTGATAGTGCCCGCAGTGTCGACCATATCATCAATCAGAATCACGTTCTTACCCTTCACGTCGCCAATCACGGTCATCGACGCAACCACGTTGGCTTTAGCGCGCTGCTTGTGACAGAGCACCAGAGGCACGTCGAAATATTTCGCATAGTTATTGGCGCGTTTAGCTCCGCCCACGTCGGGAGTGGCGATAACCATGTCCTCAAGATGAAGCGACTTAATATAAGGGATAAACACCGACGAAGCATAAAGATGATCGACCGGAACGTTAAAGAATCCCTGAATCTGATCGGCATGCAAATCCATGCATATCACACGATCCACACCGGCAGTGCTCAGCAAGTCGGCGACAAGCTTGGCGGCGATTGACACACGCGGCTTATCCTTGCGGTCCTGACGAGCCCAACCG
This sequence comes from Bacteroides sp., assembly GCA_014801525.1. Classification (GTDB taxonomy): domain Bacteria; phylum Bacteroidota; class Bacteroidia; order Bacteroidales; family Muribaculaceae; genus Muribaculum. The sequence continues at coordinate 34,657 of JAAVEB010000019.1, forward strand.
AAATAAGGCATAACTGCGATAATCGAAGCTGCCGACGCGCGCTTGGCGGCATCAATCATCAGGAGCAGTTCCATCAAATTATCGGTGTTAGGGAAAGTGGACTGAACTAAGTACACTTCACAACCGCGGATAGATTCTTCGAAAGAAACTTCAAACTCGCCGTCAGCAAAATGCTGAATATTCATTTTGCCCAGAGGCACACCGAGTTCCGCACAAATCTCCTGAGCCATGTATTGCGACTTGGTTCCGGCAAAGACCTTAAATGGAGGTAACATTATTACAACTAAATTTTATATTGATTGTATTTTTCTGCAAAATTACGCTTTTTTACCGTTACTATCTCAATCTGCCTGCTGTTTTTTTGCTTTCCGATATGACATTCTTGTGTTTTATCTTCCACACCACGGCGTCATTCGGACCAACTTCCGTGCAGAACGGAGCCTCGCTTGAAAAAGTTTTCCTCATCATGTCGCGGCTAAGCAACTCAGTGGCAACACAATCGCCCTGAGGAAGGCTCAACACTTCAAATGCGTGGCTTGGGATATTTACCCGCAAGTCACACGGCTCGTTGGAAAAATTAACGGCAATGACAAGCGTCTCATTGTCACATGACCGCAACCACACGTATTGACGATGAGGATTGAGAGTGGGGTTCTCATAGTTCACATACATGAGGTCAAAGAAACGGCCGCGCGAAATAGCCTTCTCCGAATTGCACATTTTCATTATTGTAGCATACTTCCCTCTGAGCCACTTCTCCTGTCCCGTCAGGCGCGATTCATCACATTTTCCGCCGTTAAGCCAACGCCTCACGGTGGGAATGCTCCAGTAATCGAATATTGTAGTGCGTCCGTCAGCCCCGCTGAATCCTTCAGCGTCGACAGCGCATTCGCCAAGCTCCTGACCCGCATAAACCATGAACGGACCCGTTCCGATAAACGCGCTGACCACAAGCGACGGAATTACAAGCGACGGGTCGCCCGCATAGAACCGGGATCCAAAACGCTGCTCATCATGATTTTCAAGAAAGTTGAGCATGTTCTCCCCTATGCCGTCAACCGTCTGCCAGCAGTGTGTCAGCTGAGCCGCCGAAACATTGCAGCACTGAATGCCGCGAAGAGTGTCATAGAGATTCACCTTGTCATAGAGATAGTCAAAGCCGGCATGAATATACTCGCGATAAAGCGCCACGTCATATATTTCGGCAATAAACACTATTCTCGGAAAACGCTCCTTTACATTAGATATAGCCCATCTCCAGAACTCCACGGGAACCATGTGAGCCATGTCGCAGCGGAAACCGTCGACACCCTTGTCTGCCCAATAGCGGAGTATGTCGAGCATCTGAAACCACGTGCGCGGTATCGGATAAAAGTGCCGCGAGCCGTCGCCGAAATCTATGCCATAGTTCAGCTTGACCGTTTCATACCAGTCATTGACCGAAGGAAACGCTGTAAAGCAGTCATTTCCCGAAGCGCGCGCCGGAAATTCCACATAGGGTTCGGCGCTGCCATCCATCGGAATCGACGGAGCGAAAAGCTGATGAGGTATGTAATAGAAATTATTGTCGCGGTCAAAAAAGCGGTTTCGGTCATCGTCCACGCCAAAGTCCTTGACTCCTGCGGGATGAGCGTCAGAGATATATTGCCTTGACACATGATTGGGCACAAAATCGATAATCACTTTCATTCCCGCGTCATGAGTGCGCTCTACCAAAGCCTCAAACTCTCCGATACGCTCGTTCACATTCTCGGCGATATCCGGATCAATGTCATAGTAGTCCTTGATTGCATAAGGCGATCCTGCCTTACCCTTGACCACCACGGGATTGTCACGATGAATGCCATAGGAGCTGTAGTCAGTCTGGTTCGAGTGTTCAATCACTCCGGTATACCACACATGAGTCACCCCGAGGTTCCTGATGCTTTTAAGAACCTTCGTCGTGATGTCATTCATTTTTCCGGAGCCATTCTGGGCTATAGTCCCGTTTGGCACACAGTTTTCATTATAATTGGTAAAAAGTCTCGGTAATAACTGATAAATAACGGGCTTTTCCTGTTCCATAAATTCAATCATAATTTGAACTTCTCTTTGGCTTCGAGAAGCACGCTTTTAGCGCTTTTATATCCGCTTTTAAATATACGTTCTTTTTCTTTCAGCTTAAAAACTCTTAGATCGGCAATAGAGTCGGTCGAAATAACCACGTCGCAAAGAGTCGCGTCGGTCTGCGAATTTGCCCTCGCCATCAAGTGATACGTGCGGATAGCCACGTCAAGAATAGAGCCTGTGTAATTTCCCTTTTTGATGATAGGGCTCACATTGACACCTATCAATATATCACACTCCTCCCTGATAGCCCATGCCGGAAGATTGTGAAGCACTCCCCCATCGACATATTCAACGCCATCGATTGTCACCGGATTAAACACAATAGGCAAGGAGCAAGAAGCGCACACTCGGTCGGCAATCACACCTTCGCGCCATTGCACAGGCTTGCTTGCGGCAATGTCAGTCGCCCCGATCACCGTCGGGATAGGGCAATCCTCAAGCCGCTCCACAAGAAGGTTGTCGGTTAGAAATTGATGGAAGCCCTCCATTGAAAAGAAGCCCTCCTTGGGCAGACACACCTTGCAAAAATCCTTGAACCTGTAATAATAGAATTGCTTCATTATATCAAGGGGAGCCATTCCTGAGCCATACAACGATGCCACGACCGAACCGGCGCTTACACCGGCTATAATATCGGGCTTGATGCCAAGCTCTTCCATTGCATACAACACGCCAAGATGAGCGAATCCCCTCACCCCGCCACCGCTCAATGCAAGTCCGAGTCTATATTTTCTCTTTTTTTCCAAAACAGAGTTTTTATAAATGATAATGACAAATTTACCACTTTTTATTCATTATACAGCAATAGCTACATTAATAATTTACACTTACGCCCTCCATGCGCTGCCTTTAATCACTCTTGAAAATATTTCTCAAATTTTATTTGGCAATTAAAAAATATTGCCTACATTTGCGGTGTACTATTATACTAATACACCATTATGCTAAATGTAAATAACGTCACTTTCTCCTACAAGCGCAAGGCGGCGCCGGTGCTTGACAATTTCTCCCTCAATCTTTCGCCCGGAGCAGTATATGGACTCCTCGGGAAGAACGGAGCCGGAAAATCCACATTATTATATTTAATAGCCGGATTGCTCACCCCGGCATCAGGCAATGTGGTTTTCATGGACAACGACACCCGCAAGCGACTCCCTGAAACTCTCAACGAGATGTTCATAGTCCCCGAAGAATTTTCCTTTCCACGCATCAGCCTAAGAAAATATGTGAAAGCCTGTGCTCCTTTCTATCCGAGATTCTCCAACGAAGACCTCGTGAGACATCTTGAAACATTCGACCTCAACCCCGATTTGAATCTGGGAGAATTGTCGATGGGACAAAAGAAAAAGGCGATGATGTGCTTCGCGCTCGCCTGCAACACAAAATTGCTCATGATGGACGAGCCGACCAACGGGCTCGACATCCCCGGAAAAAGCGCATTCCGCCGATTCATCGCCAAAAATATGACTGACGAGCGAACCATCATCATCTCTACCCACCAGACACGTGACATCGAAAAGCTCATAGACCACGTCATCATCATGAACAACAGCAATATTCTTCTCAACGAGTCCATGCTGTCGATATCCTCCCGCCTCAAATTCATCACCACCTCCGACAAAGCGCTTATCGAATCGGCTCTATACAGCCAGCCGTCAATCGAAGGCGCCAATGTTATCCTGGCAAACGACGACGATTCAGAAACCGAAATAAATCTTGAATCGCTGTTTGAGCTTGCAGTAAACCACCCCGAGACTATCTCCGATTTATTCAAAACAAAAACATCAATATAATATGAAAACCAACCGGCATTTCAGCCTTTCAAGATTAGGAATGCTCTTCAAGCAGGATTTCATCGAAAATCACCGTCAGCTTCTCCTCGCCTCAGGATTCTCTCTTCTGCTCCTGTCGGTCCTGAGCATATCCATCTCACTCAATTTTTCAGCGTTACCCGACGATAGCCACTTCAACACCATGTGTATCCACGTTGAAAGAGGTTGGTTCATCGCAGCGTTTATCATATTCGGCATGATTGCCGGCTCATCGCTATTTAACACCTTGAAGACTCCGGCAGGACGCCTCTCCACGTTAATGATTCCGGCGTCACAACTTGAAAAATTCATCGAGCGATGGCTCATCGTCGTTCCCGGCTACATCCTCCTTTTCATCTTAATCGGGACTATCGCCGATCTCGTCAGGGTGGGATTCTGCGAATGGATTCTACACCGCAACGTAACCATGATCCAACCCCACGACTTTTTCGACACCGACTCCCTTCCCAGAAAATACTTCGTAGCAACTCTCGGCTTCCTCTCCCTGCAGTCATTCTTCGTGCTCGGCAGCGTCGTGTGGCAAAAATTTGCGATGGTCAAAACATTCTGGGCAATGGTTTTCATTGGCGGAGCATACTCCCTGACCGGTATCGCCCTTATGGAATGGCTTCATAATCCAGGAACTGCATATCCTGAGCCTGAATTTTTGAAAACCGACACAGTTCCATGCATCATTGCCTCACTGGTTACATTATTCAACTATTCCGTGGCATACCTGCGACTGCGCGAATCAGAAATCATCAACCGTTGGTAAAACTATGGTATTCAATGAAAATAACAAGGCTATCTATCTCCAGATTGCCGATAAAATATGCGATGACATCATGCTTGGCTCATTAAAAGAGGGCGACCGCATCCCATCGGTGAGAGAATATGCAGCATCACTTGAGGTGAATGCCAACACCGTAATGAGAAGCTACGAGTTTCTTGAACGGAACGGCATCATATTCAACCGCCGCGGCATCGGTTTCTTCATCGAAAAAGAAGCTGATGAAACCATACGCAAAATGAGAAAGGAAACATTTTTCAGCGGAGAGTGTGACTACTTCTTCCGCCAGCTCATGACGCTCGGCATCTCTCCCGAAGAATTGGCACAACTGTTCAACAAATATTTAAACGACAATAAAAAATGAAATACTCAACCTACATGATGCTTGCAGCCTTCTTTGCCGGACTGATAGCCGTCATCATTTTAATATTGACAGTAATCGCTTCAGGTGAGCCTTGGAACGACTCAACCATTCAGCTGAAAGGGAAACAGGTCGACGTGACCATGCCGCGGTTTAAAAATCTCGACATTTCAATATCATTACGCGGCAAAAAATTCAGGCTTGAAAACTTCAGGGGCATCGAAATTTTAGAAAGCGACTCGGTCGACTCCCCCGTTATGACTCTGAGCGAAAGCATAAAAGCGATGACCGAAACACGTCTTGTCAACGACACCCTGTACCTTTCGGTCAATCCCGCCCTGGTGTGTGACACGATAAATCCGAAACACACCATGTTTTTCGAAACGACCGACATCCACCCCGTCACCATCACCATCCCCTCGGGAATGCTAAGAAGCGTGAACAACAACTCCGATGCAGTATATCTCAACGGCATCAACACCCGCCGCCTCGACACATCGGTCAAAAAAGGCAGGGTCGTCATGAACCGCTGCTCAGTCGACTCGCTTGTAAGCGACAGCCGAAACATCTCTGAAATCAAATTGACTGATTCAAAAATCAGCGTCATTCAGCTAAACAATGCTCCGAAAGAAGCCGTCGTAAAATGCACCGACGCCACCAGCGCGATATCAAAATTAAGCGTCACGGCAAAAAAGGCTGACACAGGCTGCGTGCTGTCATTGAAAAAAGCAACGGTCGGTGAAATTGAATGGAATCCCTACGACTCCACAACTGTGCTCACTCTACAGTTGGCAAAACCCGTCACCGTCACTACAGGAAGCGGCAAGTAAAATATTCACAAAGTCAAGAGCCGGCAGGAAAATGTTCCAAATCCGTGGGGGGATGGGTATTTTCCACCGGCTCTCAATTTATCTAATTGCGGAATATGTATCGGGCAAGTCCGAAAATATATCGTCTGAAACCCGGACGGTAAAGTAGCACTCGGTCAAACCAGCCTATATGAGCCCCGACAAATTTCACCACAAGTCCCACATAAATCATCGCAAAAAGCGTTCCCGGACCGATGATGTTCCATTTCCATGAGCCGAAAAACAGATAGCTGCTCAAAACCGCAAGAATCACGAGCGACGTGTCAACATAAATTTTCAACTTCGGAAACGGCTTTCCGGTCACGCGGCTTAATGCTACCGGGAGTCCCTCGCCGGGCATCGTAACCGAGCCACATCTCACCTCAAAAGCAATTCCCGCACCCATCACCGTGCAGCCGATGAATTGAGTGGCTATGCAGGAAACCAGGCTTTCGCATTCAAGCGCCGAAGTGAGCGCCATGTTCACGTCGATAAGCCATCCGAACACCCAGCCTATGAGAAGCTGAAACAACTGAACAGGCTCAAATCGGCGGCGCAGAATCAGAATCTGCAAGAACACCAGCACGAAATTCATCACAATCGTGTAGCCGCCGACCGTCAATCCGGGAACTGTTCCCTCAAGCCCGGCAATTGAGAATGAAAGCGGCAACGATGAAATCACACTGCTGCCAAGATCCGACTTGATACACAATACGACTCCGAGAGTCATCAGATAGAGAGAGCACAATAACAGAAAATGCTGCCACACGAATGAAACCACACGGTCTTTCGCCGGCAATCGATAAGTTGAAATCATAAGCCCCATTGAAATTTTACAACTGCAAAGTTACAAAATTTCCGCCGAAAGAGCACAACTTCATTCTCATTGAGCCGCCACGGCAAGCTTGCGAGCCGCCGAAACGTGCTGCTCACCATCGATTGACACCGTTGCGCGATATACATATATACCCCTCGGAACACGCCGTCCTGAAGTGTCGCTCAGATTCCATTCCATCGGAGCCGAAGCGCTGTCGCCCGAGCGTTTCGTCGACCACACCATTCTGCCCATCAGGTCATAAACGGCAAGTGTCACGTCGGCATTAGCCCCCGGTTTATTATGCTCCACCATGAAATTAACCCTGTCGACAGCAGGACTGCAATCGGCATAGAGATTAATGATTTCAGGCACTCTTCCATCCTTGACGGTGAAAGATATCGTCGACTCGGCAAGATTGTTTGAAGTGTCCCACACTCTCAGCCTCAACGAATGGTCGCCATCCTTAAGTCCGCTCAGAGGATAAGACAGCGTGCCCCACACGGGACCCTCATCGCCCGGTTCATAATATTGAGCTATGTCGGAATAAGTTTTGTTTCCGTCAAGCTGCAATGAAATCTGATGACCGATTCCCGCCGACGAAATATTGATTCCCACGTCGTCGCTCATTCGCGCTATGACGGTGGGCGACGAATTCACGCGCTGCCCGTCGCGGAAAGCCACTGAATTAAGAGCGAAATACTCTATAACAGGAGGCGTCAAGTCGTCCTCGCGGCTTTCGTCATAGCCATAGACGAAGAAATCCCTGTTTACCCCCGACGCATCTCTGCCGTCGGCGGTGAAGGCAAACATATTGAGCGCAGCAGGACGGAAATTGGAGGCGATCTCGGTAGGCATCGAGATAGTCACATTGAATCTGCCTTGACGCACAGAGTCACGACCCACATATAGACGGTCGCCCTGCTCCTCAAACGTCGATTCCTTTCCATCGCCGTGAGCGAGAGTAGTGGTGCTGTATTCCGCATCATAAAGCGTAGGCACGAACACCCCGTTGAAATCTTCGGCAATCGAGCCGTCAGATGCGACCACATGACCCTCTATCGTCACGTTCTGTCTTGCCTTTATCGTTGGCTGCGCCTCAGGATCAACAGTCTCCCCGTTTATACGGTCAAGCACCATGCGGTTATTGGGCGATCTCAACACAAGCGCCGGGTCACCCAAAAGCACATATCTCAATTTATTCTCCTCATTGTCAAGCATCGTGTTCTTGGCACGGCGCATTATTTCGCCAACGGGGATGGGAGTCCCGTCGTCATAACGGTCAAACACCTTCGAAGCCACGGCAACCGTTATGTCGCCGTTATAGGCGATATACACGGGGCGTGTCGCCGCTATAGAGCCGATAATACCGTTAGGGTTGAAAAACAGCGATTCAGCTCCCGAATTATCGGGAAGGTCCCAACGAAGGAAATCGCAAGTTGCCGCAAAAAGCATAGGCTGGCGAGTGAAATCGGCGGCTTCTATATCCTGTCGTGTCAGCAATCCTTCTCCCGTCCAGCTGAAAGTGTTGGCATGCCCTATATACCACCACCACAGCACGCCACTGTTAAGCGCGCGCATCATGCGGTCATGAGCGCCCACGGCAACATTGTCGACAAGCGGAAACGCATCTACATAAACCTTCGTATATAGACAATTGCGACCCTCATCCGTAGAAATTAAGGCGTTATATGCATCCTCCATCTGCTCAAGGTGAATACCCACGTTTTCATCGTCGGCTGAGAGCACCATGCGGTTTTTCCAGTCTACTTTTTTGTCATCGGCGATGTATGAACGCAGTTTCTCGACTACAAGCGAAGCATCGGCAGTCGATGTCACCGGGATGCGTCCTATTGCCAGGCAATGACGGTCACGACCGGGCTTCGAGCCCGATCCATCCTCAAGAAATGCGAGATAATCCTCGGTGGTATAAGACGAATTATCATGGCTGCCGTCGACCGTCTGCCATTGTAGCAGCACCGGCTTGCCGAGCGCCTTCACTTCATTTGAAATCGCGCGGTGGTCATATATTCCGCGACCGAGAAGCAGAGCAAATGCCATGCGGCTGTCTTCGCCGTCGCGTCCGCGGTCCCAGAACATCTTGAACATGCGGCGGAAGGCGTTCACATGAGGAGTGCCCGATGAAAACTCGTTAAACACCTCGTCCTGATTCACCACCATCACGTCAAGCGGCAAATCGGTCGAATTGCGGTGCAGCTCGGCAATCTCCTCAGCTTGGCTTCTCCATTCAGGCATGGTGATGATAATCATCTGGGGAGTCTCGCGTCCGTGTATATTCTGATTGTCGACAGCGCCCACATAGGTCGGAGAAGGCATTGAAGCATCTTCATTCCATGCCACATAATGTCTCAATCCCGATTCCGTTGCAGTCCAGCCAAGCTCGCTTCCTGAAAGCGACGCGTTGACCTTTGCCGCACGCGAAGGATCGGTCACGTCCCACAATCGGGTTCCCGACGTCGCTCCGGCAAGAGCCGCGGCGCCTGAATTAAGATGAAAGTCAAGCAATCCCGACGACAATCTGAGTTGACGTGAATAATTTACAACTATGCGGTCAAGGCGGGCAAGCTTCACATTGCCGCTCGATGTGCTGAACGAAACAGAAAGCTCCATGTCCTCGCCTGATACAGGGGCAACGTGCTTCACACTCCTCAGCACATAATGGCGATGGGAATCATTCACCGACGCATCTATGCTATTGGCAAGCGTAGCCTCGACACCGGTACCGTTCACCGAAAAATTGATTTGCGATCCGGCGCCTATTGTCTTTGCGGCAAAATAGCAGGTAAAGCCCACGTTGTCGCCAACCTTATCTGGAAGACTGAAATTGAACGATCTTGTGCGCGTCGATGAAAAATCCTCGCCGAGAAACGTGTGACCCGTGCTTCCCGGAGAAACAAGTTCCTGCTCGTGATAAACCATTTCGGTAAACGACCCGGCGACACTCCCCGACACCCCGGCGGTGCCGGTTGTCGCTGATATCGCATCATCGCCGCCATCAGTCACAAAATAATATCCGTCAGTGGAATAGTAGTTACGGTCATAATCGATGCCACCACCCGACACCTCAACAGGCACAACCGCGCCCTGAGCATAGAAAACCACTCCTCGCGAAGTTGCCTCCGACATAGCCTGAGGAAGATCGTCGATATAATTATCCGCCGTAAGGACATCGCTTATAGGCGCTCCACCATATCCGTAGATCTTGACTTTCGACGGATCGGAAAAACCCCAGCGTTGCAATTCGGAATTAGGAATGAGATAAACTCCCGACGAGCTAACTTTTATCTTAACCCATCGTCCCGACGACAACTTTGACGACGGAGCATAAGTATCAAGCGAAAACGCTGAAGCGCATGGAGTCTTAACCAATCCCCACGCCATCAGCATCAAAAAACAAAATAGTCTTATATTATAAGTAGGATATCCGTGTTTCATAATTACATTATTAACGATAAGAATACCCTGATTATTGTTTTTTTTTCAACATCTATTGCAGTTAAAGAAAAAAGTCGTAACTTTGTGCCCGGGTAAGTCCTACACGACCAGCTCCCCGGGAACTCCGCCAGGCCTTGACCGGAGCAACGGTACCGGGTTGTAGCGGTGCGATGTAGTCAGCTTACCCTTTTTTTGTATTCCTGCCCCACCCCCCGCGCACCGGAGATGCGCAAATATGCGCCGGGGGATTTTTCGTAAATTTGCTAAAAAAATAAATGATGACTCCGAAAAGTAAATCCTATTTCAAGGTATTTGGTCTTTTTCTTTTTTTATCCGGATGTGGCGGCGCGATCGTTTCTTTAATCAACAGATACCTTCGCTCAAATGACCTTACTTCTAACTCCTCTTCCTATATTCTTTGGTTATGCTTAACCGTTTATTTCTTTTTTATCTGTCGTTGGTTATTTCGGAGGCTCAACTCTATTGAAAAGAATAACCGGTAGGATTGACGGATGAACCCAAGGGGGATTCGTCAAGTGGTTACGGAAAAACCCGGAAGGATAAGATTAAGTATTTCAAGGCACTTTTGCTGCCGTTTTGGCGTGGCGAGCCTGTGTCCTGTCGCGGGCGTGGTTCTCGCCGCCGCTCTTGGCGGGGGCAGCTGCCGCTTAGCAGCTCAAGGCTTGTCGCCGCAGCCTCGGGGCGGGGATGATAAGGGTGACGGAGCCGGGCGGGACTGCGTCATGGGCGGCTGCGGGAGCAGGTGGCGTTTGGTGACATGGCGCGCCATGTCCGTAAGTTTTTTTGGGAAGGGCGGCTTGGCGGTGGAAGGTGTCGTCCTCGGTCTGGCGGGGCAGCACCTTGTAGTTGAGCGGGCGGATGACGGGGTC
>JAAVEB010000020.1 GCA_014801525.1 Bacteroides sp.
GCGTTGAGCTGAGTCATTGCTCCGAGAGCAAGGACTGCCAAAAGAGTAAATTTACGCATAGAAAAATTAAATTAGGTTAAACTATATGTGGCAGCGAATATATATATATATATATATATATATATACGCAAGTATTTTTAATTTTATTAACAAATAATTTATGGTAGCCAACATGGATAACACATCCATAGCGCCAGATAGAAAAGCAGCGCCGCAATGGAAATTGCGACGCTGCAAGGAACTTGAATTTTGATTTTCTTTCTATTTCTTTTTTATCGATACTATCTTTTTAATGTCGGGGCTGCCGTTAACAAGCCATTCCGACGGCGCATCGCCGTCAAGCGCGTCTTCATAGAGCAAGCTCTTAATCTGGCAAATGTAGAACGAGTTTGCATGAACCGTTGGATAGGTGTTGGGCGTGAAGTAGTAGGTGCCGGGATTGTCAAGGTCTTTCATCGCATATACGCCACACTCGGTGTTGACCGAATATTTACCACCCAATTGCTTTCCGGTAAACCAGATCAGCACCTCGTCATTGCCCACCATGTCGGTGCCAATCTGCTGAGAGGTGAAATTAAGGCATCCCAAAGTGCGGTCATATCTTACCACTACATCATATTTCGGGTTCAAGCCTTTCATGTAGTAGCAGTTATTGGCGGCATCGGGAACAAGGGTGATGTCGAGCGACGCCGCTCCATCTTCGTAGATGAGAGAATAATCGCCCTCAAAATCCTCGAAAAGCGTATACTCGGGACCAACGGTGTAAGAGAGCCTTATCTGTGAGGCTGTGGTTTCATCATTGGTGAAGGTCAGCTCACGGTGAGAGTAGAGAAGGGTTGAAACCGACTCGCCTGCAATATCCACCGGATTCAAGAAGCGGATACCGCCGGGGACCGGAACGAAAAACTCTCCCGCCGACTGGTCGGCTCCCTCGCCCCATGAAAGGGTCATGTAGCGGTTTTCAAGGGAAATGGCTCCGGTGAGGGCGGCACCGTTGAGCGTTCCCTCAACAGTGGGGAGGAAGATGTCACGCGCCATTTCGACAACATCGACGAGATATTCATCGGCAGGACATTCAAGACGGCGCATGTACATGGTGTTTCCGGTGCGCTTGCCACGAAGCGTGATGAGATCATCGGTCACATTGAGCAAGATGAATTCGAAATCGCCGTCATAGGCATGGGGATGCTCGGAGTCGGGGGTGGCGAAATAGTGCATCAGATCATTGTAGGAGTCAAATGACAACACGGGTCCGCTGTCGTCGGTGAGCTTGTAGAGGCTTGAGTGAAACTCGCCCGGCTTCATTTCAGCTCCCACTGTGGCATGGGACCCGTCGAACTTAATCGTATAGGCATAGCCGCCATATTGGAGATAACTGTCGGGGTAATAGTCAAGCGCCCATCCATACTCTGCCGCAGTGAGAGTGGCTTTGGCGTTATCAAGCATAGCCTGCATGCGCAAAGAGGGGGAATCGTCAAACTTGTCGTCCTGATCTTTCAAACATGACTGAAACATCGCAGCTCCGGCGAGGAGGCATGCTGTCATCAAAATTTTATTTAGTGTCATAGTGATTTTCTATAAGATTCATTTAACGGTTATATCGGAGAGGTCGACGTTGCCCGCCACCACTTCAGCCTGACGCTGCTGCAAAACATCGCGCAGCAAGTCGATGTCGACCTTGAAGTTTTCTTCAAGGTATTCGCGGATGATGCCGAGTTTTGTCAGAATCAACGATTTTCCATCGTCGCCGGCGAGCTCAAGCTTTTCTTCCCAAGCCTTGGGGGTGTTGGTGATGTAGATCGACATCACCTCGGCAAAGTCCTCGCCAAATGATTCCTGCGCATAGTCAGAGACGAAACCGCGAGTGAGATAGCCGGTGTTATAGGGCTCCTGGTTCCACATTCCAGCCACATAGGCATCGGAAGTCACCGCCTGGAAGGCGGTGGGGATTGACTTCTTCTGATTGAGGACGTGGACAAACTCATGGTGAATGGTCTTGAAATAGAATTCGTTCAGAAGAGTTTCGCTCTTTATGTAGCGGGACAGATAATTGAGTCCGGCAAGAAAGATTTTTCGACCGCCTTCAGATGTTCCCAGCACGATAGAGTGATTGTTGTTATACTCCCATTCGCCGACGGTGAAGAACATCTTAGGGAAGTAGCTGCAAGTGAAATCCACGCCGGCAACTTCATTGTAGGTTTCAATGCAGAGGTATTTCACCAGATGAGCCATTGTTATCGCGTCGTCGTAACGCGCCGGAACGAGATAGTAGTCATAATCGCCTTCGATATCCTCGTAGCGGTATTTGAAATCTATATTATAGGGCTTGACGAAGTTTTCGTCGAGCCACAGGTCAAAGTCGTTCTTCTCGGTGTTGCTTGTGGTGATGACCGATTTCGAGGTGTCGGGCTCATCGGAAGAGCATCCTGCAACCGGCATCAGCGCGGCAGTCAGAACAAGAGCGTGAAATATATGTTGGATTTTCATCTTCTATGTGTATTATCGTTATTAATAATTTCATCGCGGATTAGCCTGGAATCCGGCATCGCGCACATCCTGGGGAATCTGATAGACGCGGCGCAAATCATCTTTTGTCAGGAAGTCGGTAATGTGGTCGGGCTCCCCTTCCACGTCGCATATTCTTCGAGGGATCTCGATGCCGTAGCGCTTGATGTCGAACCAACGCAATCCGTCATGCAGAGTCTCGATGCGTCGCAAGGCAAGCACGCATTGAAGCATACATTCCTGCATCGAGCCCTCTTCATCGATTTCAAACGAGGGGTTGAGATGCTTCTTATAGTCAGAGGCGACACGCTTTTCGTCATCGTAGCAATATCCCTTGTCTTCATAGAAACTCTTGATGTGGCTCTTGGTCATGACGGGAGTGCTCTTCAACACCAATGCGATATTCTTCACCCAGATTTCGATGTCGGCGGCCGCTTCGTCAAATTTTTTCAGCATGGTATATGCCTCGGCGCGACACAAAAGGGTCTCGTCGGCAGTGAATGACGCGACAACAGTGTGGGGATAGCCGATACCGGCAACGGGGTCGGTGAACTCAAACGCATAAGGCGATTTAAGAATCATACGCTTGTCGGTTCCGTCGCTGACCGTGGTCACAAGCTGTCCCTTGAGATAACCTTCCCAAACATTTTTCAGGGAAATATCCTCGTGGTAGGCGAGATAATAAGTGTGGGCGTAGCGGCTATACTGACTGTATCGACCGAAAGCGGCGCCGCGGAATGAGTAAGCCGCCTGCAGAAGGAGGTTGCAGTTGGCGCTCGGGTCGATATAGAAGTTGGGACGGAGCTGCCCATAGTGATTGAGCTTCACAAACGACGCCCAGTCACGCAGCATGCTCTTTGGCTCGGAGCCGAGCACCTTGTCGGCATACTCTATCACCTTTTCCCATTTTTCAGTGTAAAGATAGAAGCGGGCGGCAAAAGCATATGCCGCTTTCTGATTGAAATGGTATTTGGGCACATCATAGTAGGAATCATCGACAAGGGTCAATCCCTCAAGAAGGTCCTTTTCTATATGCTCGTAGAAGTCGGCAAGATTGCCGCGCTGATAGGACGGGCGTAACGATGTCTCGGGTTTGTCCATGTAAGGCAAGCCAAGATCATTGGCGGCGTTTGAAGTCCAGTGACGGCAGAAGAGGTTGGCAAGGATAAAGTGGTTGTAGGCGCGGCACAACAACGCCTCGCCGCGCAACTGGGACAACATCTCGGAAGCATCTTTCCCGCCAAGCTCGTCAATGGCGATCAAAGCCTCGTTTGCCGACGAGATAGCCTCGAAACAGCTTTCCCAGTTTTCGCTCAATGACGATGTCATGGTTTCAGACTCGTCGCGCCAGTTGAAGGTGTCGTCCATCCAGCGGGTGGTCTCGTTGTAAAGGACACCGATGTCATCAGAGTTGTCGGACGACAATTCATTTACCCAAGCAAACTCCTTGTAGGGGTATGCCGAGACAAGGAAACTTTTTATTTTGTCCA
This sequence comes from Bacteroides sp., assembly GCA_014801525.1. Lineage (GTDB taxonomy): Bacteria > Bacteroidota > Bacteroidia > Bacteroidales > Muribaculaceae > Muribaculum. The sequence continues at coordinate 3,996 of JAAVEB010000020.1, forward strand.
CTGAATCAAGAGTGGTGCGATTATCGGGCATTTCATCCAGAAAATCGTTGCACCCCGTGAGAGTGAGAATAGCCAGCAGAGACGGGATAACGCCTTTTATATATTTATTCATATTCAAAAATCGATTTAAGATTAGAACCCTAAATTAACGGTGAGAGTGAATTGCTTAGGCACAGGAGCCGCAACACCGCCGGTGTTGAAGAACTCGGGATCCTGACCGTTGAGCTTCTTGTCGGCATAAATCAAGAATAGATTGGTTGCCTGAAGCTTGAGCATAGCTCTGGAAATACGCATAGCCTTGGTCGCCTTGGCGGGGAACTGATAAGATACTGAAATCTCTTTCATGCGGATGAAGTCGCCCTTGGCGATGCGTATGTCGGAATAGTTATAGGCATTGTAGGCAAACGCGAGGTCAGAGTCATTGCGGTTCTGACGGCGCGACGCTATGACGGGAACGTCGGTATAGTTCTCATCGCCCGGCACAGCCCAGCGGTTGTTGAACTCCTTGGGGGTGGCGGTCAAGTCGGTGTAGGTGTTGCGGAACACCGGATCGAGACGGATGACGTTGCCAAAGGAGTAGGTCACATAGAGGTTCAGTGAAATATCCTTATAACGGAATATGTTGCCAAGCGAACCAACATCAGAGGGGTCCATGCTTCCCGAATATTTCAAGAAGCCGAGCTTGTCGGGGTCAGAGGTCTGGAAGTAGACGCCCGAAGTGGTGATGTTGCCGTCCTGGTCAAGGAATGTGGGCAGTCCTTCGTCATTAAGTCCCATGAACGGGATGGAGAACAACGAGCGCACGGGGTAACCCTCCTGGGCGAAACCGTTGCCTGCAACAAGGTCGATGACGCGCTTGGTGGTCTTCAGGTCGGTAACCTCATTCTTATTATAGGAGTAGATGAAGTTGGTTGTCCAGGAGAAGTCGCGGGTCACTATATTGCGGGTAGTAAGCGAGAGCTCCACACCGTGGGACTTCATGGAGGCGATGTTGCCGAACTTGCGGATTTGACCGCCCACTCCCTGGGTGTTGGCGATACCGATCAGGTCATAGTTGTTGCGGCGATACCAGTCAAAATCGATATTGATGCGATTGTTGAAGAATCCAGTTGAAAGACCGAGGTTCAGCTCATGCTTCTTCTCATAGGTCAAGTCGCTGTTGGCGAGTTCGGCAAGATAGAGCTGGGTTTCGCTGGTGCTCGTGCTGGGGCGCCAGGTGTTTGAAGCCTTAATAATCGAGTAGGCGTTGCTGACCGAAGGACGGTCGCCGGTGAGCGAATAAGAGGCTTTAAGGGTCAAGTGACTCCACTTGGGCTCAAAGTCACGGAACCATGATTCTTCATGGACGTTCCATGAACCTGAAATGTTCCATGTGGGGAGCCAGCGTGACTTGCGGCTCTTTCCAAGAGAGTTGGTTCCTTCATATCGGATGGTTCCGTTGAGGGTATATTTTCCCTGATAAGAATAAGTGGCATTGGCGAAGAAAGCGGCGCTGCGCTCGCTGGTGTTAGTGAGCGTGTAGTAATCGGTGTTTTCTTCCTTGCCGCGCTTGAAAGCATGGTAGGCGTAGTTGGCGATTTCACCGAGATTGTATTGCATACCCCAACCACGGAACCATGTGGCATGGCGGTCGACAGAGTTGGTCTCCATACCTGCGTAGAGGTTTACTATGTGATTGTCGTTGTAGACATCATTATATTTTGCCGAGGCGCGCAAGTCCCACTTGAACATATCGCGGTCAGCGCGCTCATAGATACCTCCGTTGGGGAGAATGGTGATGGGCACGGCGAAAATATCATCGGGGTCGGTGTAGAGGTATTTGTTTTTGTCGCGGATGTCGGTCGACGGCATCGCGCGATAAGCCTGCGCCTGATTTGATTCGTCAAGGATGAAATGCTCCTGGCGGGTAGTGGTGCTCTGAAGTCCGCCGAGCAAAGTGAATTCCACTTTGCGTATAGGCTTGTAGGTGAGCACTCCGGTAAGGCGGAAGTCATTCACTCCAAGCTTCATATAGTTATTGTCAAGCTCGTGAGAGATGTTGAAAGGCGCATAGTTGCGGGTGTAGAACGTGTTGGGGTCAAGAGTGCGCGAAGTGTTGAGGGCGTAGGAATAAGGGTTGATGTCGAAATCACGTTTCACTTCTCCGCTCACCACGTCGACATCGCTTCCAAGAGTTCCGGGGGCTTTCTGCTTGCGGAACGAGGCGTTGCTGATCAAGTTGAATGAAACTTTGTCGGAAATATTGAAATTGCCGTTGAAGTTGGCGGTATATCGCTGAACGGCACTCTGCTTATACCATCCCGGATCATACATGGCGCTCGCCGACACATAGTACTGGGCTTTGTCAGTTCCTGAAGATAGCGACACCGAGTGATTCTGCATCACTGAGGTAGAGAACAATTCGTCGAACCAGTCAGTGTTGCGATATTCCGCCTCGCGCAAGTACCGGGCACGCGCTTCGGGAGTGTTTTCAAGCATGAACTTCTTTGAAACGGGATCATATTGAGTGATGAGCTCATACATCTTTCCATATACTCCGCTCGCCGACGCATTCACGATCTCGGCATAATTGAGGTAGCCTTTCTGCTGCAGTTCCTGGTAGACGCTCATCTGGTCCTGCGAGTTCATTATATTGTAAGTGCTGTAGCTCGGTTTCAGGCGCATGGTGAACTCGCCGGTGTAGGAGATGGAGTTCTGCCCTGTTTTTCCTCGCTTTGTAGTGACGACAATCACGCCAGCCATGGCGCGCGCTCCATAGATAGATGTAGCGGAACCGTCCTTAAGGATGTCGAAGCTCTCGATGTCGTCGGCATTCAGTCCTGCGATAGCCGAAGAGATAAGGGTCTCGGCGTTTCCTGATGACAAATCGTCGGCAGAGACATTCATGACATCTTCCATTATCACTCCGTCGACAACCCAAAGCGGCTTGGAACTACCATAGATCGAGGTAGCTCCACGGACCCTGATCTTAGGCGCAGTACCGAAAGTTCCCGACACGTTCTGCACCGATACTCCGGCAGCTCGCCCCTCAAGGCTTCGGCTAATGTCAGCCATACCGCTGATGCGGGCATCCTGAGCGTCTATTTTGGTCGCGGCTCCGGTGAAAAGACGCTTGTCCATCTTGTGCATACCGGTGACAACGACTTCCTCAAGCTGCTCGGCAGCGGATTCGAGTTTTATTGTCATGAAATCCTTTTGAATAGCCACTTCCTGCGGTTTCATACCGATGTAACTTACAGTCATGGTCTTAGCATTCGAAGGAACATTTGTGATGGAGAACTTTCCGTCAATATCGGTCGTACCGCCCACTTGGGTACCCTTAATCATAACGGTCGCTCCCAATATCGGCTCATCATCATCCGCCGATAAAACGACTCCGGACACAGTCCGTGTCTGAGCTGCCATTGTCATGACTCCTATAAACGTCATGACCAACAGCATTAAAAGACTTTTTCGCATGAAAAACGATTAATAACTGGTTTAATAAAACAATTTACACACAAACACGTAACGACTAAATTAATAGCATTTGAACACATCTCCTGATTTACAAATTTTAATCAAATAGAGGATTAAAATTATTAATTTAAGCATTTACGGAAACAAAGATATAGAAATTCCCAGTATTACACACGCCTCATGTGTTAAAAGATACTAATTCCGCTTGTTAACGACAAGCAATGTTCAAATTAACCGTAAATCAAGCACTTTTTGCCAGAAATAAACAATCCACATTCGCAAATTGAAAGCATATAGCCTATTATCACGAAATCAATCACATCATAGGCTGCAATCATTGCTGTAAAATACAAAAAAATGAAGCGAGACTCCGGAATCGGAATCTCGCCCATTTATACTGATTCGGTATATAATTATTTCTTTCCGAAATGGCGGTTATACAAGCCCTGGAAGCCCTGTCCGTGGCGAGCCTCATCCTTAGCCATTTCATGAACAGTGTCGTGGATAGCGTCGAGGTTGAGTTCTTTCGCGCGACGAGCAATGCGCATCTTATCGGCGTTAGCGCCTGCTTCAGCAGCCATACGCTTTTCAAGGTTAGTCTTGGTGTCCCAAACGTGCTCGCCGAGGAGTTCAGCGAATTTAGAAGCATGTTCAGCTTCTTCGAAAGCGTAGCGCTTGAAAGCTTCAGCGATGTCAGGATATCCCTCGCGATCAGCCTGACGAGACATAGCAAGATACATGCCCACCTCCATACACTCGCCGTTGAAGTGAGCGGTGAGGTCAGCCTTCATCTGATCGTCAGTATCCTTTGCAACACCAATTTCATGTTCAGTCACGAACTGAAGCACGGGATTCTCTTCCATTTCTTTGAATTTGCTTGCCGGAGCGCCGCAAAGAGGGCACTTTTCAGGAGCTTCATCACCTTCATGAACGTAACCGCATACGGTACAGATAAATTTCTTTTTCATCTTAATCCAATTTTAATTTTTGCTATTTTTATATCTCTCTTGAATTTTGTTCAATAATGCAAATGTAACCAAAAATTTTAATATCTCCCAAATTTAAGCGGCATTTGCTATCAACACTCCGACATAGCCGATGTAGACGGCTGTCATTATCGCGCCTTCAACGCGCGTAATAGTTCTTGTTTTGAAAAACCACCCGAATATCCAGAAGAGCAATGAAGCGACGACAAGAGTCAACAGGTCAAAATTCCCGATATCGCCAAACGCAAGCGGGCGTATTGTTGCCGACGCTCCAAGCACGAGAAAGATGTTGAAAATGTTGCTGCCGATGACGTTGCCAAGGGCTATCCCGGTCTTGCCTTTAAGAGCCGCCGCAATGGAGGTTGCAAGTTCAGGCAGAGACGTGCCGGCAGCCACGATAGTCAAGCCGATCACCGCCTCGCTGACACCCAGCCCGCGGGCAATGCCCGACGCGCCGGCAACAAAACGGTCGCCACCATAAATCAGCGCAGCGAGTCCGCCTACAACCCAAATCACGGATTTCAACATGGACATCGGCTTCTTTTGCGACGCTTCTTCCTGAGCGGGATCATCGGGCGAGGCATTCTTCGCCTGAGAAAAAGTGTAGCGCATGAAAATGGCGAAAAACAGCAACAGCACTATTCCGCTGCTGCGGGTTATCATCATTTCGCTTGTTCCGTCGAGCAGAGGGCCGTTGCCCATCACCAGCAGCACTATCGAGGAAAGAATCACCAGCGGAATCTCATTAATCATAATCCCGCGGCTGATTGTCATCGGAACAATCATTGCGGTGACGCCAATGATGACGAGAGTGTTGAAAAGGTTGCTCCCGACAACATTTCCCACGGCAAGCTCCGCGCTGCCATTTATAGCCGAAACGATGCTTATCACAAGCTCGGGAGCGGAGGTTCCAAACGCCACCACGGTCAAGCCTATCACGAGGTCGCTTATGCCAAAGCGCTTAGCCACCGCCGAGGCTCCGTCGGTGAGGGCATTCGCCCCGACGAGAATCAAGACAAGCCCCAAGACTAAAAACAGAGAGTCAAGTAACATCTATTATTCCTATTAATATTTAATAAAAAAGTGAGAACACATGGTGTGCTCTCACTTATAACAAATTTAAACGAATTTTTATTCTTCATTGCGCGGCTCTTCGCGACGAGGGCGACGATCATCGCGGCGGGGAGCGCGGTCATCACGGCGAGGACGGTCGTCACGACGCTGGGGACGATCGCCATTATTTCGCTGAGGACGCTCACGACGCTGCGGCTCAACATAGCCTTCGGGTTTCGGCTGCAAAGCGCGCATAGAAAGACGGTACTTGCCTGTCTTCTTATCGATTTCGATGAGTTTCACTTCAACAGTGTCACCTTCGTTAAGTCCGGAAGCTTCCATGTTTTCAAGACGCTCCCAGCTTATTTCAGAGATGTGGAGAAGACCGTCACGGTTAGGCATAAATTCAACAAACGCTCCGAAATCAAGGATTGAACGGACTTTACCGGTGTAGGTCTTACCCTCTTCGGGAAGTTGAACAATCGCGTTGATCATTTCAAGAGCCTTGTCCATCGACGCCTTGTTGGTAGCAGCCACCTCGATGAAGCCTTCGTTGTTGATTTCATCGATAGAAACAGTAGCTCCCGAGGCTTCCTGGATGCCTTGGATAATCTTTCCGCCCGGTCCAATCACTGCGCCGATCAAATCCTTAGGAATTGTCATGGTCACGATTCTCGGAACATTGGGCTTGTAGTCTTCGCGAGGAGCGGGGATTGCCTGCTCGATAAGGTCGAGGATGTGGAGGCGTCCGTCACGAGCCTGAAGAAGCGCCTTCTCAAGAATCTCGTAAGAGAGACCGTCGCACTTGATATCCATCTGTGTGGCAGTGATACCGTCGCGAGTTCCGGTCACCTTGAAGTCCATGTCGCCAAGATGGTCCTCGTCGCCGAGGATGTCGGAAAGCACTGCATATTTCTTGCCGTCGGTGTCGGTGATAAGTCCCATCGCGATACCGCTGACAGGCTTTTTCATGCGCACACCTGCATCAAGAAGAGCAAGAGTTCCGGCACACACGGTTGCCATTGACGACGAACCGTTAGATTCAAGAATATCGCTCACGATGCGGCAAACATAAGGGAACCCTTCGGGGAACATGCCCTTAAGCGCGCGATGGGCAAGATTGCCATGACCGACTTCACGGCGACCTACGCCGCGGGTGGGCTTAGCCTCGCCGGTAGAGAAGGGAGGGAAATTATAGTGGAGCAAAAAGCGCTCTTTTCCTTGAGTGAGAACTTCGTCGAGAATCTTTTCGTCGAGCTTGGTTCCAAGAGTGACAGTGGCAAGAGCCTGAGTCTCTCCACGAGTGAACACAGCCGATCCGTGAGGTCCCGGAACATAGTCGGTTTCAATCCAGATGGGGCGGATGTCGGTTGTCTTACGACCGTCAAGACGCACACCTTCGTCAAGGATGCAACGACGCACAGCCTCACGCTCAACATCATGATAGTAACGCTTAACGAGCGGAGCCTTTTCATCACGCTCCTCTTCGGGAAGAGATTCGATATATTCATTGCAGATGGCATCGAAAGAATCCTGACGCCAGTGCTTGTCGGCGCTTCCGGCTTTAGCTATCGCATAAGCCTTGTCATAACACTTGTCATGAACATCCTTGCGAAGCTCTTCGTCGTTAACTTCGTGGCAGTATTCGCGTTTAACGGTCGCTTTTGCTTCTTTTGCAAGCTCTATCTGGGCTAAGCATTGAACTTTTATGGCATCGTGGGCAGCTTTCAATGCGGCAAGAAGATCGTTCTCGCTAACTTCCTTCATTTCACCTTCCACCATCATGATGTTGTCATAGGTGGCTCCGACCATCAATTCCATGTCGGCATCTTCAAGTTGCTTGAAGGTGGGGTTGATAACAAATTCGCCGTTAATGCGGGCGACGCGCACTTCTGAAATGGGTCCGTTGAAAGGAATGTCGCTCACAGCAAGCGCAGCTGAAGCCGCAAGACCAGCCAATGAATCGGGCATCTCCTCTCCGTCAGCCGAATACATTGTGATGTTCACGAATGTGTCGGCATGATAATTATCAGGGAAAAGCGGACGCAACACACGGTCCACAAGACGCGCGGTCAAAATCTCGTAATCCGACGCGCGGCCCTCACGCTTGAGGAATCCTCCGGGAAAACGCCCGTTGGATGAAAACTTCTCTTTGTATTCTACCTGCAACGGCATGAAATCCACGCCTTCACCAGCCTCTTTGGCTGATACCACGGTTGCGAGGAGCATCGTATTGCCCATGCGCAACTCTACCGCTCCATCGGCTTGCTTAGCCAGTTTCCCGGTCTCAAGTGTGATGGTGCGTCCATCACCGAGCTCGATGGTTTTCTTAATTGGGTTTGCCATAAAAATTATACTTCTACTTTGTCTTGTACAAAAAATCGTGCAAATATAATTAAAAAAGACGGAAAAAGCCAATAAATGTTGATTAATCTATGGCTCACATTTTGAATTATATCCAAAAATATGGTAACTTTGAACTCTAAACTTGGAATTCTATGATGAATTGGGATAAGCTCATCAACGACAAACGGCTTGGTCTGGAGGACTACCATAATTCGCGTCAAGGCTCGCGCAGCGATTTTCAACGTGATTTTGACCGGCTTGTCTTTTCATCGCCTTTCCGACGCTTGCAGAACAAGACGCAAGTTTTCCCATTGCCGGGCAGCATCTTTGTCCACAACCGCCTCACCCATTCAATGGAGGTGGCATCGGTAGGACGCTCTCTCGCCAACGAAATCAGCACGGTCCTTAAGACCAAATATGCCTCGGAGCCTTGGGTGGAAAAACTCGATGCCCTTGATGAAATCGTCGGCGCCGCCTGTCTTGCCCATGACCTGGGCAACCCGCCGTTCGGACACTCGGGCGAGAAAGCGATTTCCACCTTTTTCAGCGAAGGTCCCGGGTCGGTCCTCAACCCGATGCTGACAGAACGCCAGTGGACCGATCTTATAAACTTTGAAGGAAATGCAAACTCCTTCAGGCTGCTCACCCATCAATTCAACGGGCGACGTCCCGGAGGCTTTGCCATGACCTACTCGATGCTCGCCTCGATAGTGAAGTATCCTTATGAATCGCGAATGGCGGGCGGCAAATCAAAATTCGGTTTTTTCGAATCGGAGGTCGAGACATTCCAGCGCATCGCCGATGAGCTTGGCATGATTCCAAAATACGGGAAAAACGGAGAGGTGCGCTATGCGCGCCATCCGCTCGTGTATATAGTGGAAGCTGCCGACGACATCTGTTATCAGGTGATGGATATCGAGGACGCCCACAAATTGAGAGTGCTGCTCACTCATGAGGTGATCGACACGTTCATGTCGTTTTTCCCTGAGGAGCGCAGGCAAAAGATGCACAAGACCATGGATAAAGTCGATGACCCGAACGAAAAAATCGCATATCTGCGCAGCTGCGTCATCGACACCCTTGTCAAGGAGTGCGCCAAGGCTTTTGTCGAGAATGAAGACAAAATACTCAGCGGCACTTTCGAGGGTTCGCTTCTCGACCACATATCCCGGCTTGAAAAAGAGGGCTATCAGCGATGCTCGGCTCTCGCATGGGCAAAGATCTACCGTGCCAGCGACGTGGTCGACATCGAGCTTGCCGGTAATCGCATAATCTCGTTCCTGATGGAGAAGCTGATTCATGCTGTAAGATTTCCGGAGCTCAACTATTCATCGCTATTATTGAGCAAGGTCCCGAAACAATATGACATATCGGCGCCCACGCTTTACGGAAAAATTCAGGCAGTGCTCGATCATATTTCGGGCATGACCGACGTATATGCCCTTGATTTATATCGAAAACTTTGCGGCATGAGCCTGCCCGCCGTTTAACCCGCCGAGGACAAAATCAGAAATAACTCAACAACATAAAAAAAGACAATGAAACAACGCCATATAATACTCCTCGCCCTGCTGCTCGTTTTTCTTGGCATATCGGCAAAAGAATATCGCCCGGAAGATATACCCAATGTCCACGTCGCCAACCGGACAAAATATGTCAGCAATCCCGACAACGTGCTTTCAAGCGCAACCGTCGCTCAGCTCGACTCTACCCTATCCAACCTCTGGAAGCAGACCTCAGCCGAAGCAGTTGTGGTGGTAGTCGAGAATATCGAAGGGGGCGACATCGACAGTTTCGCCACCGAGCTGTTTTCAAAATGGGGAATCGGAAAACGCGACAAGGACAACGGATTGCTGTTTCTCGTGTCGGTCAACGACAGGAAAATGGCTATACGCACAGGATATGGCATGGAGGGAATCGTGCCCGACATTATCGCCGGAAGAATAATAAGAAACATCGTGACGCCTCATTTTAAGGAGGGCGACTATGACGGCGGGGTAACGGCTGCCGTAAACGAGATATCGCGGTTGACAACTACCCCAGGAGCTACCGAAGAGCTCATGTCAAAATATGAAAATGACGGGGACGCTACCGATAATGACGATGAAGAATTTCTGAAAATATGGCTTTCCGTAGGGAGCGCCTTAGCAATATTCCTGTTCGCATGGTTCCTGTGGATACTTTTCAAGACGCGTCGCCGGGACCGCTATGACCGCTACATGGCATTAAGGCAAATGAAAGTGCCGGGGTTGATCATGGGTTTCATAGGTCTTGGCATCCCGTTCATTTCAATGCTATTGGTGTGGCTGACAATGAGGTATCAGCGCCATCATCGCAGAGTGTGTCCCAACTGCCATCACAAGATGAGACTTCTCGACGAGCAGACCGACAACCAATATCTCACTCCGGCCCAGGATCTTGAAGAGCAACTTGATTCGGTGGACTATGACGTGTGGCTGTGTGACACTTGCGGAGAGACCGACATCCTGCCTTTCGTCAATCAGCAATCAACGTATCAGGTGTGCCCAAAATGCGGCACTAAAGCAATGTCATTGAACAGCGCCCGCATAATCCGCAAGCCTACCGAGCATAATGAAGGAGTGGGATTGAAGGATTACGTGTGCCGCAATTGCGGAAACCACACTCAAACCTCCTACACAATTCCGAAAGTGATTGTTCCTAAGATAGTCATAATTCCCGGCGGAGGCAAAGGCGGATTTGGCGGAGGGGGCGGATTCTCCGGAGGCTCCTTCGGAGGAGGCATGACCGGCGGAGGCGGCGCCTCAGGCGGCTGGTAACGTCTCCCCGACACACCGCCAATGCCACCGATTTAAGACCTGCTATGCTTATAAATCAGCACTTTCCTCCGACAAATTTGAAGAACGATCCGGGAATGGGATGTCAATCCTTCAGTTGGCGTTGTCTGATCTTGTTTGGCTTATACTGTAAGTTTATTTGCGGTATATCCAAGAATTAGGCTATATTTTAGTCTATTTCAATCTTTTCTCCTAAGAATTTGGGCTGCTTCCCTGAGTATAGGTCAATAAACATCTTTACTCTTGCAAGATATTCTCGCCCATGTATTTTCAATCTCTTTTTCCAATATGTCACATCTTTGGCATTAAAACCAATAGCTTCAATGCCATATTGCTTAGCCAAGTATAAGGCTCTTTCATTGTGGAATTGCTGAGATATGATTGTCATACTATCCTGTCCGAATATTTCCTTAGCTCTCACCACTGAGTCTAAAGTTCTAAATCCGGCATAATCCAGTATAATTTTCTCCTGAGGAATGCCACGAACCATTAAAGAGTCCCGCATACTGCTCGGCTCATCATAATCTGTAGAATGATTGTCACCACTTACAATGATATAGTCAATTTTTCCTGCCATAAATAGATTTGTAGCTGCATCAATTCTATAATCAAAGTAATAATTATGTGTACCCCACGGAGTAATTGGAGCTGTGCCTAACAGCAGTCCTACTTTATTATGTGGAATGGCAGTAGGTTCTGAGTATAATCGTTTTTTTGCCGTGTTCTCAACAATGGCAAAGCACAAGATAGCAACTGAAATGCAGAGGATTAGAGCTACCACAACAGCTACAAAAGCTATTTTACATCTTTTGTTTAGTTTCATTTTAATATGAAATTGAGATTATTGCACGTAAATAATTTTTATTATTGGACATCAATCAATACGTTATGATGAGATAATACCTGCAATCGTACCGTCAGCTAATGATCTATCTATGTGAAATACAACAGTATTGGGTGTCGAATTGAGTTCTACACGACATTTAACCTTTTGGCATTTTCTAAATACACCATCAGAGCAAACCACCCAATCATATCCAATATATTGAAAGAGAGATTTGCGAAGATCTGTTTGGATAATTGCATGAGAGAAAGCACTGTTTTCAGTAATCTCTCCACTCTCTGGCACACCATCAAAGAATGTAAGTATATCAGGAGTTATCAGATTATGTTTAAGGGATTGATCAACCTCAAACATAAATCCGATATTCCCGATATGCACAAGTTCTGTATATGACGAAGTATTGTTATTCCTTGTATTCATATCCATATATTTTACGGAACTTGGCTTTTGCTCGCTCTTTTATGATTTCTTCCGGCTCAAATTCAGAGTATTCATCTTCAGACCGTAATTGTCTTATGATTTTATCAAAGTGGTACCAATCCTGTAACTTTTTGGCTTCTGCCTCATCTTTAGCATTGGTTCGTCCTTCATATCTACGGATTTTATCTTCTTGTTGCTCAATAGTCTTCTTATCAGACTGTCTTTGAGCATAGAACAGGATCAATGCTCCAATGGCTATTATAAATAATCCTTCTATCATTTATTCGATATTGTTAGTTTATCAAAGTCTATCAGACACTTATTTTCTATAAGAAACGGTATGCCCAAGACTCCATGTATCTGTATGCCTGTTTCTGCCTGTACTTGGGTTATGGCATCATTGGCTTCAAGAACTGCAAATGGAGCTTTATACCTTAAATCATCAAACCGCAAGTCTGCATTTACTATGATTGTAGGTTTCAATGAGCCATCAATTCCCATGATGTTTTGAGTTTCATCTGTCAGTGTAAAATAATCCTTGAAATGCTGATACACAAAATCAAAGATTACATCCCTTGTAGAACCTGTGTCTATCAGAAAACACAAGTTCTTTGGATCCTCTGCGGTTAGAATAAGCGGTAAACCAGCCTTTTCTAAACCGTAATGTATAGGATATTCCATGTTTTAATTCGTATTTAAGTCAGATATTGAAGGCAACCAACCTATTATTCGGGAGTCAGATTTAATATAAAATCTGATATGTGGTTCATTCGCAAATCTGCTAATAATAATTTGGATTTCACCTTTATCAGTCTTTAGCACTGCAACTTTCTCATCGTTGACTTCGTAGCATCTATAAGACTGAATATGATGAAGTGATGTATAAGTATTACCTGCCTTTATTTCTGCTTTATTTTCCTTTATGTTTACATGTATTGGACCATCATAACTTACTTTGAGAGGAGTAAACCTATAATCCTTAATGGGATGTACATCATAATCTTCTGTCCGGTAAATAGTATTTTCTATAAATGATTGTATTTCTTTGATTTTTGGATGCTCAGCTATTACTGCTAAAGTATCAGCTGTAAAACCACCTTTCTTTACACTATCTTTTTGAACTTGATTGCTACATCTCCCAATGAGGATTATAAGTAGAAAGAAGCATACTATATATGTGAGGCACGATTTCATAACTCATTATTTTCAAATTCAAAATCTACGGGTAGATTGATACGGCTCATTCGGTCAATTATATATCCAACACCCTTACCTGAGTATATTCCATGTACAAGAACACAATCTCCCCATCCTTTAATTGAGGATGGCTTTACCGTCAAAGGTCTGATGTAATCCAAATTGGGAATAACAGCAATTTTGCCTGTTATGTCTATTATTCCCCAATACTTATTATCATTGGTTTTTAAACGAGCATATCCACCTTTGAACTGAGGATCTACCCATATATATTTACCAAATGGCACAACAGCTTTATTAAAGATGTTGATATAAGCATATTGATAACTGCTATTCCTCACACAAGCCAAGCCACATGAGAAAGGATAGAACTCTCTATATTGCGGAGGAATCAGTACTTCTCCACAATCATTCTTTAGTCCGTACAAACCATCTTCCTGATATATTTCCATAGGCTCTTTTTGCGACACAGCAAAAAGAAGGTGTAGGCTTCTATACTTTATTGCTATTCTGAAGGCATCGCCAAACGCCTGTACCCATGCAAATAAGAAAAGCCCACACCTGTGTAGGTGCAAGCATTTCCTTTCTACTGCGATGAGCACTCTTTTAATTTGGCGATTTTTCAGAATACATCAAGCAAAAAGTGAAACACTCTTTTCAATATGTCTTTATAATAGTTTTATTTCATTAGCTAATCAGTTTATTGATTTCACGATTGCAAATTTAATGTTTTTTCGGAAATCATCCACTATCGAACTATCTAATATTTGGCTAATATAACAACTATCCATAGAAAAGTTCCGGTATGAAAAGAAAAAGCAGCCATACTATGTATAACTGCTTGATTTTAAATAGAATCAGCCGAAACGCCATCAAGTGACGAGATATCAGCCGACAAATTGATTTAAGTTGATTAGCGCTTGCCGCCGACGAGCTTGAAGAAGGAGCCGGGGATGGGAGTGGAGAAGTTCATGTCGCGGCGGGTTGCCGGATGGGCGAAACGCAGCGTCTGGGCATGAAGGGCAAGACGATGTATAATCGATGAGCGAGCGCCATATTTACGATCGCCCGCTATGGGATGTCCCAAATCTTTCATGTGGACTCTGATCTGGTTTTTTCGCCCGGTGTCAAGCTCAACTTCAAGCATGGTGTGACCGTTGCCGCGTTTCAACACTTTATAACGGGTCACAGCCCACTCTCCGCCCTCAACAGGCTCGGGGGAAGAATATACCTCCATCTGGGAGTTCTCGACGAGATAGCTTTTCACCACGCCGCTGTCCTGCTCCACATTTCCCTCCACCACGGTGACATACTTGCGGTTAAGCACCATGTTGTTCCAGTTATGCTGCATCGCCTCCTTTGCCTGGATGTTTTTGGCAAACATCATCAAGCCCGAGGTGTCGCGGTCAAGCCGGTGGATGATAAAAAGTTTATTGCGGGGATCGCTCCACTTCACATAGTCACGCAAAATAGAGTATGCCGTGCCGTCCTTAATCTTGTCGGTTCCCATCGAAAGGAGTCCGTAGCCCTTTTCAACCACAATGATATCATCGTCCTCATAGACAATTTTAACACGACGGTTACTGAACACCCGGAACTCACGGGTGAGATTGACCTGCACTTTGTCGCCCTGATTGAGCTCGGAGTCAAACTGGGTCACGGGCACACCATTCACAGCAACCTGCTTGTGCTTAAGCAATTCCTTCACAGAAGTGCGTTTGCGTTGAGGCATCGCCTGAAAAAGGAATTCCAGAAGTTTACACGGCTCTGACGGAAAATATGTTTCAATCACATCAGGGCGAAAGGCGTTCTTTTCCGCTCCCGGCTTTGTTGGTCTTGACTTATATTGAGCCATATTTAAGATTTTTTACGGGTTGAAACTCGACGCGCAGGTTTCTTGGGGCGTTCATCCTGCTCCTTAATAATCTCACGACAATCTTCCAATGATAGATCGGCGGGCGACGACACTGTGCGAGGAATTTTATAGTTAGTCTTATTGTAGGATATGTAGGGACCATATCTGCCGTTAAGAATCTGAAGATCGGGCTCCTCGTCAAATGTCTTTATAAGACGCTTGGTTTCGCCTTCGCGCTTCTGCTTGATCATCTCCACAGCCTCGTCAAGAGTCACCTCCGAAGCGTTCTTATCTTCAGGTATGGAAACAAACTTGCCGTTGTGCTTCACATAAGGTCCATATTTGCCAATCGCCACTGACACTTCCTCACCTTCAAATTCGCCCAGCACTCTCGGGAATTCAAAAAGCTTCAGCGCTTCCTCAAGGGTAATCGTAGCCACCGACTGACCTTTCAGCAACGATGCAAACCGAGGTTTCTCGTCGCTGTCGGAGTCCCCTATCTGAACCAGCGGTCCAAATCTGCCTATCTTAACACTGACGGGATGACCCTCGGAATCGGTTCCAAGAAGACGCTCGCCCACCTTGTGTTCAAGACGCATATTAAGCGCATGGTCAACATCGGGATGGAACAATGCGTAGAACTGGGCAATCTCTTTGCTCCATTCAAGATTTCCTTCGGCGATGTCGTCAAATTTTTCCTCCATCTTCGCCGTGAAAT
Organism: Bacteroides sp.; assembly: GCA_014801525.1. GTDB lineage: Bacteria > Bacteroidota > Bacteroidia > Bacteroidales > Muribaculaceae > Muribaculum. Next base: position 19,690 of record JAAVEB010000020.1, read on the forward strand.
CATAGTCCAGAATCGACGGGAAATATTCAGTCAAGAAATCGTTCACGATTTCCCCTATATCGGTAGGAATCAATTTGCCTTTCTCTGATCCGGTAGTCTCGGTGCGTAGTTCGTCAACGATTTCGCCATCTTTCAGGGTAAGCACTTCATATTGACGCTCCTCTCCTGGATTCTCCCCTTTTTCAACATACTCACGCGCCTGAATGGTTGAAATTGTGGGAGCATAGGTTGACGGACGACCAATTCCCAGCTCTTCCATTTTCTTTACCAACGACGCCTCAGTGTAGCGCGGAGGCTGCTGAGTGAAGCGCTGAGTTGCGACAATGTCATTGAGGCTAAGGGCGTCGCCACGCTGAATTTCAGGCAATCGACCTGCGTCGTCCTCAACATTTTCGTCATCCTTGCCCTCAATATACACGTTGAGGAATCCGTCGAATTTCACCACTTCGCCTGTTGCCGTGAAATGCTCGGAGCGTGTTGAAGGGGTAATCTCGACGGTGGTTTTCTCTATTTCAGCATCAGCCATCTGAGAAGCGATGGTGCGCTTCCATATAAGCGAGTAAAGCCTCTTTTCCTGAGCGGAACCGTCGATAGTTTTCGACGCGATCTCAGTGGGGCGAATCGCCTCATGCGCCTCCTGGGCACCCTTGCTGTGGGTGTGATATTTTCTTATTTTAAGATATTCTTCGCCAAGTTTTTCCTTAATTTCTGCAGCGATAGCCGACACCGCCTGAGTCGAGAGGTTGAGAGAGTCGGTACGCATATAGGTGATGTAACCCGCCTCATAAAGACGCTGGGCTATCATCATTGTCTGCGACACGGTAAATCCAAGTTTGCGCGCAGCTTCCTGCTGGAGAGTTGAAGTTGTGAACGGAGGAGCCGGCGACTTGGATAGCGGCTTCTCGGTAACGGCAGTCACTTTAAAAGAAGCGCCGAGACATGACTTAAGGAAATCCTCCACCCTTTCACGGTCAGAGACGCGCTGCCCCAATTCAGCCTTTATGACAGAACCTGAGGGGGTGGAAAATTCAGCGTGTACACGATAGAAGGTTTCTGACTTGAATTCTGATATCTCCTTTTCGCGCTCCACAATCAACCTTACAGCCACCGATTGAACTCGACCGGCTGAAAGCGCGGGTTTTATCTTCTTCCAAAGAACGGGCGAAAGCTCGAAACCCACAATGCGGTCCAGAACTCGACGAGCCTGCTGAGCGTCCACGCGGTTCAAATCGATTGAGCGCGGATTCTTGATAGCTTCCTCGATTGCCTTCTTGGTGATTTCGTGAAACACGATGCGCTTGGTGGTATGGGGGTCAAGTCCGAGAACTTCGCAAAGATGCCATGCGATAGCCTCTCCCTCGCGGTCCTCATCGGAAGCCAGCCACACCGTGTCGGCTTTCTTCACCTCGCTCTTCAAGTCGGCGACCAATGCCTTCTTTTCAGCAGGAATTTCATAGACCGGCTGGAAATCATGTTCAATATCAATGCCGAATTTTTTCTTGTTGAGGTCTCGTATATGCCCGTAACTCGACATGACTTTATAGTCAGAACCTAAAAATTTTTCTATTGTTTTTGCCTTTGCGGGCGACTCTACTATGACTAAATTCTTCGGCATGATTATTACTACTCGTTCAAAATTTTGGCAAAATTAGGAAAAAGTTACATATTTAATAATATAATTTCCGATTTTATAATCTTTTTCACCTCATGATTGCCTTTATATATAACAAAAATAGGTTGAATCTTTATCAACCTATCGAATGTATTATAAGAATTTTTAAGAGCTCTAAAGAAGGGTGAGATGAAAATCATCGATAAAGTCGTTGAAATAGGGGTTGTTCTTGCGCATGACCTGAAACACCTCGGCATCGGTTAGCGACGTAACGGTAGTTTGCCCCTTGTTAAGCCCCACTTCAAGAGTGATGAAGTCGTTTTGCAAGCGCGTCCTCAACTCGCCCACGATAAGCGGAGTAGACGCAACAAGAATATCACGGATCGCCTCACTCTCCACCACTGCGACAAATTCAGATTCGCCCGAGCGTTTCGGATTGGAAATGCGCATAGCGTTGATCATCAAATGCTCGGCAGGATATTTGTTCATGATATCTTTCCATGCATCGGCAAACTGAGCGTCGGTAAACCGTTGATTCTTCTTTTCATAAGACGGAGTGTCTTCTGCGACCTTAGCCTCAGACTGCTTCTTTACGCCTTTAAGCGACAAATCAGGCACACGCAATCCGCCCATAGGTCCGCGCGGGCGCATGGATTGACTTCCGGCACCAGGCGCAGGTTTAGGCGGTATCGGCGCCGGACGATGACCCGCATTAGGATTTTGAGCCGCAGCCGCAGAATGCTGTGGCTGCTTAGCCGACGGACGCGCTGTTGCTGTTGCCGCCGACGCAGTGGGTGACGCTTCGCCCGAAGATGTTATCGGACGCAACTGCCCCTCTCCCGCATCACCTTTACTTTGAGAGGGGCTGACCGCTTGGCACAGTTTAATAAGAGTGAGCTCGACAAGGAACTGCTTGTTGGAGGCGGTTCTATAATTCAAGTCTGCATCATTCAGAAGGTCCATCGCCTTATACAGAAAGGCGGGCGAACACTTTGCCGCAACGGTAGCCATGTGGGTTTTCGCTTCATCGCTTGCCTCAAGCAGCGATATAGTGGCAGGGTCGCGCGCCACCATCAAATCGCGGAAATGAGAAGCGAGTCCGTTTATAAAAAACAGTGAATCAAATCCCTTATCCCTGATTTCCTTATATATTAGAAGCGACGTCTGCACGTTTCCGTTCAAAAAAGCTTCGACAAGACGGTCATAATATTCATAGTCCAAAATGTTCAGGCTCTCAATCGCCGCGCGATAGGTCACATTGCCCATCGACGACGCAGCCACCTGATCGAATATAGAAAGAGCGTCGCGCATGGCGCCGTCGGCTTTCCGCGCTATCACGTTGAGAGCGGCATCCTCCACCGATATGTTTTCTTCTCCGGCAATATACTTGAGATGATCAACCATGTCCTGAATGGTGATTCGGTTGAAGTCATATATTTGACACCGCGATAGAATGGTGGGGATAATCTTGTGCTTTTCAGTGGTGGCAAGAATAAACACCACGTAGGATGGAGGCTCCTCGAGAGTCTTAAGAAACGCATTGAACGCGGCGGTAGAAAGCATGTGGACCTCATCGACGATAAACACGCGGTAACGGGCATTGACCGGAGGCACCTGCACCTGATCGGTAAGCTCCCTCATGTAGTCAACGCCATTATTTGACGCAGCGTCAAGTTCAACTATATTCAGCGAGTTGCCTTTGTTAAATTCACGACATGAGGCACATTCATTACAAGCCTCGCCTTCAGGGGTGCGATGTTCGCAATTGATTGTTTTGGCAAAGATTCTCGCACATGAAGTCTTTCCCACTCCGCGCGATCCGCAAAACAGGTAGGCGTGGGCAAGCCTGTCTTTGCTTATCGAATTTCGCAAAGTCGCAGTCAATGCCGCTTGCCCCACGACACTTTTAAATGTCGACGGACGGTATTTTCGCGCTGATACTATATAATTTTCCATATTGGGCTCTTTCTTGCACAAATATACAATTTAAAACTGACATTTCACAGAAAAAGAGCATTCCGATGATTCTGCCGTCGCTTAATTTTCTTTTTCAGCCACGGTTCCCGACGACGCAAGTTTTTCAAGCACCTCGGGAGTGAGCACCGTGCGTCGGTCAGAAAAATGAATCTTATTCAAATCCATCGCCGACAGCTTTACCGCACCTTTAATGTCGGCACGTTTTATCTTTTTCATAATTCATCTATTTTTCAGAATTGTCAAACATGGGGAGAATGCGGTTCAACGCAAGAAGCACAGTCAGGTAAGAGAGTCCGAGAACGAAAAACTCGATTCTCAACGGAAATACTCCGTCAAACCATCCGCCGCCAAGATAGCAGAAAAACAGAAGCCACAGCGAGCACTGCACACTCACACAAAGAGTACACCATGCCTTCGCCCTGAATTTCTGATACCATATACTCCAAAAAGTGAATGGAAGACAGCAGGCATTGCACAAAGCGAGATAGCCAATCCACTCAGGGAAAATGAGCAATGCCAACAAGCTCACCGAAAAATAAGTGAAACCGACTTCACTCCAGCTGAATATGCCGAAGAATTTCGCAGCCTTCAACTCAAGCACACTGTCACATCCGCCAGCCTGAAGCACGCCGCACACATTGTCGGCAATACTATTCTTTATCTTGAGCGACTTCTGAACCAGCAGATAGGTGAGATAAAGACCTGCAAGATTAATGACAGTGAGAAGCACGGTTGACACATGGCGATATATGCCGTTGCTGATAAACAGATAGAGGAAAAGAGCCACAACGCCAGCCCACAATCCCCACTTCTTTGCCTTACCGATGAAAATATCACGGCAATGCGCCTTATAATCAGGCTCACAAGAGTCATCCGCCGGATAAGCGAGAAATACAGTGCCGTCCCATGTCTTCTTAAATTCATCAAGCGGCATTTCTTCCACTTCACCTTGCGTGAGATAGCTTACCGACCCGCCGGAAAGCCCATTGACAATCACCATGCCTCCGCCCGTATTAGCTATAAACGGAGGCTCAAGACGAGAAATGTCGCCGGAAGAGGACAATCTTAAGCCCTCTCCGTCGACACCATATTGTTTCAGCAATTTTGAAAGTCCGAACAATGACTTAAACGGCATATTTCGAAATTGCTCGTCGGAATAACCTTGTGTATGGGGCACCTCAAGCTCCGTCAAAAAATCAGTAAAAATAGTCGTTTCAGCCATCACTCCTATAAATTAGCAAAAAGTTTCAACTCGGCTCAGAAGAACCTCGCCGTCAATTTCGCCCGAGTGCTTCCAAACCATCTCACCGTCACGATAGATAATGAACGTCGGGACCGATTCAACGCCTACTGCGTCAGCAGCCTCACGGTTCTTATCAATGTCAAACTGATAAACTGGCACCCTACCGTCAAGCAATTCTTTCACCTGCTCAACAACGGGCATCATTTTACGGCAATGAGGACACCAGGTGGCATAAAACTCCACAAGCACCACTTTACTTGAATTTGTTACATCTCGATAATCCATAATCGCAATATTTAGTTAGGTTTTTACTTTATAAACAATACCTCTGAAATATTGGTTCGAGGTCTAATCTTAAACTATATTAACTGCATTCAGCCATGATCAATCCATGAATCGAGCGTGATTTTCCGACAGAAAATCATGCCACGGAAAACGACAAACAAGCGCCGCCCGCTCCCGGTTAAGGAGCAGGCGGCGCCGTTTGTAATAATTTTGTAATAATATAGTGTAACAGGAGTTTTAGGGCTCGGCTACCTCGCCCAATTCAGCGTCAGCTTCCGACACCTGATGTTTCTCCGCATAAGTTTCCTTAATTGCAAACACGCATATCGCGCCGATGACGAGCAGGACTCCGGCGAGAACTATCATGTTTAGCTGGCTGTGACCGCCAAGCATATTAAACACGACTCCGCCCAACACCGCGGCAACAATCTGAGGAATGGTGATAGTGCCATTGAACAGTCCGAGATAGGCTCCCATGTGCTTGCCTGAAATCGAATTGGTGAGAATGGTGAAAGGCATCGCAAGCATTGCCGCCCAAGCGGTTCCCACAAGGAAATAGCTTATAAACAGCAGCCACTTGTCGGCAAAGAACATTGTTGATATAAATCCAATTCCTCCTATCAGAAGACTTAATGAATAAGCCACACGGCGATTTGAAAAATTGGGGAGAACAGCCGCCCAAATTACCGACCCTATAGCCTGAACGGCAAAAAGAATGCCGCTCCAGTTTGCCGCCTCCTGATAATTGGCAGTCTGAGTCCCCTGCGACGCATCCCATCCAAATGCCTGCTCGGCAACACCGCCGGTGTTATAGGTCCACATATACATGAAAGCGCCCCAACAGAAGAATTGCACAAGCCCCACTGTCCAAAACACCTTCGGAGCCTTAACGAGCAGCGAAATGAAATTGGACTTCTCGTCATCGGGTTCATCGGTTATGCCATGATATTCGGCATATTCCTTAGGAGGCATCTCCTTCACCTTACAGAAAGTGTAGATCACGCACACAATGAGAATGGCAGCGCCGCCATAAAAAGAATAGGTGACCGATTCAGGCACCCGATTGCCCTCGGCAACGTTGCTCACACCTATCCACGCAAGAACAAACGGGAAAATAAACCCTACCACTGAACCGGCATTGCAAAGAAAACTCTGAATCGAATAGGCAAGTCCTTTTTGCTTCTCATTGACCATGTCGCCCACAAGCATCTTGAACGGCTGCATAGATATATTGATCGACACATCAAGCATCATCAACGCCACCGCTCCAAATATAAGAGCGGCGCCGACGGCAAGATGGAAACTGCCGGCATTGGGAAGCAAAGCCATCACAATCACGGCAAGAATCGAGCCGAAAAGCAGATAAGGCAACCTGCGTCCGAAACGGTTCCACGTGCGGTCGCTCAAAGTTCCGATTATAGGTTGAATCACAAGCCCGGCAAGCGGAGGCAGTATCCAGAAATAGCTTAATTCATGAGGATCCGCTCCGAGAGTGGCGAAAATACGGGAAATGTTGGCGCTCTGGAGAGCGTAGGCAATCTGGACACCGAAGAATCCGAAGCTGAGATTCCATAAATTCCAAAAGCCCAAGTCAGGTTTAACCTTCGCTTTCATCAATAATAGTAGGTGTTAATTAAGACAATTCTTTAGAAATTTAATGCAAATATAACATGATTCCTTTAATTCTTTAACAAATAACTTAGTGTTTTTCCTCATTTGTGAAAAATTTTATTTCATTTCTCTTATATAGATTAACTCCTCCCTTCCGCAAGAAAATTAAATTTAGATTTTTCCCGGAATTGTTGCCAATATTAAAATAAAAGATATAACTTTGCAGAGCAAACAATAAGCAATTCGTATAATAACTAAAAATTTTTCAATCATGGCTTACGTAATTACCGATAAGTGTGTAGCATGCGGTACTTGTCTCCCGGTTTGCCCGGTTGAGGCTATCTCTGAAGGTGACATCTATCACATCGATCCCGATACTTGTATCGAATGTGGCAGCTGCGCTGAAGTATGTCCCAGCGAAGCAATTATCCCGGGCTAATCTCCGGCATACGCAACAGAACACAGAACGAGCTTTTCCAATCGGAAAAGCTCGTTTCGTTTTAGATTGAGCGGAACTATAAGCCGGGTTATGTCACAATCCTGAGATCGTGGTCGGTCATTTATCTTCGCAGTCTACCCCCCGGCAATGGGCGAGCAACCCTTAAATGCCGGTATACTTGACCTTGCAACCCATAAGGCGTGCGGCGCTCCGCATTGCTGCGAAACCCGGTGAGCTCTTACCTCGCCTTTTCACCCTTGCCTCCACGAATGAAGGCGGTTATTTTCTGTCACGCTACTCGACCATCACTGACCGGTCACCGTTAGTGACTATGGCGCTCTATGTTGCCCGGACTTTCCTCTTGCCGCGCCCGAAGTCGGCAAGCGACCAACCGCCCCACTCAATTATATGTTTATCGGCGCAAAGGTAATAATAACTCCTCGTCTCGCCAAACTGAGAGGCAACAAAACGACATTCTCAGAAACTGAACTGAGCCATGAAGCACAAGCGGTCGGCCCATCTATGCTGCAAGTCGATATTCTGGCGTTTACCTATGTTATATTCCAATCCCACTTCACATCTCGGAGTGATGTCCCATATCACATTTGCCGTTGCATAAAGACCATATTTATATGTGAGATTATCGAAGTTAGGATTATACTTGGGCAGAAAACGCTCCTCGCCAAAAATCACCGTCGAGAACAGATTAGGCTTGAAATGATAGCTCATCGCGCCATACCAACCAAGGCTCATCGGGGCATACATGCGCCCCTCTTGATTGGGATTTCCGATCAAATCGCCGGCTCCATTCTGCAAATCATTATTTAGACTGCTCACGCCTTTTCCAACCAGAAAAGCTCCATAGACAGTCAATGGCGACACCGGGGTAAACACCGCGCTTGCGTGAGCGCCCCACCCTGCAACACGATAATTGCGTTCCGAAACCAAATCACGATACTTGAGACCGCGAACGATACCAGACAGGCGCACATGAGAAGAGCTACCCCACTGATACTGCACAAATCCGGCGAAATCAGGCATGTAGTCGCTGCATCCGGTATAAAAATCAGGCTTTGAGGTTATGGAACTGCTTGGTGTTTCAACCGACAGCGCCACTACCCAATGACTTTTCATCGTGTGCATCCATCTGAGCAACATATTGGTCGATCCGGTCTTCGAATTTGGACCCTGAGCGTCGAGAGTGGGTGGCTGAGCGGCAGGGTCTTGGAATGTCGATGTAGTATAACCAAGAGTCCAGTCATTGACAGTTGCATAAGCTTTCTTCAATTTGAAACCGCGACTGTCATATCCCGAAAAATTACCCTCGATATATAGCTGATATTGACCATAGGTGTTATTTCTTCCGAATACCGAGAAAAACAGAGCTGTTCCTGCCGGAGTAGTGCCATACCAGTTGTTTTTAGTGGGATTTCGGGGAATGCTTATATTATAAGGAGTGAAACCGGCATTAGGCATGGCTCCGTTCCAGTCATACCAACCCCTCATTCTAACAACACCGCCTATACCCATGGCATATTTGCGAGTCTTGCTCATAAGCATGAAATAAGGCGCCCGCGGATCCTGAAAATGGCGGAACTGATCATAATAGAACGTATTGATAAGCTCCTGTTCAGAAATAGTGTCAACCGCTCCTTGCTCACCACCTTCAAGGTGAATAATGTGGTGATCCTTTTTAAGAAGCTCCAACTGTTTTTCGGCCGGAGTCTCAGCCGATCCGCAAAGAGCGATTCCGGCAAGCATAGCAAACACTGACAAAAACCTTGATTTCATACTTTTTCAATTTTAATATATTAACAGTTATTATAACAACTTACATTAAAATTAGTTTAAATAATCCTAAAAACAACGCTTGAATTGGCCACCACATGTTTAAAAACATAATTTTAAAACATTTTAACAATCCCTTGGAGTGCTTGTATTCATGCGGTTTTCAACTCACATTCACAATCCTTAATGAGATGGCAGTAAGTCTAAAACTTTGTTATTTTAATGAATATCAGCTAACTTTGCCCCATCTGAATTGTTTACACAATAGGTTGGAAGAGTCTGACCTCGCCGAAAGCCGGCAACGGGACACCCGCGTGAGCGTCTTTCCCGTAAGTATAAATTTAAAGCTTATGCAATGAAGAAAACAATTATGATTATTGTACTCTTCGCAGTTCTGATCGGATTGGGAACAGCTGCCACAATCAACGCCGTCGACGGCAAAAAGGGCAGCACGGCTCCTGTGTTCAAAGTTGAATCAAATGACACTATCGTTTCTCTTGACGACATGAAAGGGCATTGGGTACTTCTTCAATTTTGGGCAACAACCGACGCCAAATCCAGGATATTGACAAAGCAATATTCCGATTTAATCCGGACAAACCCGGCAAAACGTCCGTCATCAGACCGATTCCGCTTTTTGGCAATCAACATGGATAGAAGCGAGGACCTGTTCAAGGAGATTGCAAAAATCGACGGGACAAACGAAATAGCACAATTTCACGTATCAGGCAAGAAAGCCGGAAAACTTGTCAATGACTATCATCTTGAAAACGGGATGCACTCTTATCTGATAAATCCGCAAGGCAAGATTGTAGCCAAAGACCCCACCAAGCAACAGTTAATTGATTTTAAAGTAGAATAAACCTCCTCTCTAAAAAATAAAACGGCGCCACGTTGATGGCGCCGTTTCTTTATATATAGCCTTGGACAAGCCCGTCAGTGACCGGCAACATAACGTCGCCCTATAAAAGCCAGAATAACTCCACGCATAAAAAGATAGCATATAAACGCAAGCCACAGCCCGTCATTGCCCATCGCCGGAAAAGCGAGGAAATAAACCGCAAAGAAAACGACGGTGGCGACAAACATCGACATCAACATGTCGCGCGTGGCGGTAGCCCCTATGAAGATACCGTCGTAGGAGAATGCGAGAAAACCCACAGCGGGGACTGTAACGACCCACCATCGGTAGTCAGCCGCCGCGCTTATAACACCGGCATCATCGCTCAAAACCGACAGCAACGCATTCCCACCCAACGCATATAGCAGAGTGAAAGCCACAGCGATGCCGGCACCCCATTTACACAACGCGAATATCCTGGTCCTAAGCTCAGCCGGCTGCCCGGCACCTATATACTTTCCGACAAGAGCTTCGCCGGCAAAAGCGAAACCATCCATGAAAAAGGAAAAAATGGTGAAAAACTGCATCAGCAAAGCATTTACCGCCAGCATAACGTCGCCCTGCGACGCACCTGCGCGGGTGAACCACATCGTGACGGCAACCAGGCACACCGTGCGCAGAAATATGTCGGAATTGATCCTGAAAAAACGCTTCAACATCGACCATCTCAGAATCTCTTTCACCCGAAGCCTCGCCACCTTATAATGGGCAAATGCGATAATCGCTCCCAATCCGAAACCACACCACTGCGCAAAAAGAGTGCCTCCGGCAAGTCCCGAAATGCCAAGATGGAAAACATATACCATCAGGCAACTCGCTGCGATATTACTCACATTTATCACAATCGAGACCCACATGGCTGCCGCGCTGTTTTGCATGCCGACAAACCAGCCACACAAAGCATAGTTGCACAATACCGCCGGCGCGCCCCATATCAAGATTTTAAAATAGACCGACGCAAGCTCGCGGGTGTCATCTTTCACATCCATGAAATCCAGCCCGGCAACACAGATAAGAGACTGTGCAAGTATCATCACAAGACCGGCAAGCACACCTACGGCAAGAGCCTGGTGAAGCACACGCGACTGTTGTACCCGGTCATTGGCGCCATAAGCCTGCGCGGTCATACCGCTTGATCCCATGCGCAGGAAACCGAACAGCCAATACAGCATATTAAATAAGGAGCCACCGACAGCGATGGCTCCTATATACGAGGCGCTCCCCATGTGTCCGGCGATAGCAACGTCAACCAGTCCGAGCAAGGGAGTGGTGATATTGGTTACAATCGACGGCACCGAGATTGCCAGAATCTCTCTATTTATTCCTTTAAATAGCAAACGTCAATTCTTTTTGGCTCGCATTGAGCTGCAAATCAAATAAACGATGAGCAACGCATACATCACGCAACCGAGAATCTGGGTAGTCAATTCAGGAACAGGATTTTCATACTCAAATCCGGCAAAACGGGTCAACGCCGAGAACACCCCGAACAGAGCGCCGCCGGCAATCAATCCCGATGCGATAAGAGTTCCGCGGTCACGGCGAGCGTTATTTACAGCCTCGTCAGTCGAACGATTTGAAACAAAATATGCTATCGCGCCGCCCACAAGCATCGGAGTGTTGAGCTGAAGCGGAATAAACATACCGAGACAGAATGCAAGCGCCGGAACTCCAAGCCAATTCAAAATCAACGCAAGTATCGCTCCGACCATGTAGAGAATCCACGGGGTTTCACCACCCATCATCAACGGCTCGATAACCTTAGCCATCGCATTTGCCTGAGGCGCCACGAGAGCGTCGGGTCCTGAGAATCCATAGACTTTGTTAAGCACAAGAATCACGCCGCCTACTGTAGCAGCCGAGACGAGAGTACCCAAAAATTTCCAGCTCTCCTGCTTTTTAGGAGTAGAGCCAAGCCAATAGCCAATCTTGAGGTCGGTTACGAAACCGCCAGCCATCGAAAGCGCCGTGCAGACAACACCACCTATAACCATGGCGGCTACGATACCTGATGTTCCGCTCAGACCAATCGCCACGAATATCGCCGACGCAATGATAAGGGTCATCAAGGTCATTCCCGACACCGGGTTTGAACCCACGATAGCGATAGCGTTGGCGGCTACGGTTGTAAACAAGAATGCGATTACAGTCACCACGATCCATGCCACCAAAGCCTGCCAGAAGGTGTGGATAACACCGATCCAGAAGAAACAAAGCACGGCGATCAAAGCCACCGCAACCATGTAGACGATGTGTTTCATCGATATATCGGTCTGCCAACGCACTTCCTTCTCTCCGCTCGGCTTCCCTTTGAGCTCACGCGCGGCAAGCCCCACAGCCTGAGCGATTATATGCCATGACTTGACAATTCCGATGACACCCGCCATTGCGATACCGCCGATGCCGATGAGTCGGGCATAGTCGCTAAATATGACTCCCGGATCGAGGGATGCGATTTCAGCCGCGCCATAGGTACCCATCAACGGAATAATAATCCACCACACGAATATCGAACCGGCAAAAATCACGAAAGCGTACTTCAACCCCACTATATAGCCGAGTCCGAGAAGCGCGGCTCCGGTATTCACGCTCAACACAAGCTTCGTTTTCTCGGCAAGCGCGGCTCCCCATTGCGAAGCAAGAGAGGTCACATTCTCAGCCCACCATCCAAAGGTGGCAAGAAGGTAATCATAAATACCGCCTATAAGCGACGCGATGACAAGAGTCTTCGCCTGTGAACCGCTCTGAGCGCCTTTACCCTCTCCGCTGACAAGCACCTGAGTAGTCGCAGTAGCCTCGGGGAAAGGATATTTTCCGTGCATATCCTTCACGAAATATTTTCTGAAAGGGATAAAGAACAATATGCCCAAAATACCTCCGAACAGCGAACTGAGGAATATTTCAAGGAAGTTCACGGTAATTTCAGGATATTTAGCCTGAAGAATGTAGAGCGCCGGAAGAGTGAATATAGCTCCGGCGACGATAACGCCTGAACAAGCTCCGATGGACTGGATTATCACATTCTGCCCGAGCGGATTCTGCTTTTTAAGGGCTCCTGACAATCCCACTGCTATAATGGCAATAGGAATTGCGGCTTCAAACACCTGCCCCACTCTCAATCCGAGATAAGCGGCGGCGGCGCTGAAAATAACAGCAAGAAGCAATCCCATTCCCACTGAATAAGGGGTCACTTCGGCGTAATCATGGGCAGGATGCATCACAGGATGATACTGCTCATCGGCGCCAAGCTCCCGAAATGCATTTTCAGGCAAGCCTGACACACCGTTGTCGTCCGTTTCAAGATCGACCTGATTAGTTTTTTCTGACATAAGTTATGTGATGATTGGTTAATTTATTTCTTAAAAAAAGTGCGGTCAAGATATTCATCAAGACTCTTTGAAAAAAGCTCATTTGTCGCTTTAGGATAACGCACCTCGGCATAAACCTGCGCAAGGGTTTCCTTATTGTTCTGAGCAATAAACTCAGCGCTCTCCTCAAGCGACTCCTTGTCGGCATAGACCGACTTTATGCGGGAGTAATCATAATCGTCATATTTACCGAAATGAACTATCGAGCCTATAGGAAGTCGGTCTGACCGGTTGCCCTCCCCTTTTGGATAGCCCACGGCAAGAGAAATCAACGGCACCACGCCGTCAGGACATTTAAGGATAGCGGCAATTTCGGCAGCATTATATGCAGTGGTGCCGAGATAGCAACATCCAAGTCCGTTAAGCTCGGCTATCGTATTGAATTGCTGGGCAAAAAGCGAAGCATCAATTGCCGATGCCAGCAGCATCTGGCTATTGCCGAATCCCTCCTCGGCGTGATTCGCTTCACACCAACGGCGGAAACGGTTAATATCAATGCAGAACGTCAATAAAACACTGCATCCGGTGGCACACGGCTGATTGAAATGCATCGGAGCAAGCGCGGCTTTCTCTTCAGGAGTGCGGCTCACTATCACCGAATATAATTGCATATTGCCTGTGTTAGGGGCATGGGCAGCCTCTTCAAGCATTTGCATCAGCAACGCCGGGTCAATCTCTTTGTCGGTATAATTACGAACCGTGCAACGGTTGGCAAAATATTCGTTTATATCCATAATCTTGACAATTTATCCACAAAAATACATAAATTTGTTATATTAATTCACAATCGCTTCACATAATCTTTCAATAGGCATGACCAAACGCCCGATTTTATACCGATTTTACGAATCTCCTTATGGAAAAATGCTCATCGGGAGCATCGACGGAAAATTGTGTATCTGCGACTGGACCGACAGCCGCCGTCATGAATCAAACAAACGCCGCCTGTGTGAAAAGCTCAATGCAGCGTTTCAGCCCGGGGAATGCGAGGAGAACAATATTGCAGTTCAAGAACTCAATGAATACTTTGCCGGCTCGCGTCAAAGTTTCAATATCCCGACAATATCGGTTGGAACCACGCTTCAAATATCGGTGTGGCAAGAATTGTCCAAAATTCCTTACGGCTCAACAACGACCTACGCCGCCATATCCATGCAATGCGGAAGTCCCAAGGGGGTGCGCGCCGTCGCAAACGCAATCGGCTCCAATCCGCTTTCAATCATAGTTCCATGCCACCGGGTTATCGGCGCCTCGGGCTCACTCACAGGATATGCAGGAGGACTGGACGCAAAACGAGGTCTATTGGAATTTGAATCACAAATTGCCAGAACAATCTAAATATAAAAAGGAGCTTAATCACTAAGCTCCTTTTTATGGGTTTCCAATAGGTACAATTTCTAAGGTAAAAAAGATTGTTTTAGGTTTGTGGTACAAAGGTCAACCTTTTTTATGACATCTCCAAAGGAAAAACTATGTTTAGAAACATAGTTTTTGATATCGTACCAACTGAAATAACGCCCAACAATCTAATTAAAAGCTCATTACCACGGAAACATAAATTTCACCTATCGTAAAAATTTGTTAAAAATATCGCTCTCCATGGCGAACTTGTTAATTATAGCTACAAATTTCCATCTTTTGTCCATCAAAACAGGCATAAGTGAAATGCCTTATCCAGTCGCCCAAAATCAAAACTTCGCCATCTGATTGCAGCGCATGACGCAAAAGGACGTGACGATGCCCGAACAGGAAATAATCTATTCCCGGATGAGCGATAGAGTATTCCTCAGCCCACTGAACAAGAGGTTCTGACTTCGGGTCGACATTTTCAAGCGGAACATAATGCTCAAAATCACGGCTTGAAGATGACCATCCGTGAGCAAACGGGATAGTCCACCGCGGATGGATGGCTGCATATAATTTTTGACAGAATTTATTGCGGAATATCCACCTCATCAATCGGAATGACGGTTTAAGCTTACCTATTCCATCGCCATGCGACATGAAAAAGCGCTTGCCAAGTATATCCTTCACGAGATAGCCGTCCACAACCGTGAGCCCTATTTCATCTCTGAGATAATCAAACAGCCATATGTCATGATTGCCTATAAACCAATATATCTTCACTCCTGAATCGGCAAGAGCGGCGAGCGTGCCGAAAAAACGGACATAACCGCGCGGAACGACCGTGCGATACTCATACCAGTAATCAAGCACATCGCCGAGCATGTAGATTTCAGCCGCATCATCCTTTATCGACATAAGCCAGTCTACAAGACGCTGCTCGTGACGGCGAGGATCATCGATATATGTAGCCCCAAGATGAGCGTCAGAGAAAAAATAAACTTTTTTTTCCGCCATGCGACCCACTATCAGTCAAGAAATCCCAAATCGAGCTTGGCTTCCTCGCTCATCATGTCCTTGTTCCATTCAGGCTCAAAGACAATGTTGATATTTACCGACTTCACCCCTTCGACACTCTCGAGCTTTATGCGAGCGTCTTCAACAATAAAATCAGCCGCCGGACAACTTGGAGCTGTCAACGTCATGTCAACATTCAACGCCCCGTCATCGGCAAGATCAATCTTGTAAATAAGCCCGAGATTATATATGTCGACCGGTATTTCCGGGTCATATACAGTCTTAAGCATTGTTATCACGCGCTCTTCTATAGCAAGTTTTTCTTCTGGAGTCATAGTTAATTATATCGTTATAGTCTATTATTCTGAAATCAATTCAAGAAATTCATCCTCGCTAAGCATAGGAATATTGAGCGACACCGCTTTTTCACGCTTAGACGGTCCCATATTGTCGCCGGCGAGAATAAAATCGGTCTTCTTAGATATAGAGCCGGCGTTCTTTCCTCCATTGCGCTCTATAATCTCTTTATACTCATCGCGCGAATGATGAAGGAATGTTCCGCTTATGACTATCGTCTTTCCTGAAAGTTTATCGGAACCTTCACCCTCTTCCTCGTCAGGCATTGACATCGTTACTCCGGCAATTTTCAACCGGTTGATTATGTCACGATTCTCTTGCGCGGCAAAAAAATCAATGATACTTTCCGCTATTCTGGGCCCTATATCGTCTATAGCCGTTAGCTGTTCTGCCGAAGCCGACATCAGAGCATCGATATTTCTCACGGCGCGCGCCAGTTTCTTAGCCCCTGTCTCTCCAACATAAGGGATGGACAGAGCATAGACAACTCTTTCAAAAGGAGCCTTCTTCGACGCTTCGATTCCTTCAATAATGCGGTCAACCGTTCTCGGTCCTATGCCTGGCAGCAACAACATTTCCGAACGATGATCATCAAGCGAATATAGATCGGCAATATCTCTGACCCAACCATTACGGTAAAGCAAAACGACCATCTCCTCCCCTATGCCGTCGATGTTCATCATGCGGCGTCCAACGAAATGCTCGATTCTGCCACATATCTGGGGAACGCATCCGTATTTATTGGGGCACATCCATGCCGCCTCGCCCTCAACCCTGACAAGCGCAGTGCCACAAACAGGACACTCCTTGATGAACTCAACCGGTTTCGAGTCAGGTTCGCGCGCAGCGTCGTCAACCCCGGTAATCTTCGGGATTATCTCTCCTCCCTTCTCCACATAAAGCATGTCATGCTCATGGATGCCGAGCGTTTTTATAATATCTTCATTATGCAGCGACGCGCGCTTAACAATAGTGCCCGACAACAACACAGGGTCGAGATTTGCCACAGGAGTGATGACCCCTGTTCTGCCCACCTCAAACGAGACCTCCTGAAGACGAGTCAACGCTCGTTCAGCCTGAAACTTATAGGCTATCGCCCATCGCGGAGATTTAGCGGTGTAACCCAAATTAAGCTGCTGACGCAGATTATTCACCTTGAAGACAAGTCCGTCGGTGGCAATCGGCAACTCCTTCCTCGCCCCATCCCAATGATTGATGAAGCGCTCCACGTCATTGATTCCATGCAGAAGTTCCATAATAGGAGCAACTTTAAAACCCCAACTGCGGGCAATCTGCATATTCTCGTAATGGGTGTCGGCAGGAAGATTGTCGCCAAGCAGATAATAGAACACCGCATCAAGACCGCGTTTAGCCACCTCAGCCGAATTCTGCATTTTAAGAGTTCCCGAAGCGGCATTTCGAGGATTGGCGAAAAGAGGCTCCTCGTTGAACTCTCGCTCGGCATTAAGACGGTCAAACTCTTTCCACGGCAAAACTATTTCCCCTCTGATTTCAAATTCATCGGGATAGCCTTCACCCTGAAGCTGGAGGGGAATGCTGCGAATCGTCTTAACATTGTCGGTCACGACGTCGCCGCGCTCGCCATCACCGCGCGTCACCGCGCGCTCAAGTCTGCCGTTGACGTATGTAAGCGAAATCGAAGTACCGTCATACTTCATCTCACCCACTATCTCAAATGCCTCACCCGACAATCCCGACTTCACGCGCTCAAACCATTCGTCGACCTCCTCAACTGAATAAGTGTTGCTCAATGAAAGCATGGGCCGCTTATGCACAAACTGAGTGAACGCCTTGTTAATGTCGCTGCCTACACGATGGGTAGGCGACAACGGGTCATCCAACTGAGGATAGTCATGTTCAAGAGTTTCAAGCTCTTTCATCATCATATCAAACTCAAAGTCAGAAATTTCAGGCGCGTTAAGCACATAATAATTATAATTATGCCGGTTAAGCTCTTTTCTAAGATGCTCAACCTTGGTCTTGATCTGCTCGTCCATATCTACAAAGATAATCTATTTCGTCAAGAATAAAAAAAAAGCCGGACGCTAATTGCATCCGGCTATATTTTAATTGTCGACAGAATGGTCATTACATCATGCCGCCCATGCCACCCATACCGGGAGCAGGCATTGCAGGAGCAGGATTATCCTCCTTCTTATCAGCAATCACACACTCAGTGGTAAGGAACATTCCGGCGATTGAAGCGGCGTTTTCAAGAGCCACGCGGGTCACCTTTGCAGGATCGATAACACCGGTCTGAAGCAAGTGCTCATATTCTCCGGTGCGGGCATTATAACCGAAGTCTCCGGTTCCTTCTTTAATCTTTTGGATAACGACAGCTCCTTCAAGACCGGCGTTTGCCACAATCTGACGAAGCGGTTCCTCGATAGCGCGCTTGATGATGGCAACGCCTGTACACTCGTCGTCATTGTCACCGCAGATTCCGTCAAGGCTTGAGATGGCGCGGATGTAAGCGACACCTCCACCGGGAACGATACCCTCGGCAATCGCGGCGCGGGTTGCGCTAAGAGCGTCATCCACACGGTCCTTCTTTTCCTTCATCTCCACTTCAGAGGGAGCGCCGATATGAAGCACGGCAACACCGCCGGCAAGCTTAGCAAGACGTTCCTGAAGTTTCTCCTTATCATAGTCGCTGGTGGTAGTCTCAATCTGAGATTTAATCTGAGCCACGCGCGCAGCGATAGCGTCCTTAGAACCGGCGCCATTCACGATAGTGGTATTTTCCTTGTTGACGGTGATGGTTTCAGCCTGGCCGAGCACTTCAACGCCTGAAGTTTCAAGGCTCATGCCCTTTTCCTGCGAAACGACAACTCCACCGGTAAGAACTGCGATATCCTCAAGCATCTCTTTACGACGGTCACCGAATCCCGGAGCCTTAACGGCGCAGATTTTCAACGAACCGCGCAGACGGTTCACAACGAGTGTCGCAAGAGCTTCCTGATCCACGTCCTCAGCAATAATCAACAGCGGACGTCCGCTCTGAGCTGTTGCTTCAAGCAAAGGAAGCATCTCTTTGAGCGATGAAATCTTCTTGTCATAGATAAGCACATAGGGATGATCCATGTCACATTCCATCTTCTCGGTATTGGTTACAAAGTAAGGCGAAATGTAACCGCGGTCAAACTGCATACCCTCTACAATATCAACTGTGGTTTCAGTTCCTTTTGCCTCATCGACAGTGATGACACCTTCTTTCTTCACCTTGCGCATAGCTTCGGCGATAAGCTTACCGATTTCAGCATCATTGTTTGCCGATACGCGAGCCACGTCCTCGATTTTCTTAAGATCGTCGCCCACTTCTTCGCTCTGGTTCTTGATGCTTTCAACCACGGCGGCAACAGCCTTGTCGATGCCTCGTTTGATGTCCATAGGATTAGCTCCGGCGGCAACATTCTTAAGACCTACATTAATAATAGCCTGAGCGAGCACGGTTGCGGTTGTTGTTCCGTCGCCGGCATCGTCACCGGTTTTTGAAGCCACCTCTTTAACGAGCTGAGCTCCCATGTTCTGGAACGGATCTTCAAGCTCAACTTCACGAGCCACTGAAACACCGTCCTTGGTGATGTGGGGAGCGCCAAATTTCTTTTCGATAATCACATTGCGTCCTTTAGGACCAAGGGTTACCTTAACGGCGTCGGCAAGAGCGTCGACACCTTTTTTAAGCTCTTCACGAGCCTTGATATCAAATTTTATTTCTTTAGCCATGATTATATTTGTTTTTATTAGTCGTTGATAATTGCCAAAATGTCAGATTGACGCATGATCATCAGTTTCTCACCGTCCAATTCGATCTCTGTGCCGGCATATTTGCCAAACATTACTACGTCGTTAACCTTTACTACCATCTCTTCATCCTTAGTGCCATTGCCAACGGCAATTACGGTACCGCGAAGAGGCTTCTCTTTTGCTGTGTCGGGAATGATAATACCTGAAAGGGTTCTTTCTTCTGCGGGTGTCGGTTTAATCAACACTCTGTCTGCTAATGGTTTGATATTCATTTTGGTTATTGTTTTAATTATATGTTTAAGTTATTTTATTCCATCTACATTTATCTATGGCACATATTGCGCCAAATCGTGATTGTGACATGATGATTGACAATTTGTCACCTCATCAACTTTTCACAGCTTTAAAACAACATACGGCAGCCAAGTGTTTTGGCAGCCGCATGTGTTTTAATCTTAATTCATATTCTTTAAATCATCATATATGAAGACTGTGACCCATACGCTCCTTTTTAGTGCGCATATAGCGGAGGTTGTATTCATTAGGAGCCACCTCAACAGGCACATTCTCCACGATTTCAAGCCCGTAAGCCTCCAGACCCACACGTTTCACCGGGTTATTGGTCATAAGACGCATCTTTCTCACTCCGATTTCACGCAAAATCTGCGCGCCGACACCGTAGTCGCGCTCGTCGGCAAGATGCCCCAGGCAGATGTTGGCATCAACAGTGTCCATGCCCCCTTCCTGAAGTTTATACGCCTTCATCTTTTCCATGAGTCCGATTCCTCGTCCCTCCTGATTAAGATAGACAACGGCGCCACGCCCCTCTTTCTCTATCATTTCAAGGGCTTTATGGAGCTGATCGCCACAGTCGCAGCGTTGCGATCCAAAAATATCGCCGGTGGCACAAGAGGAATGCACCCTCACCAACGCAGGTTCATCAGAATTGCTTAAATCGCCTTTGATTATCGCTATGTGTTCAAGTCCGTTGCTTTTCTGCTTGAACGGAATAAGTCGAAAATGACCATATTTAGTAGGCATATCGACCTCAACACCCTTCTCCACGAGGGATTCCTGCTTAAGCCTGTAAGCAATCAAATCAGAAATCGAAATGAGCTTAAGTCCCCATTCGTCGGCACGCCGGCGCAACTCAGGCAAGCGAGCCATCGTTCCGTCGTCGCTCATAATCTCCATCAAGGCTGCAACCGGCTGCAATCCTGCAAGACGCGCCAAATCGACAGCAGCTTCAGTGTGACCCGAACGACGCAACACGCCCTTGTCCTGGGCATAGAGCGGATTAATGTGTCCGGGACGCCCGAAAGTCTCAGGCTTTGAAGCCGGATCGGCAAGGGCGCGGATGGTAGCAGCACGGTCGGCGATGCTCACGCCTGTCGAACAGCCTTCAAGCTTGTCGACAGTCACTGTAAACGGAGTGCCGAGCATCGATGTATTGTTTTCGACTTGATGAGCAAGCTCAAGCTCTTTGCATCGGGAAATAGTCATTGGAACACAAAGCACCCCCCTCGCATGTTTGAGCATAAAATTCACCTGCTCAGGCGTGATTTTCTCAGCAGCTACAATCAAATCGCCTTCATTTTCGCGATCTTCGTCATCAACAACGATCACAAATTTTCCTTCTCGAAAATCCTGTAGAGCCTCCTCTATAGAGTCAAGTTTTATCTTGTCCATTTCTTGTATTAATTAATGTCTTCAGTATTAACCCGCAACAGAGTTATCAATTCCCTGCCGGTAGTAATTATACGCTCAAGCTCCTCTTTTAGTTTTCGCTGCTGGCGAATACCCCACAAATAAAGCGGTATACCAAGCGGGAAAACCACGATGAACAACCACGAGAGCCAAGGATATGAACCGGGATGATAGAACCACAGATTCTTCAACACCGGCAGTTCCATCAGCTTCAATATTATTATTCGATGGCGGTCGTTTGACATGTAGTCCACCAAGTGTTCAAGTTCAGCCCTGACTGAATGAAGCTCACGGCGGTCGTAGCCGTCACGCCAATATTGCATATAGCTCTGCCGTCCAGGATACCGATCCAGAAAACGGCGGCAATTCTCCGACAATTTTTCAATGCCTTCAATAGCTACATTCCTGTCCACTTCATCCATAACGACCTCTTTCACCTCAAGTTTGCGGGTTTCACCCTTGCCAAACAACTTGCGGAAGAAATTGGCATAAGCGTCGGCATTAAACACGGCAGAGTCATTGACCGCCTTATAGGTGAAAAATATTCCAAGCGGAAGAAGCACAAATGTCGACAGCCACAGCCCTTCCCAGATCGCCACCTTGCCGTCGCGTGCCATCTTATATCCGGCGTTATCTATTATATAATAGAAGATGAACAGAATAACCGAGATAACCAGCGGAGTTCCAAGACCGCCTTTTCGGATAATGGCGCCCAATGGAGCTCCGATGAAGAAGAACACCAGGCATGCCGCCGAAAGCGTGAACTTTTTCATGAGCTCGATGGCATGGCGGCGTATGGTGTACTTATCGTCATGCATCATATCGGCTTTATACTCATAGTCGGTCAGCGCCCTGCGAGCTTTTGACAATCCTTGGTTTATCACCGATTTCGCAAATGCGGGATTACTGCCCTTAAACACCGAATCAATGTCGACGGGACGGTCAAGCTTCACCGGCTTTGAACGCTCAAACACGCCTGAGCCGTCGGGCTTTCTGACATACTCATCATAAGGCACTCCCATATAGGAATTCTGCTTGAGGCTTTTAGCATATATCGACCCCACGCTATCCACTCTCAGATTGATGGAGTCGATGGTAGCCTGCAACTCTTTTATGTTTTTTCCAACATATTGATTTCTCATTCCGCTTTCATCCATGCGGTTGAAATTGGCGTCAAAAGTAATCATCACCTCCTTATTGTCAAACGATTCACGACGGTAGGGCACATTACGCGAAGCTATTCCGCCCTGCTCACGGAGGTTTTCAAATTGCTCCCCTTTCCATAGCTGAAGGAACAAGTGTCCCTTATCGTCGGTCATAGACATCTTGCCGGAATCGGCATAGATGATGGTAGCGTTGTCAGTCCCGCGCTCCACATTATAAATAAGCAGCTCATGAAGCATGCCGGTTTCAGAATCCTTTTTATTCACATATAGATTAAATCCGGGTATCTGATCATAAAAAACGCCTTCTGGAATATCAAGCTCAGGCGATTTCTGTCGCATGGAATAGAGCAATGTCCACATTTTGGTCTGGGCTATCGGAAGAACATTGTTCTGAAAGAAAAACGCGCCTGCCGCAACAAACACCATCAGCACAATCAAGGGTCTCATAGCCCTCACGAGCGACACTCCCGACGCCTTCATAGCAGTGAGCTCAAACCGCTCCCCGAGATTACCGAAAGTCATCAGCGATGCAAGAAGAATGGCAAGAGGAAGCGCCAAAGGCACCATTGTCAGCGCAGCATAAAAGAACAGCTCTCCTATAACGCTCATTTCCAACCCCTTGCCAACGAGGTCATCAATATAACGCCACAGGAACTGCATGAGCACTATGAACAGGCAGATAAAAAACGTCATCAGGAACAGAGGGAGAAAACTCTGCAACATAAATGTATATAGACGCTTAATTCCTAACATGCTTAAATCTTTTGAGGTGGGCAAAGTTACGCAAAATCCGCTTAATCAACAACAATTGCTATGAATTTGGATGTGCCCGGTAATCTCTGGGCGATTGTCCCGACAAGCGTTTAAAATATTTTCCAAAAAAAGACTGATTTTTGAAATTCAATTTCGCGCTTATCTCCTGAATGGAGAGTTCAGTGTTGCGCAACATCAGTTTAGACTCGATAAGGACATAGGAATCAATCCATTCTCCCGCCGTGTGTCCGCTAGCCTCCCTTATGGACGCCGACAAGTGCTTGGGAGTCACACCGAGCTTTTCGGCATAAAACGACAGCGAACGCTCATTATAGAAATTCTCCTCCACCAGCTTTATGAACTGATGAAAAAGAGCATCCCGGCGCGTCATCCCCTCGGCAGGATGACGCACAGTCGCCGACGAGGCATATAGCCCGAGGGTGTCGTAAAAAAGGCTTTCCAACAATGATCTTATCACATCGTCACGATACAAATGGCCGTCGCGGGTGGATGTCTTTTTGCGAAGTATTGACCTTATCGCAACCTGAGTGGCAATTTCGTCGGGAGTGAGTTTTATGACCGGAGTGTCCTTGTACTTCAAAAAGCACGGCAACACTTTGGACAACGCCGTCAAGGCATTGCCCAACATCGAAGTGCCAACCACAATCACATGACCGCGGAAACCAGCCGAGGCATGATAGCTATAAAGCACATGACCAGGCTTGAGCACCATGAGTTCCCTGCTTGTGAGCTGCCGCGAAGTGGTGTCATACTCCAACGTCAATGTCCCTTGCTCGCAAAGGATGGACAGCAAGAAATCTATCTTTGCCGGGAGTTTAAGCTCACTCAACTCGTCAAGACGGTCAAACACGGCAATACTGCTACTGCTGACACCGGCGGCATAGGCTGGCTTGGGAATAGCGCTTATCGTTTCAAAATCCATATCAAAATCATCTCTTTGACCAAGCAAAGATAAGAATTATCGACCACTTTATAATCCGAAAGAGCCAAATAACAGCATCGGCTATCAAAAATAATATCTCGCCTTTAATTTTTATTTGAACCTTTTTAATATCTTTGTAATCCAACACCAAGCGACCGATCGTGAGAATAAGACTTATCATAATCACATTTTTCCTGTCACTGAGCGCAATCGCCTGCGCCGCCAAAAGCATAACCGACCGCGATGTGAGGCAAGCCCTTAAAGAACTTGACGGGGAGCTTACTCGACGACGCGCCTACATGGACGCGCGGCAAGCGCGCATAGACTCGATTTCAGCCCGTCTTGACTCGGTTCCGCCAGCTTCAAGACAGCAGCTCGATCTGCTTATGTCGCTTGGCGACAGCTATAACGGCTACCTCGCCGACTCGGCAAAAGTCGCCTATGAACGAGGCGAAGAAATAGCGCGGCTACATCAAATGCCCGATCTTGAAATGAGATTCAGGCTTAAAAAACTCGTGGCAATGACGCTGACCGGATTTGGCTCGGAAGCGGCACAAACATTCATGGAAATGTCGCCGGAATCACTCCCCGACTCCCTCAAGGTGTACTTTTTCAATGCCGGCAGACAGCTATATTACTATCAGTCGTCATTTTATCACCCGCAGTCGGAGTCATCCAAAAAGTGGCGGACAAAATCAATCAACATGCTTCGCCGCCTGCTGGAAATACTGCCTGACAATTCCGAGGAGCACACCGTGCGCTCAAGCGAATTCCTATGGGCAACCGGACACTCGTCAGAAGCCAAGGAAATTCTTGACGAATATCTCGAAAATTCGCCCCGTTCGCCCGAGCTTTCCGCCATCGCCGCCAACATCATGGCTCAGATACACAAGAGCTACGATAACGTGAACGGGCAACTGTACTATCTTGCGAAATCAGCCACCGGCGACATACGCAATGCAACCCGCGAAACCGTTTCACTGCATGAGCTGGGAGCCGCCATGTTTGACAACAACGACCTCGAGCGCGCCCACAGATATCTGAACATGGCGCTGTCTGACGCCGTAGAGTGCAACGCCCCCATGCGAATGCTTCAGGCATCGGGCTCGATCCCGGTAATCGCCGAAGCCCACCGCAAAAGCGAAAGCCGCATAAAACTCTGGACCGGCATAGTGATTGCCGTCATGGGCATCCTTGTGATATGCCTTCTGTTGATAGCCATGCGCCTTAGAGCCGAAATGAAACATCTGAAAAAGCTAAAGGAGGGGCTTGCCGGAGCCAATAAAATCAAGGAGATGTACATAAGCGAGTTCCTCAACTTATGCACCGCCTACATGGAACGCCTCAATCAATTTTGCAAGATAACGACACGCAAAATCTCAACCGGCAACACCGACGAACTTTACAAGCTGATATCTTCCGGAAAATTCGCCGAGGAGCAGAGCCAGGAATTTTACGACACGTTTGACCGCGCTTTTCTTCACATTTATCCCGATTTCGTCAATGAAGTCAACCGGAAACTACGCCCCGAATGCCGAATCGAGCTCTCTCACGGCGAACTGCTCAATACCGATTTGCGCATACTTGCGTTCATGAGGCTCGGAGTTGAAGACAGCACGCGCATCGCGCAGGTGCTCAACTATTCGGTCAACACCATCTATGCCTACCGAAACCGCCTGCGCAACCGTGCCATCAATCGTGAAACTTTTGAAACCGACATACTAAAAATAGGGCGTATCGATATTTAGCGGTGAACAAATCGGCGGCAATGATTGTTTCAAAGCTAAGAATTCATGTTCAATCATTTGCCAGTAAGTCATGAAAACAGCTAAAGCCACTTTATTAGACCGCAGAAGCATCAGGCGCTACGAGCGCGAAGATATTCCGCAGGAAACTATAGACTTCATTTATGAAGCGATAAGAAACACACCCACCAGTTATAATGGACAACAGTTCTCGGTGATTGACGTTGACGATCAAGCAATAAAAGAGCAACTATATGAACTGACTGGTCAGAAACAGATCAAGACCTGCCGCCGGTTCTTGCTTTTCTGCGCTGATTATAATAAGATATACACCCTTGCCGCCGCCAAGTCGTCGGAGATGCCCGACTTCCCGATGACCGCCGACGGGGTGATTGTGGGAATTGTCGATGCTACTCTCGCCATGATGAGCGCCTTGACTGCCGCTGAAGCATCAGGATTAGGAACCTGTCCCATCGGTTATGCACGCACGGCGGCTCCTGAAGCAATCGCCCGAATCCTCAAACTCCCACAGCACGTATTTGTCGTTTGCGGTCTTGCCATAGGAGTTCCACGCGAGATGCCCGACATGAAGCCCAAGCAGGCTACCGATCTCGTGATCTATCACAACACCTACCGCCAGGACGACATGACCAAGGAGCTGCTTGAATATGACGCTCTAATCTCGGAATACAACCGCACAAGAAGCGGCACAAAGACCGAAAACGATTGGTGCAACCACATCATAAGCTATTACAAAGAGGCGATGTCCTACCACACTCTCGACGCATTGCGCCGACGCGGTTTTGACATCAAACAATAAAAAACATAGAATATTCACATATATCTAATGCTATAAACTTCACACTTTTATAATTCTCGGGTAGGTTAATTTATGTTAACTTACCCTTTGCTGCATATCAAAAGTTCGCATTTCACCCCATTTTTTAGTATATTTGCAAGTATATAGATTAACTTTGAATTTAATGCAATGAGATATTTAATATATGTCATTCTCGTTTTTGTTTCCGTGCTCAACACATGGGCGGCTAATCGTGATGACGAAAAACTCATACTAATCATAACATCCTACAACCCCGACATGGGGTCGATGCAGGTAAATCTCGAGGAATTCAACGAAGCCTACAGACGGCTGGACCCCAACGCCCGAATAGCAATCGAGAGCCTCGATTGCCTTTATCTTAAGGATGCAGGAGCATGGAATGACCGCCTCAACACGATAATGGGGAAATACAACGGTACCCAACAACCCGACATGATAGTGCTTCTGGGGCAAGAGGCATGGTCCACCTATCTTTCACAAGACGATCAAAGGCTCAAACAGATTCCCATCATGGGCGGATTGATCAGCCGCAACACAATTCCATTGCCGCCCGACTCAATCGACCTCGCCTCGTGGCATCCGGCTTCAAAAGACATCCGCATAGACTTCAACGATTTCAATATCGTCGGCGGATACGCCTACGAATATAGCCTGAAAGACAATATCGACATGATGCGCAAACTCTTTCCCGGAATCAAGAACATCGCATTCCTGACCGATAACACTTTCGGAGGCGTAAACATGCAGTCATGGATAAAACGCGAGTCAAGCAAATATCCAGAATACGCGCCTATCTTCATCGACGGAAGAACCAAGACCGTCGATGAAGCAAGCTCAACCATAGCGGGACTCACTCCCGTCACCGCTATTTTTTGCGGAACATGGCGCGTTGATAAAAGCGGAGAATTCCTGCTCGGCAACACAATCGCCATGCTCAAAGAGGCAAACCCCGACATACCCGTCATGACGCTGTCATCGGTTGGCATGAACATCTGGGCCATCGGCGGTTTTACGCCGCAATACCGCACCGTCGGAGCCAGCCTCGCCCACGACTCGTTCAACTACCTCAACGATCCCGAGTCGGCAGCTCCCGTCACAATCATCCCGGGACAATACATATTTGACTATAATATGCTGGAGCATTTCGGAATCGACGCTTCCAAGCTTCCGGAAACAGCAAACATTATAAATGAACCGGTTTCATTGTATGACCAGCACAAGGCTGAAATCTGGTTTGCCATCATTGTCGTGGCAATCCTGGCATGCGCATTGATAATGGCGCTAATCCAGCTTGCCCGCATAAACCGCCTGAAGCATATCGTGGAAGAGGAGCGCAACAAAGTGCTCGACGCGATGAAAAAGGTGGAACAGGTGAGCGACCTAAAGACCAAGTTCATCCAGAACATGAGCCATGAGATTCGCACCCCGCTTAACGCCATTGTAGGATTTGCGCAAGTGCTGTCGGCTTCGCTCGACGAAAGCCTTCAGACCTATGCCGACGTCATCACCAAAAACAGCGACGACCTCCTCAAAATGGTGAATGACATAATCGTCATTTCAGACATTGACGCAGGAAAAGCCGACAACAAAAAACGTGTGTCGCTGAATGAGCTATGTAACGTAGCCTACTCCCAGGCTGAATTTAAAAAGTCGCCAAACACATCTTTCCGCTATCAGCCGACAAGCGATTCGCTCACCGTGTTCACCTCGAAAAACCTCGTCGAGGCAGCGCTTGCCAATCTCTTGCATAACGCATTCAAATTTACCGAACGAGGTTCGGTTTCGATGAAGTGTGAACTCTCTGACGACTCCAAGCAAGCCATCGTGACCGTGACCGACACCGGTCCCGGCATCCCGCGCGACAAGCAGGAATGGGTGTTTGAACGCTTCACGAAAATAAACGAATTCAAGCAGGGCGCCGGAATCGGGCTCGCATTGTGCCGAGCTGTAGCAAAGGCGATCGGCGGTTCCGTGAAGATCGATTCCTCCTACACCGGAGGCTGCAGAATAGTTTTCACTTTCCCGTGTGAATAGAGCGGAAAGAGAGCCGGAACAACTCCATCTGCCCGCCCCTCCACCTATTTTTATTTATACCGCAACGGTATTATTTGGAAAATTTGCGTAACTTTGCACGGTTTTCGTGATGGAAAACCGGGAGATTAGTTACGTTTATTTTTCAACAACATACTCTGTAATCGTATGTGCGAGACAAAAAAAGCCATCCTTACGCTTGAAGATGGCACAACCTTTGAGGGGAAATCCTTTGGATATTCAGCCTCGACCGCCGGAGAGGTAGTATTCAACACCGCCATGACCGGCTATCCCGAAAGCTTGACCGACCCATCCTACGAAGGTCAAATCTTAGTAACAACCTATCCCATTCTCGGAAATTATGGAGTTCCTCCACGCCGAGAAAAAAATGACGTCAGCGAATATTACGAAAGCGAGCACATACACTGCAAGGCTATTATCGCGCAAGACTACACTTGGGAGCCGAGCCATTGGCAATCAGACCGCAGTCTTGCCGACTGGCTAAAAGAGGAACAGATTGTGGGAGTTTACGGAATTGACACCCGCGCCTTGACTAAACATCTGCGCGACCACGGCTCAATGCTCGGCAAAATCACAGTCGAGGGATGCCCGGAAGTGGACTTCTATGACCCGAATGCCGAAAACCTCGTTGCAAAAGTGAGCTGCCGCTCGGTAGAAGAACATGGCGAAGGCGAAAAGACCGTCGTGCTCGTAGACTGCGGAGTAAAGCACAACATCATACGTTGCCTGACACGCCGAGGAGTAAGAGTGGTCAGAGTTCCCTGGGACTACGACTTCACCTCAATCCCCTATGACGGATTGTTCATATCCAACGGACCCGGCAACCCCGATCTCGCAGAAAAAACGGTTGAGAACATCAAGAAGGCAATCGAAATAGGCAAGCCTATATGCGGAATCTGCATGGGCAACCAGCTCCTGTCAAAAGCGGCAGGCGCGAAAACCTACAAATTGACCTACGGACACCGCAGCCACAATCAGCCCGTGCGCCAAGTGGGAACCGAGCGCTGCTTCATCACATCTCAAAATCATGGCTTTGCGGTTGACAGCGCCACCCTTCCCGATGATTGGGAACCATTGTTCATAAACATGAACGACGGCACCAACGAAGGCATCCGCCACAAGACCAAGCCATTCTTCTCGGCGCAGTTCCACCCTGAAGCATCATCGGGTCCGAAAGACACCGAATTCCTGTTTGATGAATTTATTAACATGATATAATCCTCATTTCATTGCAGTCATGAATCAAAAAACTATAAAAAAAGTATTACTGCTCGGAAGCGGAGCATTGAAAATCGGAGAAGCCGGCGAATTTGACTATTCAGGCTCTCAGGCATTGAAAGCAATGAAAGAGGAGGGTATCTCCACAGTGCTCATCAATCCCAACATCGCAACTGTGCAGACATCTGACGGGTTTGCCGATAAAATCTACTTCCTGCCCGTAACGCCCTATTTCGTTGAAAAAGTCATCGAGAAAGAACGTCCCGACGGAATAATGCTCGCCTTCGGCGGACAAACCGCGCTAAACTGCGGTGTCGCCCTCTATGAAAGCGGCATCCTTGAAAAATACGGAGTTCAAGTGCTCGGAACACCGGTGCGCGCCATCATGGACACCGAGGACCGCGAGCTGTTCGTGAAAAAGCTCGACGAAATAAACGTAAAGACCATAAAAAGCGAGGCGGTCAGCAACATACCCGACGCTATCAAGGCGGCATCAGAACTCGGATACCCCATTATCGTACGCGCCGCTTACGCTCTCGGCGGTCTTGGAAGCGGATTCTGCGATGACGAGCAACAACTCGTGGCACTCGTGGAAAAAGCGCTGGCTTTCTCTCCCCAAGTGCTCATCGAAAAGTCATTGAAGGGATGGAAAGAAGTGGAATACGAAGTGGTTCGTGACCGCTTCGACAACTGCATCACCGTGTGCAACATGGAAAACTTCGACCCGCTTGGAATCCACACAGGAGAGTCGATCGTCGTAGCTCCGTCACAAACTCTGTCAAACGAGGACTACCACTATTTAAGAAAACTCGCAATAAAAATCATACGCCACATCGGAATCGTCGGTGAATGCAATGTGCAATACGCTTTCGACCCCTCGTCAATGGACTATCGAGTAATCGAAGTAAACGCCCGCCTTTCACGTTCTTCCGCTCTTGCTTCGAAAGCCACCGGCTATCCTCTGGCTTTTGTCGCCGCCAAACTCGGATTGGGCTACGGACTTTTTGACCTCAAGAACTCGGTGACTAAAGAGACCTCGGCGTTCTTCGAACCAGCCCTCGATTATATCGTGGTCAAAATCCCGAGATGGGACCTCGGCAAGTTCCACGGAGTGAAACGCGAAATCGGTTCATCGATGAAATCAGTGGGCGAAGTCATGTCAATCGGACGAACTTTTGAGGAAGCGATTCAGAAAGGACTCCGCATGATAGGACAAGGAATGCACGGATTCGTCGAGAACAAAGAGCTTAAAGTTCCCGACATCGACCACGCGCTTGCCGATCCGACCGATAAACGCATATTTGTCATTTCAAAAGCGATGCGCCAAGGCTACACAGTCGAGAAGCTGCACGAGCTGACCAAAATAGACCGATGGTTCCTCTATAAACTTCACAACATCGTAAAAACAGCCGACGAACTTGAAACCTACAGTAGCCTCGACGAAGTCCCCACCGACTTGTTGCACAAGGCAAAATGTCAGGGATTCAGCGACTTCCAGATAGCGCGTGCTTTGCTGAAAGAAAGCCTTTCAAATGCCGAGCAGGAAATAGTGCGTGTTCGCGAATATCGCAAGGCTCGCGGCATAACCCCCGTGGTGAAACAGATCGACACCCTCGGCGCCGAATATCCCGCCATGACCAACTACCTCTACCTCACCTACAATGGCGACACTAACGACGTGACCTATCTGCATGACCACAAGTCGATCGTGGTACTCGGATCAGGCGCTTACCGAATCGGAAGTTCGGTGGAATTCGACTGGTGTTCGGTCAACGCTCTCATGACCGTCAAACGCGAAGGCTGGAGATCGGTGATGATAAATTACAATCCCGAGACCGTATCGACTGACTACGACATGTGTGACCGCCTCTATTTCGACGAACTCACCTACGAACGCGTAATGGACATCCTCGACCTCGAGCAGCCCCACGGCGTTATCCTCTCGGTGGGCGGACAAATACCCAACAACCTCGCCACCCGTCTTGACAATGCCAAAGTCCCCATTCTCGGAACATCAGCCACCTCAATCGACAACGCCGAAGACCGACACAAGTTCTCGGCTATGCTTGACAAAATCGGCGTAGACCAGCCACGCTGGCGAGAACTGACATCGTTTGCCGACATCGACAAGTTCATCGAAGAAGTTGGCTTCCCCGTGTTGGTACGTCCGAGCTACGTGTTGTCAGGAGCTGCAATGAATGTGTGCAGCAACAACGAGGAACTTGAACGATTCCTGAAACTGGCGGCAAACGTGTCGAAACAGCATCCGGTTGTTGTCACCGAGTTCATCCAGAACGCGAAAGAGATCGAGATGGATGCCGTGGCTCAGAATGGAGAGATAAAAGTGTATGCCATTTCAGAGCACATCGAGTTTGCCGGCGTGCACTCTGGCGACGCTACAATCCAGTTCCCGCCACAAAAACTGTATGTCGAAACCATACGCCGCATAAAGAAAGTAAGCCAAAAGATCGCCAAGGCGCTCAACATCTCAGGACCGTTCAACATCCAGTTCCTGGCAAAGAACAATGACATCAAGGTGATTGAATGTAACCTGCGCGCGTCGCGTTCATTCCCCTTCGTGAGCAAGGTGCTGAAATTAAATTTCATCGACATCGCCACACGCGTCATGCTGGGTCTTGACGTTGAAAAGCCCCACAAGAATGCGTTTGACCTCGACTATGTAGGCATCAAGGCATCCCAATTCTCATTCTCCCGCCTTCAGGGCGCCGACCCTGTGCTCGGCGTAGACATGGCATCGACCGGCGAAGTGGGATGTATCGGAGCCGACACTGACGAAGCGATACTGAAAGCGATGCTGTCAGTCGGAATGCGCGTACCATCCAAGGGCAAAGGAGTGTTGCTCTCAACAGGAACTCCGAAACAAAAAGCCGATATGCTCGACGCCGCGCATCAGCTTCACAACAACGGCTACAGCCTGTATGCCACCGGAGGTACCCACCAATTCCTCACCGACAACGGCATTCCCGCAATAAAGGTTTACTGGCCAAGCCAGCCTGATATGCAGCCGCAAGCGCTTGAACTTTTGCATCACAAGGACGTAGATCTCGTAGTGAACATTCCGAAAAACCTTTCGGAAACCGAGCTCACAAACGGATATAGAATACGCCGCGCGTCAATCGACTTGAATATCCCGTTGCTAACCAACGCCCGTCTTGCATCGGCATTTATCAACGCCTTCACAAAACTCCCTGTCGACGACATCGAAATTCGTTCTTGGGACGAATATTAACGGGCACGATTTGCAAGTTCAAAAAAAAGTTACTACCTTTGCAGTGCCGAAAGGTAATCGGGGCGTAGCGCAGTCCGGTTAGCGCACCTGCTTTGGGAGCAGGGGGTCGCGAGTTCGAATCCCGCCACCCCGACACCATCAAAAAAGAGCTGATTTATCAATCAGCTCTTTTTTCATTTCCGCCTATCCCACCCCTAATAACAGAGCATAGCAAAATATGGCGAATGCAAAAAGTAGGTTAAAAATCAAGCCTGCAAAGGCTTGCCTTATGGATAACCGGGTACGGCGAATGAAATGAGCCGTGCCCGGGACATGGGCATCATGTGCAATAGCACTCTGGAAGAGTGCCCCCTAA
>JAAVEB010000021.1 GCA_014801525.1 Bacteroides sp.
GCGGTGATGGGAGTTTGCGATGTCGCTACATTGGAGTGCGGATTGAATGTAGTGTGGTGACGTGAGTTTGCGATGTCTCTGCATTGTTCAACATCTCCGATGTTGTGGGTTGTGATTGGATGTTTTTGCCCCACGCTGACAAATCAGCGTGGGGTTTCGCATATTCCGACATCTCCGATGTCGGCGGGGAGGAATCCGCCGAAAGCGTGTCCGATGTCGCTGGGGAGGGATTCGTCGAAAGCGTGTCCGATGTCGGCGGGGAGGAATTCGTCGAAAGCGTGTCCGATGTCGCTGGGGAGGGATTCGTCGAAAGCGTGTCCGATGTCGGCGGGGAGGGATTCGTCGAAAGCGTGTCCGATGTCGCTGGGGAGGGATTCGTCGAAAGCGTGTCTGATGTCGGCGGTGAGGAGTTCGTCAAAAGCGTGTTCGATGTCGGCGGTGTGGAGTTCGTCGGTAGCGTGTTCGGTGTCGGTGTAGGCGTGGGGCAATTTGACTTCGTGTGCGATGTTCCTTCGTTGGTGTAGGGGTGGTGAGGGAGTATATACAAAAAAACTAGAGTAACGAAAGCTGGGCTTTGCAATTACTCTAGTTCCTCTCTCCTCAGCGGTGCGTACGGGACTCGAACCCGTGACCCCATGCGTGACAGGCATGTATTCTAACCAACTGAACTAACGCACCATTTTTTATTTTCTTGAAACAGTCTCTCCTGTTTTGCGAGTGCAAAGTTATGATGTTTTTTCGTATTATCCAAATTTTGGGTGAGATTTTTTGAAGAAAAATCCAATTTTAGGAATATGGTTAATTTTTTTGAAAATTAGTATGGCAATGTTTTGGATGGATTGATATAATTAGATACTTTTGCCACATCAGCTCTTCGGGATATCATAATATTTTGACTGAGTTGGTGTAATTAGACGTTTTTGTCTTATTGCCTTTTCTAATATCATAATAGTTTTTCCTATGAAATTAAAAAGATTATTGGCAGTGATAGCCTTTGTATGTATTAACGGCATGATTGCTTATGCCGAAGTCGAATTGTCCGTTAGAAATGCAACGTCGACTGTCACAAGCGATGGAAATGCCGAATTCACGTTGCGAGAGGGAACGACCGGAGTTAAAGTTGTGGTAGAATTATCGAAATACTCTGATTTCAGTGTCATTGACGGATTTGGGTATAAGACTCCGAAGTCCTATCCTACAACTATCTCAATGAATAAATCCAATCGTGTCAACGGCACTTATTATTGGCGCATATTTGAGAACGGCACTTATTATTATGGGATGGATCGCACAGTGACCTACGGTGAGAAGGAGGTGGAGCCCTATGAGCCGCTTGAAGACGCTACTGTCTTTGATGAAGTGGAGCTGGGCGTAGGAAAGACCATGCAGTTGAAGTCGGTGTGGTTCCGCTCGGTCAATACCGGCAACAGGGTGGTGAAGATGATCGACTATCCCCACGATAACCAGAATGACATATCGGCTGATGTTTTCACGCCCAATCAGAGCATGGTGGTGAAAAACGACATAGCTTACATTGCCCGCGGAAGCTCGGGATATATTTCGGGCTGGAAAACTGACCAGACGCGTCTGTGGCTCGTCAGATATGATTTGCTCACCGGCGAGGAGCTGCCGATGCTGTGGGTGCGCGCTCCTGACCCTGTGAATGGTTTTGAATCGGGCAACTGGATGCTAACCTATGCCATGAACTGGATAAAAAACGATGACGACGGCACTCCATATTTTTTCACTATCTGCAATCAGAGCGAGAAGAGATATGTGACACAGATAAATCTCTACACGCTGAATCTTGACAATGTTTCGGTAGACACGGAAAGCGTGACCCCGACGCTTGTTTTCCAGATGGAGGATGACCGCTCGGATGACCGTTCGTCGGCGCGTCCTCTTGACCTCACGGTAGAGGGGAGCATAAAGAGCGGGAATTTCAAAATGTATGGCGTGGATTATTCCCATGGAGGAGCATTGAAGGTAAATATTCAAGGTGGCGGCAAGATGCCCGTGTGGCGTTGGTCGGTCAGCGGCTCTAAGGCAGAGAAGAGTGTTTCCTATGTCGATTATGTGAAATCGCTTGACGCGGCGGAGAGCCAGTTCAACATCGATGAATTTTACAGCCACATCACTCCGGTGGGTAATGACTGCTTCTATTTCCATTCCGCTCCGGCGCAGACCTCCGATCCGTGGATCTCTCCTATGCTGTATCGATTCGTTGCCGGGAGCTCCTGCGAAGTCATAGGGCATTTCGGCAATTGCGAAAGCATGGTCACCAAAACTTTCCCTATGCCGGCGGGCGTGTCGACTTTCAAGGTGGAGGATATGCAATTTCTTGCCTACGGTCAAGGGATAGACGCCACGCGCGGCACCGGGGTGCAGATCGTGTCCACTCCTTCGGTCACCGATGATTTCTCGAATCATAAAAAAGTGTGGCTGCTTGGAGGAGACACAGGATTGTCCACCAACCGCTATCAGTCGTGTCAGGTTCTCTATATCCCCGACGAGTCTTATAGCCGAGCCACGGTGTCGACCGGAGGAGGGCGGCTCGTGATGTATGCGGGAAACGGTGGAATGGGTGTTTATCGCGTGAATATACTTTCAACCGCAATCATTGATAGCGATGTTTTCAATCGTGACGTCACGGCTTCCTATTCGGGCGGAGTCATAAGGCTCGGGGCGGAGGTTGACGGTATCGCTCTCTATAATCTTGCCGGGCAGAAGCTGCGCGAGATAAAACACCGCGCCTCTTCCTATGCCGTAGGCTCGTTGCCCGCCGGGTGTTATCTGCTGTCGACCGGCTCGTCGCAAGCGCCTGTAAAAATCATCATAAATTAGCGTGTCTTGAAGCTCAGATATAGTCAGGCTTCCCGTTTCGGCGGGGAGCCTGACGGCTTTATATTGCTCATAGAGCTTGGCAAGTCAGGGCGCTACGGCACATAAGCACATTGTTTGTGCTTGTGTGCAATAAGTTAACTACTTGTAAAAAGTTATGTTTAATAACATTTTTTCCGTATATTTGTCTCGGAGTTTTCCACAACACATTCAAAAAATATAACAATGTCAAAAATACAAGGCGCAGTAGTTGTCGACGAGGAGAGATGTAAAGGTTGCGACTTGTGTGTCGTAGCTTGTCCTACCGATGTGCTTGCTCTCCAGCCCAATGAAGTTAATAATCGCGGTTACCATTATGCCTATATGTTGAATGCTGATGCCTGTATTGGATGTGCCAGTTGTGCCATTGTGTGTCCCGACGGTTGTATTGAGGTGTATCGAAAGGTGGAACGTTAGGCGGCAATCAAGAGCAAAAAAAGATGGAAGAAACAAGACTGATGAAAGGCAATGAGGCGATAGCCCATGCAGCCATAAGATATGGAGCCGACGGATATTTCGGTTATCCGATCACGCCTCAGAGCGAAGTGCTTGAAACTCTTGAGGAGCAAATGCCTTGGGAAACTACCGGAATGGTGGTGCTCCAGGCAGAAAGCGAAGTCGCCGCCATCAACATGGTCTACGGAGGCGCCTCTTGCGGTAAAGCCGTGTTCACCTCCTCTTCTTCGCCTGGCGTGAGCCTTAAGCAGGAGGGGATAAGCTATATTGCGGCTGCCGAACTGCCGGCGCTTATAATCAATGTCATGAGAGGCGGTCCCGGTCTTGGCACCATACAGCCTTCGCAAGCCGATTATTTTCAGGCTACGAAGGGTGGCGGTCACGGCGACTACCGCTTGATAACTCTTGCCCCCTCTTCGGTGCAGGAGATGGCTGATTTCGTTTTCCTGGGATTTGACCTGGCGTTTAAATACCGCACTCCCGCGATAATCCTCGCCGACGGAATCGTTGGTCAGATGATGGAAAAGGTGGTGCTTCCGCCGCAGCGCGCGCGACGCACCAACGAGGAAGTGGCGCGTCAATGTCCCTGGGCTGTCACCGGCAAGCCGTCGTTCCGCGACAGGAATATAGTGACCACACTTGAACTCGAACCTGCCGCAATGGAGGTTATAAATGACCGTCTTCAGGAAAAATATCGTGTCATAGAGGAGAACGAAGTGAGATTCCAGACCTATGACATCGAGGATGCCGACTATCTATTGGTGGCATTCGGCTCTATAGCCCGTATATGTCAGAAAGCCGTCGAAGTGGCGCGCTCACGGGGTGTCAAACTCGGAATTTTAAGACCGATCACTTTGTGGCCTTTCCCGTCCGCCGAGATTGAACGCATCTCTTCCCACGTTAAAGGCATCCTTGTGGTGGAACTGAACGCCGGTCAGATGATTGAAGACGTGAGGCTGGCGTGTCATGACAGAGTCCCGGTTTACCACTTCGGACGACTCGGAGGAATCGTTCCAAATCCTCAGGAAGTGCTTGACGCATTCTTCGACAGGTTTCCCGAGGCTAATTCTTAACATTTAGGTTTTGTCACAATGGATATCAACGAAATAGTAAAACCTGAGAATAAAGTTTATTCACGCCCGAAGTTGCTTACCGACGAGACGATGCACTATTGTCCCGGTTGCAGCCACGGAGTGGTTCACAAGCTGATTGCCGAAGTGGTTGAAGAGCTTGGGCTTGAAGACAAAACTGTGGGCATTGCTCCTGTGGGCTGCGCTGTGTTTGCCTACCGATATGTGGATGTCGACTGGATAGAGGCAGCTCACGGACGCGCTCCCGCGATTGCCACCGCTGTCAAGCGCTTGCGTCCCGACCTGATGGTGTTCACTTATCAAGGCGACGGCGACCTTGCCGCCATAGGCACCTGCGAGTCTATCCACGCCGCAAACCGAGGCGAGAACATAGCCATTATTTTCATCAATAACGGTATATATGGCATGACCGGAGGACAGATGGCTCCCACTACTCTCGAGGGAATGAAGACCAGTACCACCCCTTACGGACGTCGTGTTGACCTTAACGGATTTCCCCTCAAGATAAGCAACATATTCGCCGAACTCGACGGAACCTGTTATGTGACCCGCCAGGCGGTCCACAATCCGGCGTGCGTTAGAAAAACCAAGAATGCGATTAAGAAGGCGTTTCTTAATTCGATGAAGGGGCTAGGGACGTCGGTAGTGGAAGTCGTGAGCACGTGCGCTTCGGGATGGAAGATGTCGCCTGCCGATGCCAACAAGTGGATGGTTGAAAATATGTTTGTCAAATATCCGCTCGGGGATATAAAAAACACCACAGAAGAATGAAAGAGGAAATCGTTATAGCCGGATTCGGCGGACAGGGTGTGCTCTCAATGGGCAAAATTCTTGCATATGCGGCTCTTATGGACGGGCTTGAGGTGACCTGGATGCCGGCTTATGGACCTGAACAGCGTGGAGGAACCGCCAACGTCACTGTGATTCTCAGCGATTCTCCCATCAGCTCTCCGGTGCTTGACAGCTATGATACAGTCGTGGCGCTCAATCAGCAGAGCCTTGACAAGTTTGAGTCACACGTGAAGCCCGGCGGCACGCTCATCTATGATTCCTATGGCATTCATCGCCGTCCCGAGCGCTCCGATATTAAGATTCATGAAGTGAATGCGATGGAGGCAACATTTGGAATGGGCAATTCAAAAACCTATAACATGGTTGTGCTCGGCGCATTGCTCGGCATAAAGGAACTCGTGCCGATGGAAGCGGTGATCAAAGGGCTTAAGAAGACCCTTCCCGAACGCCACCACCATTTGATAGCCTTGAATGAGGCTGCGATTGAACGCGGCATGGCGCTCGTGAAGCCCGACTGATACAGGGGCGTTTATTCACTTTCGCCCGAAATCGGCGGGAATTTCTCCCCACGACTCAGTGTCCCACTTAAGGATGGGATTGACGGGGGTGTTATTGGCAAGCCAGTATTCGGCGCGTTGTATAAGTTCAAATATTTTCGCATTTCGCGGAGTGGGAGCCAGGCTTGTCTTGGCTTTTCTTCTTTTCACCCATGACTGCGCGGTGCGGCTGTCGGAATAAATCGGTGTCGAGGTGTCGCCGTTTTTCTTGCACAGCGCCAGCGCATGGACCAGCGCCAGAAATTCGCCCACGTTGTTAGTTCCGTCGTCAAGCGGACCAAGATGGAAAATTTCATTGCCCGTCGCCACTTCCACGCCCCGATACTCCATCTTCCCGGGATTTCCGGCGCAAGCGGCGTCGACTGCGATGGCGTCGGTTCTTATTTCGGGAAACATCGAATAGTTCACAACCTGTTTTGAACGCGAGGCTATAGCCCGGAGGGCATACATCTCGTCGGCGGGATCGCCGCGGTATGCAGCGGTCGCCTCGTCCTGAGAGGCAAATGACTTGAAGCGCGCTCCGGGAAAATTCTCCACCTGAGCCTTGCACTCCTCCCAGCTATCATATATGCCGGGGCTATGTCCAACCCAAACGACGTAAAATTTTCTGTGAGCCATGTTTCAAGAGCAGTTTAGAAGAATGTGGATGTCAATGGCGCGCATGTCGGCTTCGCGCGCGGCACGGTGATTCACGAGCTTGCCGAAGAAAGTGATTACAGCTTTCTGAATGCCGCCGTGCATTCTCAGGCAGTTGGTTATGCCGTCACAGCGCATGATCTCGTCGAGAGTGGCGATGAAAGTGTTGCTGAGCGCCATCGCCGCAGTTCGCGGCACGGCGTTTCCGATAGAGGTGAAACACACTCTTCCCCCCTTGGCGGGCTTGGGCGGCACTCCGGTAGATATGGGTATCTGCGGAAGCGACGGGAAGGTGAGGGATTCGTCGCCGGTGAGGTCCATGATTATCACTCCCGACTTCATAATGTTGACATCCTCGGCTTCTATCACGCAACGGTTTGCCGTGGGGGTCACGGCTACAATGTCGGCGCTGCGCAGGGCGCCGCCAAGCACTTTGGGGTGGAGCGCCGATGTGATGAGTCCCGGTCCTGCGATTTGCCGCGCGCGTCTTAAGCGGTAGATGTCGTTGTCAAACATTCTGACCGTGGCTCCGATGCCGATAGCTGACGAAGCCGCCGCGCACGCCGCTATTCCCGAACCGATGATGGTGACTTCGCATGGTACGATTCCCGACACTCCTCCAAGCAGAATCCCCTTTCCGAAGTCGGGACCTATGAGCATCGCCGAGCCGAGAGCTATCGTGGCTCTACCGTCGACTTCGGCAAGAATGTCGGCAAACGGAGCGTTGCCGTCGGCATCGCAAATCAGGTCGATTGCGATATACACGATGTTGCGTTTAATAAGCGCCTTGAATGTGTCCTGAGCGTTTTTGCCGGCATGAAAGAGCGACATCAGAACGGCGTTTCGTTTCATCATGCTTATTTCGGCGGTGGTTATGGCGGGAATATAGATGACGATGTCGCAGGCGAAAGCCTCTTTGCGCGACACGACTTCGGCTCCGGCTTTCATGTACTGCATATCGGTGTACTGTATTGAAGCGCCAGCGTTTTCTTCGAGCTTCACACGGTAGCCGTTATCAATCATAATCGCCACCGCTTCGGGGGTGAGAGGAAAGCGGCGTTCAGAGGGCGAAAGCGATGCGGGTAGTCCAATGACAAGTTTCTTATTTTTTTCAGCCACCTCGACCGGCTGGGGCTGAGGCGTCATAACAGGGTCGTTCATACCGGGGTGATATTGAATTGGTCAATAAATCGCTGCGCTGTGTGGGATTTCTCGGCTTCATTGTCGAGCATGTCGGACTTGAACACTTCAGCAGCCTTAGAATAGTGAGCCATTCTCCCTTCCAACGCTCGGTTTATGAATTCGAGCAGTTCGTCGTCGTTTTTATCGGCGATGAGGGGACGTTTGTGTTTTCCCCGCTTCAATCGGGCGAACAGCTTGTCGATCGAAGTGTCGAGAAACACGGTGGTGCCGTGGGCGTTCATCCATTCCATGTTGTCGAAGAAGCAGGGTGTTCCTCCTCCGCACGCCACGAGCACATTCTCAAATTCGCCCACTTCATGGAGCATGGCGCGCTCGATGTCACGGAATCCGTCTTCTCCTCTTTCGGCGAATAAGGCGCTGACCGTCATGCGGAACCGCCCCTCGATATATGAATCGAGGTCGATGAATTGTATTCCGGTCATGGCGCTGACGGTGCGGCCCAGAGTAGATTTGCCGCACCCCATATATCCTATAAGAAAAATTGGTCGCATAGCCGTCAAAATTGTCTAAGAGATGCAAATTTAACAAATTCAGTCCATGTGGGCGCATTTTAATGGCGCATTTTTGGGACGATTGTCAGTTAATTTGCATAATTATTTGTAATTTCGCAGAAAATAAATGACAAAACAATGGAATTGTTTGACCAGATCAGCGCCGATATCAAATCGGCAATGCTTGCCAAAGACCGTGTGCGTCTTGACACTTTGAGAGGTGTGAAAAAAGAGTTTCTTGAGGCTAAGACGGCTCCCGGAGCTGACGGCAATCTCAGCAACGACACAGCGACAAAGATTCTCGTGAAGATGGTGAAGCAGCGCAAGGAGAGCGCCCAGATTTATGAGGGACAGAGCCGTCCTGAGCTTGCCGCCGAAGAGCTTGCCCAGGCTGCTATCATCGAGGAGTATCTTCCCAAGCAGTTGACCGAGGAGGAGCTTACCGCCGAGCTTAAAGCCATCATTGCCCGCGTTGGAGCCACTTCGGCAAAGGAGATGGGCAAAGTGATGGGCGTGGCTTCCAAGGAGCTTGCCGGACGCGCCGAGGGGAAGGCTATTTCTGCAAAAGTTAAAGAATTATTAGCATAAGTAGGAAAAGATGCTTACAATACAACAAATCAAAGAAAATCCTCAACACATAGTTGAGCGTCTTGCTGTCAAAGGTTTCGACGGCAAGGAAGCGATTGAACAGATTCTTGACCTTGACACAAAACGCCGCCAGGCTCAGCTGTCAAGCGATACTAAGGCGGCGGAACTGAATAAACTCGCCG
This sequence comes from Bacteroides sp., assembly GCA_014801525.1. Classification (GTDB taxonomy): domain Bacteria; phylum Bacteroidota; class Bacteroidia; order Bacteroidales; family Muribaculaceae; genus Muribaculum. The sequence continues at coordinate 8,877 of JAAVEB010000021.1, forward strand.
CTTCTATAGGCAAATTGATGAAAGAGGGCGACAAAGAGGGAGCTGAGAAAATCAAGGCTACCGTTGCCGCGCTGAAAGAGGAACAAAAGGCGATAGCCGACGAAGTTGCGCGCACGGAAACCGAGATACGCAACATTCTGCTCACCATTCCCAATGTGCCGTGCCAGATGGTTCCCGAAGGGAAAACAGCTGCCGACAATGTGGTTGAAAAGACCGGCGGACCGATGCCCGCGCTTCCTGAAAACGCTCTCCCTCACTGGGATCTTGCAAAGAAATACAATATCATAGACTTTGACCTGGGCGTTAAGATCACCGGAGCCGGTTTCCCGGTTTATATAGGAAAAGGCGCCCGCTTGCAGCGCGCTCTTATCCAGTTCTTCCTCGATGAGGCAGGCAAAGCCGGCTATATTGAAATACAGCCCCCCTATGTTGTCAACGAAGCATCGGGCTACGGCACAGGTCAGCTTCCCGACAAAGAGGGTCAGATGTACTATGTGAACGAAGACAACCTCTATCTCATTCCCACAGCCGAGGTTCCCGTCACCAATATTTACCGCGACGTGATTCTAAACGACTCGCAGCTTCCGGTGAAAAACTGCGCTTACTCGGCTTGTTTCCGCCGCGAGGCAGGAAGCTATGGCAAGGACGTGCGCGGTCTCAACCGTCTGCATCAGTTTGACAAGGTGGAAATCGTGCGCATCGAGAAGCCCGAAAATTCCTATGCCGCTCTTGAAGAGATGAAGGACCATGTCCAGGGTCTGCTTGAAAAACTCGGATTGCCCTGGCACATCCTGCGTCTTTGCGGCGGTGACATGTCGTTCACCTCGGCAATCACATTTGACTTCGAGGTTTATTCGGCAGCGCAGGAGCGTTGGCTCGAAGTTTCGTCGGTGTCTAATTTTGAGACCTATCAGGCAAACCGCCTTAAGTGCCGTTACCGCGGAGAAGACAAGAAGACCCGCTTGTGTCACACTCTCAACGGCTCGGCTCTCGCGCTTCCGCGCATCATGGCGGCTATCCTCGAGAATTATCAGACCGACAAGGGAATCGTCGTGCCCGAAGTGCTCCGCAAGTACACCGGATTTGATATTATCGACTGATAAATAGCAGTGTTAACCCGCTTTTCAGTGGGTGTGGAATAAGTTTCATCCCCGAGGCGATAGCGCTTCGGGGATGATTTTTTTACGGCGGGAGAGTCGTTTTCCCGCGGCGAGGCGCTTATTTTCCATGATTTTTAGGCGTTTTGAGGGCAGAAATAATGGAAAAGTGGCTTAAAAATTGTACATTTGCGAAGATTTTGATAAATTGCGATAGATATGAACCTACTTGAACTAAGTGAACAAGAGATAGTGCGTCGAGGCAGTCTCGACGAAATGCGCAAAATGGGCATTGATCCTTATCCTGCCGCCCTTTATCCGGTAGACGCCCATACCACCGAAATTAAAGAGAATTTCAGTGACGACGCTCCGCGCCGCCAGGTGTGTGTGGCGGGCAGAATCATGAGCCGCCGCATCATGGGCAAGGCTTCATTCATGGAGCTTCAGGATTCATGCGGACGCATCCAGGTGTATATAAGCCGTGACGAACTTTGTCCCGGTGAAAATAAGGATTTATACAACGTCGTGTTCAAGAAACTGCTTGATATAGGAGATTTCGTGGGGGTTAAAGGATATGTGTTCCGCACCCAGACAGGCGAGATTTCCGTGCATGCCGAGGAACTCACCGTTCTCGGCAAGTCGCTGCGTCCGCTTCCCATCGTGAAGGTTAAGGACGGTGTGACCTATGACGCTTTTGATGATCCGGAGCTCCGCTACCGTCGCCGCTACGTCGACCTTGTGGTCAACGACAAGGTGAAGGACATCTTTATCAAGCGCACCAAGGTGTTCAATTCCATGCGCAATTATTTCAACGAGCATGGCTACATGGAGGTGGAGACTCCTATCCTGCAATCAATACCGGGAGGAGCTGCGGCGCGCCCGTTCATCACCCATCATAACGCGCTCGACATTCCGCTTTATCTGCGCATCGCCGACGAGCTTTATCTGAAGCGTCTTATCGTGGGTGGTTTCGAGGGTGTCTATGAGTTCTCTAAGAACTTCCGCAACGAGGGTATGGACCGCACCCACAATCCTGAATTTACCTGCATGGAAATCTATGTTTCCTACAAGGATTATAACTGGATGATGGATTTCACCGAGAAGATGCTTGAGCGCATCTGTCTTGAAGTGAACGGCACCACCGAGGTCAAGGTCGGCGACAATACCATCAGCTTCAAGGCTCCGTTCAAGCGCATCACTATGATCGACGCTATCAAGGAGCACACCGGCATCGACATCACAGGCATGGACGAGACCCAGCTTCGCGAAGTGGCAACCGGGCTTGGAATCGAGGTCGACGAGACAATGGGTAAGGGCAAGCTTATCGATGAGATATTCGGTGAAAAGTGTGAGGGCAATTACATCCAGCCCACTTTCATCATTGACTATCCTATCGAGATGTCGCCTTTGACCAAGCGTCACCGCAACAATCCCGAGCTGACCGAGCGTTTTGAGCTAATGGTGAACGGAAAAGAGCTTGCCAACGCTTACTCTGAGCTTAACGACCCCATCGACCAGTATGAGCGCTTTGTTGAGCAGATGCGTCTTGCCGAGAAGGGCGACGACGAGGCTATGATTATCGACAAGGACTTCATCCGCGCTCTTGAATATGGAATGCCCCCCACATCGGGAATGGGTATCGGAATGGACCGTCTTGTCATGCTCATGACCGGTCAGACCACCATCCAGGAGGTGCTTCTCTTCCCGCAGATGCGTCCCGAGAAGGTTCAGCAGCGAGACAAGGCTGAGGCTTACACTGCAATCGGCGTGCCTGAGGAATGGGTGGCTCCGCTGCAGAAGGCGGGCTTCATGACCGTGGCGCAGCTTGCCGGCGCTAACCCCGGAAAACTTTTCCAGGACCTTTGCGGTTTGAACAAGAAATTTAAACTTGAACTTAAAAATCCCACACAGGAAGATATAAAGGCATGGATAGCTGCGGTGGAAGAAAAATAGCTGTAATGGGCGGCGGCTCATGGGCAACCGCCCTTGCCAAGATTCTCCTGTATAATTGCAGCGAGATAATCTGGTATATGCGCCGTGACGACCGAATTGAAGAATTCAAGCGTCTCGGGCATAACCCCGCTTATCTCTCGGATGTGGAATTTCCCATTGACCGCATACGCTTTTACAGCGACATCAACGAGGCTTGCCGCCAAGCCGACACTCTGTTGATGGCGATGCCGTCGCCTTATTTTAAAGATCATCTCGCCAAACTTGACACCGATATTTCGGGCAAGACGGTGGTTGTCGCCACGAAGGGCATCATTCCTGATGAAAACGAGCTTATCAGCGATTATCTCGAAATGAAGTGGAATGTGAAAGCCGATAATGTTATCGTCGTGTCGGGTCCCTGTCATGCCGAGGAGGTAGCTCTCGGGCGACTGAGCTATCTGACCGTGGCGTGTCAGGATATAGAGAACGCCCGCCGGTTTGCCGACTTGCTTAACGGCAAGAAGATGAAGACGCTGTTGTCGACCGACGTGCGCGGAATAGAATATGCCGGAGTGCTTAAAAATGTCTATGCGATCGCGTCGGGAATGGTTCACGGATTCAAGGGCGGCGACAATTATCAGGCGATTCTGATATCCAACTCCATCCGCGAGATGGCACGCTTCATCGGCGCTGTGGTGCCGGGTCAAAGGTGCATAAGCGACTCGGTGTATCTCGGAGACCTGCTTGTGACCTCTTATTCGCGCTTTTCGCGCAACCATAATTTCGGCACCATGATAGGCAGAGGCATATCGGTCAAAAGAGCTATGATGGAGATGGAGATGGTAGCCGAGGGCTACTACGGCACAAAGTGCATGCACGAAATAAACGAGAAGTACCGGGTGAGAATGCCCATTCTTGACAGCGTGTATGACACTCTTTACTGCAAGTGTCCGATAGCCCGCACAATCGAGCGGATGAGCAACGAGTTTGAATAACCAATAGCAAAATAATACCATACAATCACTAAAAAACTTAGATATGAAGAAAAAAATTCAAGTAGACATCAATTCAGCTCTCTCTGTGATTTCGCTGGATGATGTTCATGCTCTTGAGCAGTCAGCAGCCGTTCCGGCTCTTGAAAAACTTAAATCAGGAACAGGCGCCGGAAATGATTTTCTCGGCTGGCTCGATCTTCCCGAACGCACTCCCATGCATGACCTTGACGAAATTATCGCGGTGGCAAATGACTTGCGCAACACCTGCGACTATGTTATCTCGATCGGCATCGGCGGTTCTTATCTCGGAGCTAAGGCTGTCATCGAGGCGTTGAGCGACTCATTTGAATATTATAAGCCGGTTCAGCCCGGAGCTCCCAAGATTCTTTTTGCCGGTCAGAATATTGGCGAAGACTATCTTTCGGAATTGCAAAACTTCCTCAAGGATAAGAAATTCGGTATCATCGTGATTTCCAAGTCAGGAACCACCACCGAGCCCGCTATCGCTTTCCGCCTTCTCAAGGAGCAGCTTGAGAGCCAGCTCGGCAAGGCTGAGGCTTGCAAGCGCATCGTCGCCATCACCGATGCCAAGAAGGGCGCTCTACGCCAACTTGCCACCGAGGAGGGCTACAAGACTTTCGTCATCGACGACAATGTGGGCGGACGTTTCTCAGTGCTGACTCCCGTGGGTCTTCTTCCTATCGCTGTTGCCGGCTTTGACATCAAGCAGCTTGTGAAGGGCGCTCTCGACATGCAGCATGACACCCTCACTGCGAGCGACGACAACATCTGCGAGCTATATGCCGCAACCCGCAACCTTCTTTACCGCGCAGGCAAGAAGACTGAAATTCTCGTGAACTACCATCCCAAGCTCCATTACTTCGGCGAATGGTGGAAACAGCTTTATGGCGAGAGCGAGGGTAAGGACAAGAAGGGCATTTTCCCTGCGGCTGTCGACTTCTCGACCGACCTTCACTCAATGGGTCAGTGGATTCAGGATGGCGAGCGCACAATCTTTGAAACCGTTATCTCGGTTGAGGCTCCTAAGCATAAAGTTGAAATTCCTCAGGATGAAGCTAACCTTGACGGACTTAATTATATCGCCGGCAAGAGAGTGGATGAGGTCAACAAGATGGCTGAACTCGGAACCCGCATCGCTCACGTTGACGGCGGCGTGCCCAATATCCGCATCACTCTTCCTGAATTGAACGAGGAGTATCTCGGTCAGCTCATCTACTTCTTTGAGCTCGCTTGCGGTATCTCAGGCTACATTCTTGACGTGAATCCGTTTAATCAGCCCGGCGTCGAAGCTTACAAGAAGAACATGTTCGCTCTTCTTGAAAAGCCCGGCTACGAGGAGGCAACCAAGGAAATTCAGGCAAAATTGAAATAAGAAACAGCCTTTGAAAACAGGCTAAGGGTTAGCCCGGTTGGTCGCAAAAGACCGATCGGGCTAATTTTTTAATATCTTGGGGAAGTGTGAAGTGGTGTGGAGCGCCCACTTGTTGTCGGTGTCGGCAGTCACGAACAGAGCCGATGCCCCGGGGATTTTCTCAATCATCGCCACTGCGTCGCAGAGCGGCATGATCATGCAGGCGGTGGCGAGCGCGTCGGCGGTGACACACTGCGGAGCGATGACCGTTGCCGAAAGAATAGTGGTTATAGCCGGGCGTCCCGTGAACGGGTCGATGGAGTGTCCCATCACGTTGCCGTCAACAATGTGGTAGTTTCGGTAATTGCCCGAGGTGGCTATGCCGCATGAATCGACTTCGATGACCGCCATCTGTTCGTGGATTATCGAGTCGTTGTCTTCGATGGGCGCGTCAACCATTATGCGCCACATTCCCCCGTGGGGGCTCTTGCCGTTTAGGGCGATTTCGCCGCCAATCTCCACCATGTAGCTCTTTACTCCGTTGCGTCGCATCATGTCGGCAATCATGTCGCAGCCATATCCCTTGGCGATGGCGCTGAAATTGAATCTTGTGTCGGCTGATTTCTTGGTCACAATCCCGTTGTCGACCGAGCATTCCATGATGCCCACCGATTCTCTTACCGAGTCGATCGTGGCGGCGTCGGGGGTGGTCGGCACATCTTTGTTTTTCCCGAAACCCCATAATTCCACGAGCGGTCCCACTGTCGGGTCGAACGCTCCGTTGCTCAGGAGATTTATGCGTTGGGATTCGACAAACACTTTTTCAAACAGCGAGTCTACCTCGATTGAATCTCCGCGATTTATGCGGCTCACTATCGAGGAGTCGTTGAACACTGAAAGCGATTGCTCCACCTGCCTCATCACTAATTGGATTGAGTCGTCGAGGGGGACATTGGATGAATAGGTGATGTGATACATTGTGTTCCACACCATACCTTGCAGAGAGCGAAACGGTTTCACGTTGTCGCATGAGGCAAAGATTGAAGCTATTAAGCCGAATATTAGTATTTTTGACAGATATTTCATGAATGTGTATTGTTTTTGAGGTGTAAATTTACGAATTATTAATTATTTCCTTAAGCGTAATATACTTTTATTAAATTTTTTTATACCTTTGCGAGCGAAACACTTAAATTATAAACCACATCTATGAATAAATTATTTTGCAGAGGTGCCGTGTGGGGCTCGTTATTGTTGCTTGGAGGTGTTGTTCAAGGTTGTGTCGACGATGATTATGATCTTGATAAAGATATTGATATGACTGTTGGGGTGGGAGGAAATATGCTCACCATTCCGTCAAGCAGCACTTCAAACTACACACTGGCGAAGATTCTTGATCTTGACGATGATTCTTCAATAAAGCCTGACGCTAACGGGGATTACGCGCTGAGAGTGGCGGGCGACCCCACTTCTTCCACTTTTAAGATTGATGAGGTGAACCTCAGCCAGTTGAACGGCAACCGCTATGTCGACGAAGTGAATTTTCCGGTAATACCTTCGGACATACAGGTTCCGGGAGGAAAACTTAAAGTGATTATCGGCGACAATGCCGCTGATTCTGAATGGGACCGCGGGCTTCCTCCATTTGACAACTCCGTGAATCTTTCGGAAGATAATATAGATCCGGCTATAGTCAGCATCTCGGAGGTTGCTACCGACATCAGCCTTTATTTCGGCTTGAGCTTCCTCGCCACTAATTATAATGGCGATCTGGTGATAGAAAGTGGCTTTACGATAGATTTCGACCCCGCTTTCACCGTTGAGCTTGCGACAGCTGCCGATTACTGTGAAGTGCGCGATAACCATTCGATAGTGTTTACTGCCGATAAAGCGGTTTCTGCCGCAGGATTCACTTTGCCGGTGAAGATATCCAGAATCGTTTTGGGCTCCCAGGGTCTTGACGCAAACCATAATTTCCATTTCATCGCGCCTATCAAGACCACCGGAACTCTTTCTATCGACGCTTCAGGCATTGTTGGCGGCACAGCGCCTAAGCTTGAAATCGTGACCGAGTCGACAATTTCATCGGCAAAGATTGTCAGCGCAACCGGTATTGTCAACCCCGACATAAACATCGACAATATCGAGTTTGCCATCACCGATATTCCTGATTTCCTTCGCGGCGACGATAGTGTGCTCGACATAAACAATCCGTGCATCTTCTTGACGATAAACAATACTTCCAACGTGGTTGTCGACGTTGACGCTACTCTTACAGGCTATGTCGAGAACGCCCCTGTGAGCGGAAGCACGGTGACAATCGGCGGTGACAACCGCATAGTGGTAAATCCAGGTGTCAATAAGATATGTGTTTCGCGTCTCGGTGGCATCAGCGGCTGGACAAACGTGGTGGTTCCCGAACTGTCAAACGTGATTCGCGTCATTCCCGACGAGATTCGCATAGAGTGCAACGCCGCAGTGGCGCAGCAGCCCGCTGTGTTTGAACTTGGCAGGAGCTATGAATTTGAAATCGACAACGAGGTGGTGGCTCCGCTATCTTTCGGACCTGAACTGAGATTCACCTATTCCGACAGTGACGACGGTTGGGACGAGGACCTCAAGGACTACAATTTCAACACGGTAGTCATCAACCTTGAAGCTGAAAATACTATTCCGTTGGTGCTTAAGCCTGAGGTGACACCCATCTTCAAGCAAGGCTATTCTGCCACGGTCGAAGTAAACATCGACGGTGAGATAGGCGGCGGAACAATCGCCAGTCCCGCCACGTCAAAACTTACAATAGAGCTGAAAGGCATAGGCAAGAATCTTGACGGACTCGACGGCATAGAGTATCTGTTTCATGCCACATCGCCCACATCAGGCGCTACTCTCAATGATAAGCAGAGCATGAAATTCACCAACATCTCTTTAACTATCAAAGGGGGAGTGACAATAGATCTCAATTAATCACCAACTAAAGTAATTATCAGCTATGAAATATATTAAAGCCTTTATATCAGCAGTTGTTATCGGCGTTGCCGGCATGACGACACTGTCGGCTCAGAACGCTTTGCGCACAGGATATTTCCTTGAAGGCTACACTTACCGCCACATGATAAACCCGGCGTTCGCGCCTGAACGCAGCTATGTGGCGTTTCCCGGGCTCGGCAACCTGAATGTGACCGTAAACTCCAATGTGGGCTTAAGCACATTCCTGTATCCCACCAAAAACGGGGAGCTCACCACTTTCATGAGCCCTGACGTGAAATCGGGCAAATTCCTCGGCAAGTTAAAGGGAATGAACCACATCAACGAGAATCTTGACCTGATGATTCTTTCATTCGGATTCCGCGGAATGGGGGGATACAACACTTTCACGTTGAGCTCGCGCCAATCAATGAGCCTGTCGCTGCCTAAGGATCTGTTCACTTTCATGAAGCTCGGTCAGACTAAGGAGGACACTCACTATAATTTCAAAAATCTCGGCATCGAGGCGTCGGAAATCGTTGAGATGGGATTCGGACATTCGCGTCAAATCGATGAGAAGCTGCGTGCCGGAGCAAAGTTGAAGGTGCTCCTCGGCGTGGGCAATGTCAATGCTCGCATCAGCAATATGGACGTGACGCTGAGCAACGAAATCTGGGAGGTGAAAGCCGACGGCGAGCTCAATATTGCAGCCGGTTCCGGTCTTAAAGTGCCCACCAAGGGTGAATCAGGCAAGGCTGACAATCCCAGCGAAGCCACTCTCATTGACTGGGATAATGTGGATTATGACAAGTTCGGACTAAGCGGCTTCGGAATGGGACTTGATCTCGGAGCCACCTATCAGCTGCTCCCCGATCTTGAACTTTCGGCGGCAGTTACCGACTTGGCTTTTATGTCATGGTCCAACAATCATCATGCGAAGACTTCCAAGGCATCATGGACTTTTGAAGGATTCCATGACGTGGCTCTTGACAAGGACGACCCTGACTATGAGGATAAAAAACTTAACCAGCAGCTTGACGACCTTGGCGACCAGTTTGAGGAAAGCGTGGAATTTCATCGTGAAGGCAAGGTTGGCTCGAGAGTGTCGGGCATAGGTGCCACCATCACCTTGGGCGGTATGTACACCATTCCTTATGCCCGCATGGTCAAAGGCGGCTTGCTGTTCACTCAGCGCATCAACGGACACTATTCATGGACCGAGGCTCGTCTCTCGGCTAATGTAACTCCGGTGGGATGGTTTGACGCGTCGGTCAACTATGCTCTTTCTTCATTCGGTTCATCATTCGGCTGGATTCTCAATTTCCATCCCAAGGGCGTGAACCTCTTCCTCGGCTCCGATTTCCAGATATTCAAGGTGACTCCCCAGTTTGTTCCTGTGGGCAACTTGAATGCGTCGGTCAACTTCGGTTTGAACATCACGTTTGGCAGCAAGGCGAAGAAAAAAGCATGATATCCTGAACTCGACGACACTGATTGACAATATTGCGGAGCGTTCTTGAGCGCTCCGCTTTTTTATCTCAGGGTGTCTTTTTGCACATACCCGTTACGGGCTGGCAGAAAATATTTTTGAAAATTGGGGAATTATAAGTAAATTCGCAGTGTTAAGAATAAAATCACAATCAAAATGAATAATGAGTTAGACTGGGGCAATCTGTCATTCGGCTATATCCCCACCGATTATAATGTGCGTTGCTATTACCGCAACGGAAAATGGGGCGAAATCGAAGTGTCGTCGTCTGAAACCGTTACTATGCACATCGCAGCGACTTCGCTTCACTACGGTCAGGAAATTTTCGAAGGTCTCAAGGCTTTCCGCGGAAAAGACGGAAAGGTGAGAGTGTTCCGCCTCGAAGAAAACGCAAAGCGCATCATCGAGTCGGCTAAAGGCATCATGATGGCGCCCGTGCCTGTGGAGCTTTTTACTGAAATGGTGAAGAAGGTGGTGAAGCTGAACGAGCGTTTTGTTCCCCCCTACGGCAGCGGCGCGTCGCTCTACATTCGCCCGCTTGAAATCGGTATGTCGGCTCAGGTCGGGGTTAAACCCGCGTCGGAATACCTGTTCCTTATTCTCGTGACTCCAGTGGGACCCTATTTCAAGGAAGGATTCAAGCCCACCAATATATGCATAATGCGCGAATTTGACCGAGTGGCTCCTAAAGGAACCGGACGCTGGAAAGTGGGCGGAAACTATGCCGCAAGTCTCGATGCCGGCGAGCGGGCTCACGCCTTGGGCTATTCAGCCGTGCTCTATCTTGACCCGAAAGAGAAGAAGTATATCGACGAGTGCGGTCCTGCCAACTTCTTTGCCATTAAGGACGGCAAGTACATCACTCCGGCTTCTGAATCGATTCTCCCTTCGATCACCAACAACAGCCTTATGCAGCTCGCCCGCGACATGGGCATAGAGGTTGAACAGCGCCACATTCCGCTTGAAGAACTTGCTGAAATTCAGGAGGCTGCTGCGTGTGGAACAGCGGCGGTGGCTTCGCCCGTGGCTGAAATCGACGATATCGACACCGGCGTGAAGTATGTGGTCAGCAACGACGGCAAGCCGGGTCCCATCGTGACGGCTCTCTACAACAAGCTTCGCGGCATCCAGCTTGGCGAAGAGGAAGATATCCACAACTGGAACACAATTATCGATTGATGGCTAACACTGATTTTCAAGCCATCATAGACAAGTATTATCCTGACGATAACGAGCTTCGTGCCATCTACATGAAGCATGCCCGTCAGGTTGCTGACTTAGCCCTCGCCATAAATCTGACGAGGGCTATCGGTCTTGACCCTCTTGACGTGGAGGGGGCGGCTATGCTTCATGACGTCGGTATTTTCGGCACGAACGCTCCTGGCATCCACTGCCACGGCGCGGCATCCTATATGCGCCACGGCGTTATCGGCGGAGAGCTTCTGAGACGCGAAGGCGCTCCCGAGGCTTGGGCACGTGTCGCCGAGCGGCACACCGGCACCGGAATCACCAAGGAGGATATATTGATGCAGGATCTTGACCTTCCCGTCGAGGACTATTGTCCGGTGACGATGCTTGAAAAACTCATTTGTTATGCCGACAAATTTTATTCCAAGAGCGGATCGATGGAGAAAAAGCCCTTCACCCGTGTTCGCAATTCGATAGCGCGCTATGGCGGCGACTCGCTTGAGCGTTTTGATGAGCTTTACAAACTCTTTGGCGACACATCCTCGCTACAGGTATAAGCCTCGGATTAAATGATTTTGTGAATCGTTAAGAAGGTTTAGGCGGTCAAGTTGAAACTTTCTTAACGCCTGAGGGGTTATGACTTGGACAATCCAAATATTCTACATAAATTTGTAACATATTAAACATAACCAAAATTTTAAGATTATGGAATCAGAAAAATTAGATCGCATAAGCTATGCTCTGGGATTGAGCATGGGAAATAATTTCCGTAGCTCGGGAATCAAGACCCTTAACATCAAAGATTTCGCCGATGGTGTGGCTGCCGTGTTTGACAATGCGGCTCCCAAGATGACCTATGACGAAGCAAAGCTTGAAATCAAGAACTTTTTCGAAGCCCTCGAGGCTGAACAGCGCGCTGCCGCCGCAAAGATGGGCGAGGTGAACGAAGCCGCCGGAAAGCAGTTCCTTGATGAAAACGGCAAGCGCGCCGAGGTCAAGACAACTCCGTCGGGTCTTCAGTATGAGGTGCTCGTCGAGGGAACCGGCAAGCAGCCTGTTGCAACTGACCGCGTGACTGTTCACTATACCGGCAAGCTGATTGACGGCACTGTCTTTGACAGCTCGGTGGAGCGTGGCGAACCCGCTACTTTCGGTGTCACTCAGGTTATTCCCGGTTGGGTTGAGGCTCTCCAGATGATGAAAGAAGGAGCTAAATGGCGTCTTTTCATTCCGTCAAATCTTGCCTACGGTCCTAACGGAGCCGGAAATGTGATCGGTCCTAACTCGACCCTTATTTTTGATGTTGAACTAATTAAAGTAAATTAATCAATAAAAAATGAAGAATTTATTACTTGCATTCGGCGTTGGAGCCATGCTCCTTTCCACCACAGCATGTGGAAACTCAGGCGCAGCGGATGCTGACAAGGCTGCAAACGACTCGATTTCTGACCTTTTTGGTGTAGTTGTAGGAAGCCAGTTTGCACAGGAAATCAATCACATGCCTGAGATGGATAAGGATGCGTTTCTACGCGGAGTGTCGACAGCGGTTCTCGCCGACACTTCCGACATGTCATTCCAGCAAGGATTGGCTCAGGGCGCGCGTCTCGCTCAGCAGTTCCAGTATTTTTATACTGAAATGGGCGTGAGCATCGATCGCGACATGTTCATGAAACAGTTCAAGAAAGCTATCCTCTCTGACTCGGTCGGCGACATCTCGATGCAGCAGGCGGTGCTCAACCAGATGATGGAGCAGGCGCAGAAGCGTGCGGCTGAGCGCAAGGAGGCTGAGCGCAACAATGCCCCCGACGCAGTGGCAAACCGTGAGGCGGGTGTCGCTTATATCGACTCCATCCGCAAGGCGGATCCCTCGGTTCAGGTTACTCCGAGCGGACTCGCCTATAAGGTGATTGCCCAGGGTTCAGGCGACGCTATCAAGGACGAGGACATGGCGGCAGTTATCTACAAAGGCTCGCTTGCCGACGGAACAGTGTTTGACGACAGCAAGGGTGAAGCCCGCAATTTCAGCCCGCGCCGCGTGGTCCCCGGATTTGGCGAAGGTCTTAAGATGATGAACAAGGGCGCTAAGTATGTGCTCTATATCCCCGGCGACCTCGCTTATGGCGTGAACGGAATGCCGCAGGCAGGTATCGGTCCCAACCAGATGCTTATCTTTGACGTTGAAATCGCCGACATCAATCCCGCCAAGAAATAAGCGGAAATAATTCCGCAATACGCACACGAAAGCATGGTTCCCGTCATTTCCGGGTGCCATGCTTTTTGTGTGTTTGCCACCCGGGATACCGCAGCCCTACAGGACAGCAACGGTAAACGCCGATGCTTTTTAGGGCGATTGGATTGCTTGATGCGTCATAGAAGTGGCGCAAATCACCAGATTTGAGTATTGCCTGGTGGCGGATTTATCAGTAACTTTGCCAAAATAGATTACTTTTTCTGCTGATATATGGGTAAGAAGATGGCGGAATACCGCTCTACTGATCGATTGCGTGACGCAATCGACGATAACAACTTATTGCTTCTCGTGATAAGCCGTTTTTCAGTGCCTTTTGGTTTCGGCGACAGCACAATAGCCGAGGTTTGTGAGGAAAACGACATAGACTGTCCTACGTTTCTCGCCGTGGCAAATCTTGTTTGCTCAAAAGCGGCGGCTTCCTATGAAGTGTCGCCCGATTCATTGATGGGATACCTGAAAAAGGCCCACAGCTATTTCCTTGACTTCAATCTCCCGTTGATAAGGCGCAAGCTTATCGACGCCGTCAACAATTCGAGCATCGACGACGTGGCGTTTCTCATGATAAAGTATTTTGACGACTATGTGATTGAGGTGCGCCGTCACATGGAGTATGAGAATGAAACCCTTTTCGGGTATATTTCGCAACTTATAGCCGGAAACCGCAACACTGATTTCAGCATCGAAGAGTATTCAGCGACCCACACTGACATGGGCGACCGCCTTAACGAGCTCAAGGACATCATAATCAGGCATTACCGGCAGAAAGACAACTACACGCTCAACTCGGTGCTCTATGACATCATCAATTGCCAGGCTGATCTCGTGTCCCACTGTATGGTCGAAAACAAGCTGCTCGTGCCGGCGGTGAAAAAACTTGAGCAGAACATAGTCGCCAAGGCGAGCGCTGTTCCGGCGGTTCATGAAAAAAGCGTTGACCTCGGGAAGTCGCCCGAATCTCTCAGCGAGAGGGAGAAGGAGGTAATCGTTTGTGTGGCAAAAGGAAAGTCCAATAAGGAGATTGCCGACGAGCTCTGTCTCTCGATCAACACGGTCACTACCCACCGCCGCAACATAGCTTCGAAATTGCAGATACATTCCCAGTCGGGGCTTGCCATATTTGCTATAATCCACCACCTGATTGACATAAAAGACATAAAGCTGCAATAGCTCAGGCGTGATGTAGGGATGAATTACTGACCCTGCATTGAAAATAATTATCAAATAATTTGGGTTTTATTGCAAAATGCTATAAATTTGCAGTCACAAACAAAAAACTGAAAGGTACAATATATGTCTGACGCTTTGTCGCTATCTCTAATTTCTGTCGTCATTACCGTTCTTGAATCGAGGAGGGGTGATTGTTAGCGTTCATGATATTCCGATACACGATGCCTCTCCGTCGCAAAAGCGAGCCGGGAGGCATTTCAGTTAATATGATATAAATAAAAATGCAATTATAATGAGCATGAAATTAAGGAGCTCCGAAAGTACAGACGGACGTCGCATGGCTGGCGCAAGAGCGCTGTGGCGCGCCAATGGAATGAAAGAATCTCAGTTTGGCAAACCGATTATCGCTGTGGTGAACTCGTTCACTCAGTTTGTGCCGGGTCACACTCATCTTCACGAGATAGGTCAGATAGTTAAAGAGGAGATAGAGAGTCTCGGATGTTTTGCCGCCGAATTCAACACCATCGCTATCGACGACGGAATCGCCATGGGACACGACGGCATGCTCTATTCGTTGCCTTCGCGCGATCTTATCGCCGACTCGGTCGAATACATGGTCAACGCCCACAAGGCTGATGCCATGGTGTGCATCTCCAACTGCGACAAGGTGACCCCGGGAATGCTCATGGCTGCGATGCGACTCAATATCCCCACTATATTCGTGTCGGGCGGTCCGATGGAGGCAGGCGAAGTCGACGGAAAGTTTGTCGACCTTATCGATATCATGATAGAGAGCGCCGACACCTCCGTGAGCGATGACAAGGTGAAGCTGCTTGAACAGAAAGGGTGCCCCACCTGCGGCTCATGCTCAGGCATGTTTACCGCCAATTCTATGAACTCCCTTAACGAGGCTATAGGGCTCGCGCTCCCCGGCAACGGAACCGTTCTTGCCACTCACGCCAACCGCAAGGAACTTTTCCGCAAGGCTGCGCGTCAGATTGTGGAGAATACTTTCGCTTACTATAACGACGGCGACGAGAGCGTTCTGCCCCGCAATATCGCCACCCGCCAGGCTATGCTCAACGCCATGACGCTTGACATCGCCATGGGAGGCTCGACCAACACGGTGCTCCATTTACTTGCCGTGGCAAACGAAGCCGGAGCCGACTTCACCATGGCTGACATCGACAGATTGTCGCGCGTCACCCCCGTGTTGTGTAAAGTCGCTCCCAACTCCCATTTCCACATTCAGGACGTGAATCGCGCGGGCGGCATCCTATCGATCATGAAGCAGCTTGCCGATCATGGCATTATCGATACCGCCGTGAAGCGCGTGGACCGCATGACCCTCGGCGAGGCTATTGACAAGTATGCCATCGAAGGAGAGAACTTCGGCGAGGAGGCTCGCCGCCTGTGGCTCAGCGCCCCTTGCAACGAACGCAATCTAAAACTCGGAAGCCAGTCCAATTATTATGACAAACTCGATGCCGACCGTGAGAAAGGTTGCATCCGCGATTTCGACCATGCCTATGTGAAGGACGGCGGACTTGCCGTGTTGAAAGGCAATATCGCTCTTGACGGATGCGTGGTGAAAACGGCGGGTGTGGATGAAAGCATTTTCCGTTTCCGCGGACCGGCAAAGGTGTTCACCTCTCAGGAAGCCGCCGTCGACGGCATTTTGCGCGACAAGGTGGTGAGCGGCGATATCGTAGTCATCACTTACGAGGGTCCCAAGGGGGGACCGGGTATGCAGGAGATGCTCTACCCAACGAGCTACATCAAGTCGAAACATCTGGGCAAAGAGTGCGCGCTCATCACCGACGGACGTTTTTCAGGCGGAACATCGGGACTCTCCATCGGGCATATATCACCTGAAGCGGCAGCCGGAGGAAACATAGGGCTGATTCGCAATGGCGATATAATCGAGATCGACATACCGGCGCGTTCCATCAACGTCCATCTCTCCGACGAGGAGCTTGAAACACGTCGTCACATGGAGGAGGCTCGCGGCAAGGACGCTTTTACCCCCGCTGACCGCGACCGCAAAGTGTCGAAAGCGTTGAGAGCTTATGCCGCAATGGTGACCTCTGCCGACAAGGGCGGTGTGAGAGAGTTGTAAAAATCTGTCTTTTTAAAGAATAAAGATATATGAGTGAAATGATTTCAGGGGCTGACGCATTGATGCAGGCTCTGATCGCCGAGGATGTGAATCTCGTTTTCGGCTATCCGGGCGGCTCGATAATGCCGGTCTACGACAAACTATATGATTATCAGGATCGCCTGCGCCACATTCTGGTGCGCCATGAGCAGGGCGCCACTCACGCCGCTCAAGGCTATGCGCGTGTCACCGGACGTCCCGGAGTGGTGATTGTGACCTCGGGACCCGCCGCTACCAATGTCATAACCGGTATTGGCGACGCACTGATGGACAGCACCCCGATGGTGGTTATCACCGGACAGGTGGCTACACCGTTTCTCGGTTTTGACGCGTTTCAGGAGACCGATGTGGTCGGCGTGACTCAGCCGTTGACAAAGTGGAGCTACCAGATACGCCGCGCCGAGGATGTGTCATGGGCAGTGGCTCGCGCGTTTTACATAGCGTCGAGCGGGCGCCCCGGTCCGGTGGTGCTCGACTTCACCAAGGACGCGCAGGTGGGGATGACTGAATTCTCCCACAAGAAATGTGAGTACATCCGCTCCTATCAGCCTGTGCCTGAAATAGACGAAGCGGCTATCGACAAAGCTGCCGAACTTATAAACGCCGCCGAGCGCCCCATGATTCTGTCGGGCCACGGCGTGATGATCGCAAATGCCGAGAAGGAGCTTGCCAAGCTCGCCGAGACTGCCGACATTCCCGTGGCGGCGACTCTGCTCGGACTCTCCACCATGCCTTCCGACCATCCTCTTTATAAAGGTATGCTCGGCATGCACGGCAATATCGGTCCTAATATCAACACCAACAAGGCTGACCTGCTGATTGCCGTCGGAATGAGATTTGACGACCGCGTGACCGGCAACGTCAAGACCTATGCCCCCGACGCTAAAATCATCCACATCGATATCGACTCCTCGGAGCTCAACAAGAATATCCCTGTCACGGTGGGTGTCCATGGCGACGCGCGGAGCGCGCTTCAGCGTCTTCTTGAAAAAGTGAAGAGCGCCAAGCACACCGAGTGGCTCAAGACGTTTGACCGTCCCGATGAGGTCGAGTTTGAAAAGGTGGTGAAGCGGGAAGTTTATCCCGATTCGGGCAGAATGACCATGGGCGAAGTCGTGAACAAAGTTTCGGAAGCTACCGGTCATGACGCTATCGTGGTGACCGACGTGGGACAGAACCAGATGTTCTCCGCCCGCTATTTCCGCTACACCAAGCCCAAGTCGATGGTCACTTCAGGCGGACTCGGAACTATGGGCTTCGGACTCCCGGCTGCGATCGGCGCCAAGATGGGTGAGCCGGGACGCACGGTGTGTCTCTTTGTCGGCGACGGCGGGTTGCAGATGACAATCCAGGAACTCGGCACGATTCTCGAATATGGAACCGATGTCAAGATAATCCTGCTCAACAATAACTTCCTCGGCAATGTGCGTCAGTGGCAGTCGCTTTTCTTCAACGACCGTTTTTCACAGACACCGCTCATCAATCCCGATTTTGTGGCTCTCGCAGGAGCTTATGGAATAAAAGCTGAGAATGTGGAGACGCGCGAACAGCTCGACGGCGCCATCAGCCGCATGCTGGAGCATAATGCGTCCTATCTGCTCAATGTCAACATCGATGAGACCGACATGATTTTCCCCATGATACCTGCCGGTGGAAATGTCGACACCATCATGCTTAACCCAACTGAATTTTACAAATCCTAAATCCCTGATCAATGATGGATGAGCAATTGTTTACGGTGGCAGTATTCTCTGAGAACCAGGTGGGACTGCTTAACCAGATATCGATTATATTCACCCGGCGCTGTCTTAACATCGAGAGCCTGTCGGTGAGCCCTTCATCGATTGAAGGAATCCACAAGTTTATCATCACCTGCTACAGCAACCGCCCCATGATGGAGCGCGTCGTGCAGCAGATTGAGAAACGCATAGATGTCTTGAAGGCATACCTTTATACTGACGAGGAGATCGTCTATCAGGAGGTGGCTCTCTATAAAGTCCCCACCCGGCGGCTGCTTGACGACAAGAACGTCGAGGAGATTATTCGCAATCACAACGCGCGCATTCTTGAAATAACCCGCGAGTATGTGGTGATTGAGAAGACGGGTCACACCGAGGAGACCGAGGCGCTCTTTCAGGAGTTGCAGAAGTATGACATCCTCCAGTTTGTCCGCTCGGGCAGGGTGGCTGTCACAAAGGACACCAAAGAGCACCTGTCGATATATCTCACCGAACAGAATATGCGTAAAAACAACACCCTATGAGTGAACGCATAAAAGAATATAAGGTCGATTATCTTCTGACGGCGGGCGAGTGCAATCCCGAGGCTAAGATGCCCCTGCCCTTGCTTGTGACAAGAGTGATTGAGGTGGCTACGTTCCATGCCAATCATCTTGACGTGGGCTTCGCCCGTCTCAGCCGCGAGGGGCTTGCGTGGGTTCTGTCGCGCGTGTCGGTCGAAATGAACCGCTGGCCTGCGGTGAACGAGCCTTATTCGCTCACCACCTGGGTCGAAGACGTGAACCGTCATTTCTCTCAGCGCAATTTTGAAATCAAGTCGGGCGATGAAGTGCTTGGCTACGTCTCGTCGGTGTGGATGGGAATTGATGTGAAAAAACGTCAGAGCGGCGACCTTTCGTTGCTTGAGTCGATGCGCGACGTTATCTCCGACAAGCGCTGTCCTGTCGATCGGTTTCCGCGCGTGAATCTTCGCGCCGATTCCCCGATAGAGTGCGGTGCCCCTTATCGGTTCCGTTATTGTGACTGCGATTTCAACCGCCACGTCAACACGGTGCGTTATGTCGAGCTGCTGCTTAATGAGTGGGATCTTGACTTTTACGACCGTCACGAGGTGAAGCGTTTCGACATCGCTTTCATGCACGAGGCGCGTTATGGCGACGAAGTGGTCGTGGCGCGTCAGGATGACGGCACCGGAGCCTGCCAGTGCTACATATCTCGCGGCGAGGAAATCCTTTCAAAAGCTCGTATAATATTTACTGACAATAATTAATAATAAAAATTAGCAGAACTATGGCAAAAATGAATTTTGGCGGAGTTGAGGAAACAGTGATCATCCGCGAAGAGTTCCCCTTGGAAAAGGCGAGAGAAGTGCTCAAGGACGAGACCATCGCCGTTATCGGTTATGGCGTTCAGGGTCCCGGTCAGAGCATGAACCTCCGCGACAACGGTTTTAATGTGATTGTAGGACAGCGTCAGGGCAAAACCTATGACAAGGCTGTAGCCGACGGTTGGAAACCGGGTGAAACCCTTTTCAGCATCGAGGAGGCTTGCGAGCGCGGCACTATCATCATGTGTCTTCTTTCTGACGCGGCTGTAATGTCGGTGTGGCCCACCATCAAGCAGTATCTCACTCCCGGAAAGGCTCTTTATTTCTCTCACGGATTTGCCATCACCTGGAGCGACCGCACCGGCGTGGTTCCTCCGAAGGATGTTGATGTTATCATGGTGGCTCCCAAGGGATCAGGCACATCGCTGCGCACCATGTTCCTTGAAGGACGCGGCTTGAACTCATCTTATGCCGTTGAGCAGGACTATACCGGTCGAGCTCTTGAGCGCACCATCGCCCTTGGTATCGGCGTTGGCTCGGGCTATCTTTTTGAAACAACTTTCAAGCGCGAAGCTACTTCCGACCTCACCGGCGAGCGCGGTTCACTCATGGGAGCAATCCAGGGTCTTCTCCTCGCTCAGTATGAAGTACTCCGTGAAAACGGCCACACTCCCTCCGAGGCGTTCAACGAAACTGTTGAGGAGCTCACTCAGTCACTGATGCCGCTCTTTGCAAAGAATGGTATGGACTGGATGTATGCCAACTGCTCTACCACCGCTCAGCGCGGCGCTCTCGACTGGATGGGTCCGTTCCACGACGCTATCAAGCCTGTGGTTGAGAAACTCTATGCAAGCGTTAAGTGTGGCAACGAGGCTCAGATCTCTATCGACAGCAACTCTAAGCCCGACTACCGCGAGAAGCTCGAAGAGGAGCTTAAAGCTCTTCGCGAGAGCGAAATGTGGCAGACTGCTGTTACTGTTCGCAAGCTTCGTCCTGAGAACAACTAATCTCCTGCCGATTGGTAGAAATATAAGCGTGGCGCTCCCCGTTGGAGGAGCCCGCGCTTTTTTTATTTTGTGTCTCAATGGGGGTGTTATAAGTTTTTTTGAATGAAGCGCGGATAAAATTGTGGGAATTAGATTCTTGTAGAAGTCGAGTTATAAGTTTTAATCGGGGTTCGTTTGCCGGTTTTTCAACTGGAAGGCTTAAATTTGTAGTTTTGTAAATGGGATTAATTCATGAAGTACACTATCGCGGGTTTGATTTTTTGTGTGATGACGGTTGCCTTCGTTTCGTGTCACAGACGCAGCGCTGCCGGCATGGAGATGGACACGGCTCAACAGCTTATTGACTGCTGCCCCGACTCGGCTCTCGCTCTGCTGACTGAAACCGGCACGCTGCCTATGACCGAGGCGGAGCGCGCTCGCCATGCGCTGCTGTTCACCGTGGCTCAGGACCGCAATTACATTACGCCTGAATCCGATTCGGCTATCGGAATAGCTTCGTCATTCTATCCAGTAGGATCGGAGGAGAGGATGAAAGCCGATTATTATGCCGCCCGCATAAACTTCCGCAACGGCGAGTATGGCAGAGAGCTCGATAGACTTGCGGCGGCTGAAAAATCTGCGGCAAAGAGGAGGGATCATTATTGGCTCGGCATGATTTATCGGGAATTTGCTTATCTTTTTAATGAACTGAAATGGACCGATTCCGAGTGTTTTTATGCGCGAAAGGAGTATGAGTCATTCCGTAGCGTAGGCGATTCGCTGCTTGTGAAATTTGCCGCCCTTGATTATGGCAGGGCTCTGGGTAGGTCGAGTGATGACAAGATGCATAATTGCGGCATCGCCCTGCTTGACAGTCTTACGGCAAGCGCCGATTCTGACGACGCTCTTGACATGATGCTGCGTGTCGATGCCGGGAGCATAAAACTCGGAATCTTGTTTAAACACATGATGTTCAGTAGGCTTAATATAACAATAGATAATTATGAGTATGTGCGAAGGGCATGTATTGAATCTCTTCCTGATTCTTTTTTCAGGACGGAGAAAGATAACCTTATATTGGAGAATCCCTTTACGCCCGGCTTTGTCCTTGCCGTCGTGACGCAACCTTATGCCTCAGAGATGCATCGGCGTCTTAATGAATTGAATCTTGATCTGTATCACCGTGAGTATGCCGTGCTCGACTCTGTGTTTCGATATCCTGATTACTATAAGCACTATGATAAGGTAGAGGAAATGGGTAAGTCCGATCAATCTCGCGTCTGGTTGGAAGAGCAGTCGCGCCGGGAATTGGAAAAAACAGTGCAAGAGACAAGAAGAAAGCGAATTTTGACAGTTTCAGTTGTATTTGCCGTTGTTGCTGTTGCCGGATTGATTGTGTGGCTTCATAGTCGGCGCATGCGCAAGAAGTTTATTGAGGAGGCTTCAGGACTGCGAGCCCTTTTGAGGGTGAAGGAGGGGGATGTCAGCGGCATGCAGAAATGTGTGGATTCGCTTTATAGCGAAAAATTTGATATGCTTGAGCAGATGTGCGATATGTTCATCCTGCCGTCGAAACACACTTCCGAGCAGAAGCGCATCTATGAAAACGTGCGATCCATCGTAGACAGCTTCAAGATGAATGGCAATCGCCATGCCGAGATCGAGGAGCATGTAAATAAATACAAGGACAATGTTGTCGCTAAATTTCGCAGTGATTTTCCGGGACTACCCGAGCGAGACTATTCCCTTTTCGTTTACCTCGCCGCCGGATTCTCCCGCCAGGCGATTGCTTTCTTGATGGACGATCCGGTAGAATCGATTTCCAATCGCAAGTCCCGCCTGAAGAAGCGCATTGCTTCGTTCAGCGGCGCTTACCGAGACCTTTACTCCAACGCAATCAGATAACATTCCCCTTTCCGTGAGGGAATAAGACTGTCCTACCTCCTTTGTGAATAGAGGGGGGAGGGGGAGGATGAAAAAACATTGGAGATATTTGAATATGTTGTAGTCCCCGTAGGGGGCATTAATATTAGCCACGGGGCGATGTCGCCGTCAGGTGGCATCGTCCCGTGGCTAAAGTATTGAGGTGGAGATTGCTCCCTGTAAGGGGGCTTTAAATAGTGTAAAGTCCCCTTACTTTATTCGTCATATTCCCCTCTGCAAAGAGTGTCCTTTTGGAACGGAGGCTTTGCAGAGTGCATTAGGCAGTGTTCAAATTAGTTAATCATCATACACTGCTCCTATGAGTCCGGAGTCTTGACCGGATGTTGAGACGTTGAATCTCCAAGTCCCTCCCAAGCTATTTTCAAATGGTTTTTCCATGGTTTCGTTGTATTTCAGTTTACCACTCATGGACTCATCAGTATTTAAGCAATACAGGTAAAATTGAGCCTCACTATCCTCTAATCCATTGCCAACTACCATTATTATTCTCCTCCATGCTTGGAAATTCCATTCACCATTCAGTTGTTTCAATAATGCGATTGCTCGATAAGTATCAGGATAAGTGGCGTTGTCGAAGCTGGAAAAAACAAGACTGAGAAATAAAAGTACCGGGATAAGAAAAATGCGCTTAGAATTCATTATATAGTTGAGTTGATTGGTTTGATAATTTTGAATCGTACGCCACGTTATACTTCTACGCCTTCGCCGCGGACATATACTCGCTTATCTAACAAGCATTCAAGATATTCTTCGGTTATATCCTCTACTCGTGCTTTTCTCCCTTGTGAATGAACCTCGTCAATCCATTTATTGAACCCGTCAACATGATTTTTAATAAATCTTTCAAAGAGCTCCTGAGAGATATTGATTTCTTCACCCGATTTTAAATCGCATTTGAAGTATCCGTCCTCAAGTTTCACATGTTTGTAAAAGCGATACAACGCAGCTCGCAGTTTGTTGTCATATATCGTTTCTTCTACGGTGAGGGAGTCAATTAGAATGTTCTTTTTCAACGATGGACCGGGTAGTTCGATGTAAGTGTTGTTTTCGACCAGTTCCCTTGGAGTAGGGATGTAATATTCAGGATCATGTTCCTGAGTTTGTTCTTGCGAACTACATGAACACAGCATGAAGATTGCCACGCTTGCAGAGATGAAAAATTTTCGTGTCATAGATGTTAGTTTATATAGTTTGAACTTTTGCGAAGTTAGTGATACTTTTTCATAGCAATCATTTCTTTTTCGGATTAAAAGTTACTATTTGCCTGAGGTAAGTGTCATTGGTATAGTGATTTAGTCTGGAGGTGAGAACCTAATTGTTATAACGGGTTGAAATTTGCGTATAACTCTGCGGTGCAAGCCGGTGTGTCATTGCGGTCGTACCCCCGGGACTTATTCAAGATCGTTGGAAGAGTCCCCTACGGCGACTTTGCGGGACAAGCCTGAAAGGCTTGCCATACGAATAGCCGGGTAGAGTGAGCGGAGCGAATTCTGCCCGGTTGACGGTTTGCCGGTAGATTGCGCTCTGTAAAGAGCGCCCCCTGAATCAATGTGGCAGGGGCGAATGGTGGGTGTGTTTTATGGGGCACTCTTTCAGCGTGCGAGTGGGTTGTGGTGCGATTTTCCGGGCACGGCTCATTTCCTTCGCCGTACCCGGCTATCCATAAGGCAAGCCTGTAAAGGCTTGGGTTTGGGTTTATTGGTATGGCATCATTGGGGCGGGCGTTTGGTGACATGGCGCGCCATGTCACTACATTTATGGTTGTGTTTTGGGGTTCTCGTTTGTGGATTTTGGCGCATCCTCATGCGGTGGCGAAAGCGGTGGGAAATAAAAATCCCGACTTTCTCAAGCCGGGATTCTCACTTGTGTATAAATGCTTAATAAAAGTAAATTCCAGAGTCAAAAAAATCTTTTGTCATACGTAACCTAATGGGGTATTTCATATGTGCGTAGGACATGGATTAGTTATCAATCTATATGGCAAAGTTATGGCAAACACAGTGCAAAACCAAGTTTTTCTCGGTTTTAGGACTATCATGCAATATCTATAAATGAGGTATTATCAGCCGATTGTCGACGGGCGGCTTAATAATCGCTATCATCACGGCGATTTTCGCTATCAACGCCGGGAAATGCCGTCGAAATCGCTTATTTCAGGGCGTCGATGTAGCGGTTGCGGTTGGCGCCGTCAAATGCGATGAAGCGCTTCTTGAGTCGGGTCTTGCGATTAGACACCACGTCCACGTTGTCGCCCATTAGGTAGCTTATAGCCTGGCGGGAGAATCCGGCAGCTGAATAGAGAAAGAGGATGTAGTCGCGTTGTGGCAAACCGGGGAAATCCTCTTTGAAATCGGTGGCTACATTGTCTTTGTATTTGTTTACGAAGTTTTCAATCTCCGAGATGCGGTCGCCCTCCATTTTGAATCCGTCGACTATGGAACGCACGGTGTCATAGATGCGTTTTTGCTCCGACGGATGCTTGGACGGAAGGATGAACATGTCACAAAGTTCCTCCACCATGTTGAACTTTTCGCCATAGAGTTCATCGATATAATCCTGCAAGCCGTTAAGGCTCTGATCCTTACTTTTCAGCATCGAACGCAGTTCGGAAGCCTCGGCGATCATGCGGTCCTGCCGCTTTCTGTTGCGAATCTTGAAAATAATATAGGTGGCGATGGCTATAAGCGACAGCAGCACGATGACCCACAGGGTGAGTGTGAGCCTTTGCCTGGCGTTTTTCTCTTTTTCAATCAGAAGGCTGTGGCGTTGGGTAAGATATTCGTCGGCGACTGCCAATGAGTAGCCGGCTCCGTTGTCGAGATAGGTTTCGGGCGCTTGAAACGCGCTGTCCATAACGGCGTATTCACGGTGGTAGCAGTCGAGATAGAGATTGTTGAGCCTGCGGTGTATTTCACGGCAATAAGGCTCGGCGATAAGCCTCATGATTGCTCCTGAGCTCAAGGGGGTTATGGAATAATAGTCGGCGGGAAGTCCGTCATTGGGGGTGTCTTTTCGGAAAAAATCGTCGGGAATATCGTCCATGAAGCGCCTTTCCAGTTCCACGAAATCAAACTTTTCAGGGCGTTTGCCACCCTTGGTGAATATCACCAGAAACTGGGCTCCGATGTTGATGCGGCGCGCATCGGCGCGAAGCATCAAGTCGAGCGGGTCGTTGGTGGAGGCTGCGGCTATGAGGCTGTCAAGAAGCTCTCTGCCTTGTTGCAGGGTCTTTTTGCTTATGCTGAGTGCCCTGCCGTAGTCGAGCGCTCCCCACTTGATCAGAACCGAATCGCCCGTGTGGCGGAAGCAGTCATAGGCTTTTCTTGCATACTGCAACTCGTTGGCGTCGTCGTTGACGATATTGAACATGTGAGCCATGTCGCGGTAGATGAAGCCGAGGTGAAAGTGGTCTTTGCGTGCGAGCGCTGATTCTTCGGCGTCGAGAAAGTGTTTGACGGCGGCGTCATAGTTTTTATTTCGGAAATTTATTCGCCCCGCATAGTAGTCGGCAGTCATGCGTTCGTAGGAACCCGGCTGATAGTATTCACACGCTATTGCGACGAGCGAATCGTTGGCGGGTGTTATGTAATTCCGGTCCTGCGCCACCGTCAGCAACAGCGCGCGTCGGGCATTGTCGTTCTCATTTTTCGATGCCGGCATAGCGGTTAGAACGCTCAACGCCGAGTCAGGGTGCAGCCTCATTAAGTTTTCGGCAATTGTGAATCCTGACGGCGGAGTGTGTCCGCAGTTTGACATGGTAAGGGAGACGAGGATGAACAATAGCAGAGACTGGTGTAGTCGCATTAATTGACAAAAAGATTTGTAATAATTCTTAATACAAATTTACAACTTATGTTTGTAAATCGGGGAATTTGCGGGCTGAATCTTGCTATCATCGGGATTTTATATCGTGTTGGTTGTTAAAAAATTATATTTTTCACAAGTCAAAACTGCTATCATTTGGGGTTGAAATCAATATCGGAAGCCCCTAAACAGGGGGTGGAAGTTGTGTATGTTGGAGTAAATTTGTAAATTCGTAAATTAAGAATAAAAAACATATCATTCATGATGAAAAATCTGCTTTTGCTGTGCTTTCTCGTGTGTTCGCTTGCCTGCATGGGCGTAAAGCCGGGCACCGTTTCGATTTTGGGCGACTCCTATTCCACATTTGAAAACTACGTTGAGCCCGACACAAACTATCTGTGGTATTTTTCATCGAAGGTCGACACCGCGCGCACCGACGTGCATGACGTGGAGCTGACGTGGTGGAGGCAGTTTCTTGCCGCCAACGGGCTGACACTTGAGAAGAACAACTCCTTTTCGGGGTCCACGATATGCAATACCGGATATAACGGGGAGGATTATTCAGGGCGCTCCTTTATAAAGCGCATGGACAATCTCGGGGACCCGGCGCTTATCATTGTGTTTGGCGCGACAAATGACTTCTGGGCGAAGGTGCCCTTTGGCGAAGATAAGGATTCGTTGTTCACCGATGAGGATCTTTTCACGTTCCGTCCGGCATTGTCGCTGATGCTGCAACGCCTTCCGCAGCTTTATCCCGACGCGCAGCTGTGTTACGTGCTCAACGACGGGATAACGGGCGAGTTCCGCCAGGCGATACTTGACAAGTGCAACCAATTTGGCGTGAAATGTCTGGAACTTGACGGCATCGAGAAGCGCAACGGACATCCCGACTCTAAGGGGATGGCTGAAATAAGCCGACAGTTAAGCGAATTTATCAAAGAAAATAACTATAAATTATGAGAAAGAGAGTCATCTGCATTGTTGCCGCATTGCTGTCAGT
Source organism: Bacteroides sp. (assembly GCA_014801525.1). Lineage (GTDB taxonomy): Bacteria > Bacteroidota > Bacteroidia > Bacteroidales > Muribaculaceae > Muribaculum. The sequence continues at coordinate 36,293 of JAAVEB010000021.1, forward strand.
GATAGTTGCGGCTCCGTCGATTTATTCACAGACGATAATTGACACGGGCATGCCCTCCAAGCTTGTGCAAGCCGGTGTGCGCATGGGGTTCAACACCTCCAATCTGTCGACCAATTTTGACGAGGCGTATCCCGAAATCGCATGGAATCATAGCCGCTGGAGCCAGGGATTCACGGCAGGCGCGGTTGTCGACATCAATCTGCGCAACTATCTTGCCATACAGTCGGGGCTTAATTTCCGCTCGCGCAACAATAGCTTCCATTATCTTGTGAATGACGATAATGAGCTCACCGCAATCGACGGGAAATGGGGCGGATATTATTTCGAAATCCCGCTGTTGCTCTCTTTCCGCCTCGGAGTCGCCGAGCTGGGTCAGCTTCACATCGATGCGGGTCCCTACTGGGCAACCGGATTCGGCGGCAAGTGCCACTACACCTATTTCAGCGAGCAGTCAGGGACGGTCGTTGCCGAGAAAGCCAAGGGCGACTACTTTGGGAAGAACGGCATTGCCAACCGATCGGACTGGGGCTTCAAATTTGGTGTGGGAGTGCTGGTGATGCAACATTATTATATAGGCGCCCACTATAATGCCGGAGCTCGAAACATCATGCGCGACAGCGGCGACGGAGTTAAAAAACCGTCGGGACATAATAAAATATGGTCATTTACCGTGGGCTATAATTTCTGATAGCCGCCATTCGTGTGGGGTGCATGGGCAGTTTTGGATAAATGTAACCAAAACCAAACATCATCTAAAATTGTTTAAAACGAGGATAGACCCATGTCTTATAATCATAAACATTTAAAAGATGAAAAAGAATCTGTTGATAGCCCTTCTGTGTGTCATTGTTTCGATGAGTTTTGTGTCATGTGAAGATGACGGATGGGACACCGGCGACGCTCCTTTTCTGGGGAGCTGGTATGGAGTGAACAATGGCGCGGCGTTCACGTTTTATAGCAATGGAAGCGGCTGGTATACTGATGAATATGGCAATACCACGGCGTTTTCATGGGACTATGATCGCGATGAGCTCGACTTGTATCTTGACGATGCCTATGACTCATATTGGGCTTTCGCATGGAGCTTTACGCCCGACGGTTATCTGTCGTTGTACGATCTCGATTATGGCGGCACGACCTATTATATGAGGTGACCCCGAGATTGAATCGACAATATTAAAAAATGTTGTAATTTAAGGCGGTGTCTAAACTTTAAGTGTGACAATTCATCTTAATAATAAATGATGAATTGTTATCACATAAAAAGATAATATTATGAATGGGATTTTTAAAAAGACAGCGGCATTCTTGCTGAGCCTCGCATTAGTGGCTCCGGTTGTGAGCGCGCAGCGTCGCGCAACCTCGGGACATCGTGACGGATCCAAGTCGGAACAGGTGTCTCCCAATCGAGGCAGCGGGTCGGCAAATAAGCCGCAATCGGCGCGTCCGGCAGCAAGTCGTCCTGCGTCAGCCCGTCCTTCAGGCACAAGCAGCCGCCCCGGTGCCAACGGCAACCACAACACGAGCGCGGCTCGCCCCGGCAACAACGGCAACCACAATACGAGCACGGCTCGCCCCGGCAATAACGGCAACCATAATGGCGGCGCGATCAATCGCCCCGGCAACAATGGCAACCATAATGGCGGCACGGTCAATCGTCCCGGCAACAATGGCAACCATAATGGCGGCACGGTCAATCGTCCCGGCAACAATGGCAATCATAATGTCGGCGCGATCAATCGCCCCGGCAACAATGGTAACCATAATGGTGGCGCGGTCAATCGTCCCACCACCGGAAACCGCCATCCCGGCTTTAACAACCGCCCTGTGGCAGGGGTACGTCCCGGCAACAATGTGCGTCCGCCTCAGAATAATGCGGTTCGTCCGCGTCCCGACTACCGTCCGCCCTACGTTCAGCGTCCTCCTGTCCATGTGCATCGCCCGGCTCCCCGTCCGTGGCATCGTCCGATGCCTCCCGCAGCATGGCGTCCGCGTCCCGGAGCTCCGTTGATTTCGGCGATATTCGGGTTGAATTTCGGAACGGCGTTAAACGTTTCGCTCAGCTTCCTCACCGGAAACGGCTACACAGTGACGGGCTACGGTAACAATGCGGTGTATCTCAGCGATGTGAACCAGTATAATTATTACTGGCCTGAGGCTACGATGTATTATGGCAACAATGGGCTTGAGCGCACCGAGTTCTTCTACTCCACCGCCTATCCTGACACTATGCGTTACAACAGCCTGTACGGCAGTCTCACGTCTCTCTACGGTTCACCGGTGAATGTGAGCAACGTGTCATCGTCGCTCTCGGCAACATGGTTTGCCCCCAACAAGGGTTATGTGACTTTGCAGTATGTTCCCCAATATTCGTCGGGTCAGTTGCGCTTCTTTACCACAATCACCACCGGATTATAGGCGCGAGCCAAGAAATATCTTATCGGCAAGAGCGGGATCGGCATTCTGAATCATAGGAATGCCGGTCCCCTCGTCGCTTTCAAGCAATAGCCTTTCGGCGGGGATGATGGCTGCGGCGTCGGGATTGTGCCTTTCGCCCAAAGAGAGGAAAAAACCGTGGCGGAGCAGTTCCTTCGCAAGTTCGGGTTTTCCTCTGAAGCCGTGGATAATCCAAGGTTGGCGGGGTTCCAGCTCTTTTTTCAGGGCTATAATTTCGGGAAACGCTTTCACCACATGAAGAATGAGCGGCAGCGAGTTTTTCTCGGAAATGTCTACCCACTTCAGGAGTTCGCGCGTCTGTGTCTCTATCGACGGCCCGCGGAGCTTGTCGATGCCCACCTCGCCCACGGCGACTATGCGAGGGGAGAGGGGCAGAGAGTCAAGGCTGTCGGAAGAGCCGGCGTCCCACGGGTGGGTGCCCGCCGAATAATATAGCTCGGGGTTGATTGTCATTCCCCGTCGCCAGTTGATGACGGCGGCAGGGCGGTTTGGGTCGTGAGTGTGTGAATCGATTATTTTCATGGCACCGGGTCGTAGCCGCTCCCTCCCCAGGGGTGGCAGCGCATTATGCGTTTTAAGGCGAGCCAGCTCCCTTTCAGCGCGCCGTGTTTCGTCAGCGCTTCCACTGCATATTGGCTGCATGAAGGAGAGTAGCGGCATGTCGGAGGGAAATGGGGCGAAATCGCTCCCTGATAGAATTTCACCAGCAGGATGAGCAGCTTAGATAGAGTCTGTGACAGCTTCATCGCCCGGGGTGTAGTGGTTTTGGAGTTTTGACAGCAGTTTCTTCATCGCCGCCTCGACTCGGCTATAGGGCTCAAGGCGCGACGCCACGTATATGAATGCGATGTCAATCGGCTTGTCGGCGAGAGTCGGCGCCACGGAGCGGTTGAGCCGGTATGCCTCACGGATGCGCCGGCGCATTGTCACGCGGTCCACCGCATGGCGCAGCTTTTTCTTGGGCACGGTGATCAGAAATTGTGCCGCGGCTCCTCGTGAGTCATTCTCGCGCCACACCATTCTCACCGGATAGGCGAGAAATGCACACGCCTCTTCGCGTGAAGCGAAGAGGCGGTCTATTGCGGTTGTCGAACAGAGCTTTTCCCTTTTGTAGAGACGAAGCGTATTCATCGTTTGCGATTAATTGTTTTTAGCATCCTCCTTTAGGAACATATCGAGCGCTGCGGTCATTGACGGAGCCGCCACTGTGGGCGCTTCCATGTCGAGTCGCAGCCCTGCGTCGCGCACAGCCTTGGCGGTTGTGGTTCCGAAGCATCCTATGCGTATGTCGCCCTGCTTGAAGTCGGGGAAGTTTTTCAGCAATGAGTCGATTCCCGAGGGGCTGAAGAAGAGCAACATGTCATAGTCAAATGCTTCATCAGGACCGAAATCGTTGCTGACGGTGCGATACATTACCGCGCGGGTATATTTGATTCCGTTCTTGTCAAGCACGTTGGCGTCGTCTTTATGAACGTCGCTAACGACATAGAGATAGTTCTCCTTGTTGTGCTTCTGAAGATAGGGGAGCAGGTCATCAAGCTTTCCTGTGTTCACATAGAAAATCTTGCGCTTGCGATAGACGATATATTTTTGCAGATAATTTGCAATCGATTCTGTGGTGCAAAAATATTTCATCGTGTCGGGAACCGAATAGCGCATCTCTTCACACAAGCGGAAGAAATGGTCAACGGCGCCGCGCGCGGTGAAAATCACTGCGGTAAACTCCGAGATGTTTATGCGTGACTGGCGAAACTCTTTTGCACTCAATCCCTCCACCTTTATAAACGGACGGAAATTAATCTCAACCCCGTATTTTTCTGCAATTTCGTAGTAGGGCGATTTATCGGAAGTCGGTTTTGGCTGAGAAACCAGCACTTTTTTTACTTTCACTCTAACTATGTTTTACTGTGTAGGTTAGCAAATAATGTTGCGGTTGGTGGAAAAATGACATGATAAACAATTACCGATGCCCGTTTTCACACTGCAAAGTTACAAAATAAAATACAGTAATGACGAAATTACGTTATAAAAAATCTAAAACCCTTAAGAAAGAGTATGATAAGGTTCTGTCATATTCAAAGTTACGCCATCGTTTAAGCCATTGCCTCTCAATCGGCAGACGATGAGATGTCGAGCTCCGCAGGGTCGGCATCGCGCACAAATATAAGCCGCTCGGCAAGAGTCTTCCGTGTCACCATGTCGATAAGGGCTATGTTTATCACCCCCGGCTTAAGGTCGCGCGCCGATATGCTCACCGGCGATTCGTCAGTAAGCTCCTTGACCAGCAAATTGTCGGCTCCATACAGAGCCAATGCCACCCGGCTGATGTCGAACCCCGGCGTGGCGCGGGGTTGTATCAGCACTGTGCCCTTGTGCTGGTTCACCGACAGGGCTACCCCTTGAGTGAGCGCCTTGGGCAGCTTTGTGCGACACGAAAGACCGTCGTCGCTGAATGCCTCGAGCCACAGTTCTTCGTCAGCGTCGGCGTTAACCAATATGTAGCCCATGCCGCGATGCTGCGATGCGCCCTCTCTGATCACTTCGCCATCGGCGTTGACCAGTCTCACCTGCACGTTGACTCCGAGCCCGTCGTCGCCCACCGCCTTGTAGGCTACACGCTGCGGGAGTCGGGCTATGAGGTTGCCACCTTCGGGCATCACGTCAAGAACCATCTCGTTTATCTCCCTCGGCTCCGGTTGCGGGCTTACACTGTCGGCGGGGTTCACGACTTTCAGCCGCTTCTTGAAAAACATTTCTTCGTCAAAATTCTGCATCCACCGGGTGTAGGCGGCAAGGGTGTATGAGCCGGTTTTCATTCTTGACGACAGGGGAATCGCGTTGGCAAACACTCCGTCATCGTCGGCTTTTATCTTTATGCGCTTTATCAGCGTGTCGGCGGCATTGTCGAGCAGTTCGATATAGACGAACTTCGAGCGGTCGCTGAGCAGATTTGTTGCCGCGTCGGCAACATAGGCGCGGAACCACACCGTGTCGCCGGCGGCATAATGCGAGCGGTCAGTGTGGACGTAGATTTTTTCCTGTGGAGCTTCGGCATATCGGTTCAAGATTAGCGAGGCTATGCTGTCCGCCGTCAATGCCTCCTTCTGGGCGGAGGCGACAATGCTTTGCGCAAATGCGGCAATCAGAATGAGATATATTTTTGACGCTGATTTCTTCATTGTAATTGGACTTTTTTTGTGATATCGATTATTTTTCCGTCGGAAGCTATTCCTTGGAGGGTGACATTGACCGGTTGTCCCGGTCTTATCCCCTCTAAATCTATAAGCGTTTTTCCCGATGGGTTCAGTTGCAGTTTCGGGTTCCAGTATATGGTGGCACGGTAAGGCGGGGGAGTGTTGTCGTTGGCGTCATATCGGGGCGCGTAGAATTCCACGGGAGGTTGGTAGCCGAGCGGAGTGATGTTTACCGTCGACGGCAGCGGTGTTCTGCCTCCTTCGTTACCATATTTGGTGGTGATGAGGAGTACGCCCGTGTAGACTGATGTCTGAGTGTATGAGGCGATGCGGGCGTCGCCCGGGCGGAAATATTCGATGGAGTTTACATTCTGGGGGTTGAGGTCAAACGCTTCACGCTGTTCGCTGATAAAGCCGTCGATAAACACAGGCATCGGCATAAAATCGCCGTTGACATATTCTCCGATGGTCGGTTCGGGCAGTGCGCCCCCGGCCTCGGAATATCTGATCTTTACGGTCAAGCTGCGGAGCATGGATTCCATAGTGGGGAAGTGGCTGATTTTCTCGTCGCCGCTTTGATAGCCTCTAAAAGGCTCGAAGTTGCCGCGGTTGCTCCATTTATTGGGCTTGCGGGCGGTGACGGTCACTTCGTCGAGCTCCTGAAAGTCGAGCAGCGACACCGCGCGGGGCTGTTTTCTCACATGCTCGACAAATGCGTTTTCGTCCTTGTCGCTCTCTTGCCGATAAGCAAGTCCGACGCTTTTCAGCGGTGATATTTTCGGCATGACCGGCTCGTCTATGTGTATCGCCGTTCTTCCTGCGTCGCCGTCCTTGGACTGCGCTTCCAGAGTGAAAGGAGATCCGTCGGTGAAATCAAGTCCGGAAATGACAAACCGGTTGTTGTCGCCAAGCGGAAATTGGGTCATCTCAAGAGTTGTGGGCGAAAACAGTGCGATCTGCATCCCTTTTGGCAGACGGTTGAACACCTTTTCGACGCTGCCGCTGATGGACTGAGTTTGCTCCATCGGGAACTTGAATTCTTGCAAGGAGTCGTTCATGATGCTGTCGCAGTCATACCTGCGCCAGCCCTGCGTCATCATGAGCAGGTCGAGATGGCTGTCGGTTTTGGAGTCGGCGGATTCAAAGTAGTAACCGGGGTCTTCTATATAGC
>JAAVEB010000022.1 GCA_014801525.1 Bacteroides sp.
AAAAAATTTGTTTTAGCGGCATACAATGTCGGTATAGCCCATGTCTATGACGGAATAGCGCTTGCTAAAAAATATGGCAAGGATCCGACCAAGTGGACCGATAATGTTGAGCAAATGATTCTGTTGAAATCAGATGCGAAATATTATAATGACCCTGTTGTCAAATTTGGATATGCCCGCGGCAAAGAGCCGGTTGGATATGTCAAAAAAATTCTGAATGTATATGACCAGGCAAGGAAGCAAATTCCTGCTTAATTTTCTAACCAACCCCCATTTTTATTATGAGAAAAAAATATCTAAGTGTAGCTATCGTTTTAGCTCTTTGCGGCTCAATGCTTTCAACTTCCTGCATCGGAAATTTCGCTTTAACCAACAAGCTCCTTGCGTGGAATAAGACTATCAGCAACAAGTTTGTTAACGAGCTTGTGTTCTTTGCATTCTGGATTGTGCCGGTATACGAAGTTTCAGCATTAGCTGATGTTATAGTGTTTAACAGTATTGAATTCTGGAGCGGAAACAATCCCATCGCTTGCGGCACTAAGGTGATTGATGGACAAGATGGAAAATATCTTGTAAAATGTGATAAGAAGGGTTACACCATTACAAGCGAAAACGACAATAGCATTGTTCGTCTTGACTTCGACAGCAATGATTCTTCATGGAGCGTGAAAGTGAACGACGGAGAAAGCTATAAACTTATGACATTTGTAGATGACACTCACGTCAAGATGCTTACCCCCGATGGAAGCATGGAACTCGTTGAACTGTCGCAAGACGGTGTATACGCTTACCAGCAGATGGCTGTAGCTAACGCTTTTATGGCAGCGCGTTGATATGAAACAAAACATAAAATCTTTGATAATGGCAATCGTTGGGTTGCCATTATCTGCTTATAGCAATGAGCTTCCCGTGCTTGCCAAGCCTGTTGATATCCCCATTCTATTGAGCGGAAATTTCGGTGAGTTGAGAAGCAATCACTTTCACTCGGGAATTGATATAAAGACCCAAGGTAGAACCGGATTACCGATATATTCGGCATACGATGGATATGTATCCCGTGTCGTGGTATCTCCCTGGGGATTCGGACGTGCCATATATGTGACTCATCCCGACATAGGATTGACGACTGTTTACGGGCACCTCCAATCCTTCTCGCCCAAAATCGATGCGCCGGTGCGCCAGCAGCAGTATGATAAAGAGACATTTTCAATTGACATTGAATTTGAGCCGGGAGAGATTCCGGTAACCAAAGGCGAGAAAATCGCCCTCAGCGGGAATGCCGGATCATCGGGCGGTCCGCATCTTCACATGGATGTGCGCGACACAAAAACCGGAGAGACTATGGACCCCCTGCCCTACTACAAAAAATATATCCAGGACAACGTCGCTCCGGAAGTAAGATCAATCGCTTTATATCCGGAACCCGGAGCAGGAGCGGTCAATGGATCGTCAACCGCTGAAGTCCATCTTCCGGCGCAGTTCGGCTCGCCATTCACAGCATGGGGCAAGGTCGTGCCCGCAATAAAGGCTTACGACAAAATGTCGAACACTGCAAATATTTATGGAGTCAAGTATCTGACGCTGATAGTTGACGGAGATTCTGTATACCGTCGTGTCATCAATCGCTATGACTTCGACGATACCCGCGCCATCAACACTCTTGTCGACTATTCAAGCGTGGTAAAGAACGGCTCTTGGATGATGTGGTCCAAAGTCCCGGAGGCAAATCCCCTGTCCTACATGTTGCAGGTGCGCGACAACGGCGTGATTGATATCGATCAGGAAAGAGATTATAAATGTGAATGGATATTGACTGATGAATATGGAAATACCACTAAACGTCCATTTGTGATCAGAGGGCAACGCATGCCTATCGCCGAGCGCAAACTTCAAGGTGACATTCTCTATCATGATGGCAGGAACACCATATCCAAAGATGGATTGACAGTCACTTTCCCCCCAAACACTTTCTATGACAACATCGATTTAAGCGTGTCGCAAACCCCGTCGTCGAGCTATTTGTCGCCAATATACGATATCGGTTCAGCAACAACACCCATCTCGGGAGAATACACGATAGAAGCGAAAATAGATGCGGTGAAAAATCCGGAAAAGCTCGTATTTGTAAGGATAAACGGAAACAGAAAGACAAGGGTCGATTCCCGCTACGCAAATGGAATGATTACGGCAACGCCGTCAGCATTAGGGCGGTTTGCAGTCACGACCGACACGGTTTCGCCCGTTATCACTCCTGAGAAACCGGCAAAATGGGGATTGCAAGGCAAAATTTCAATGATTATTCGCGATAATCTGAGCGGAGTTGCGTCTTATAAAGGACTAATCGATGGAAAATTCGCGCTCTTCGAGCTTGACGGGAAAACCGGTCGACTGAGTTTCACCATGGACCCCTCGCGCTTCTCTCGCGGAAAACAGCACACGCTTGAAGTGACTGTAACCGACAATTGCAACAACTCGTCGGTCTACAAAAACTCTTTCAAGTGGTGATCATTAGAAGTCATAACTATATTTTAGCATAATTTAGACCAAGAATTTTATCATCACATTTGGTATTGAATTTTCAAACAGCTATCTTTGCGATAAACGAATATTCAACCAAAATATATAATACCATTATGGAGAATGAAGAATTGATGAAAGTAGTCACCGAAAAAGCCAATCTTTGGCTTGGAAACGGCTACGATGAAGAGACTAAAACCGAAGTAAAGCGCATGCTTGATGCTGAAGATAAATCAGAATTGATTGACTCTTTCTACCGCGACCTCGAATTTGGAACCGGTGGTCTCCGCGGAATTATGGGAGCAGGATCTAACCGCATGAACAAATATACCGTGGGAGCTGCCACTCAAGGACTCGCCAATTATTTGAAAGTAGCATTTAAGGATCTGCCCGAAATTTCTGTAGTGGTTGGTCATGACGTTCGCAATAACAGCCGTTTCTTTGCTGAAACTGTAGCTGATATTTTCTCGGCTAACGGAATCAAGGTTTATCTTTTCGACAGCTTCCGTCCCACTCCCGAACTCTCCTACGCTATCCGCCTGCTCGGTTGCCAGAGCGGTGTCAACATCACAGCGTCTCACAACCCGAAAGAATATAACGGATATAAGGCTTATTGGGCTGACGGCGCTCAGATCATCTCTCCCCATGATGTAAATATCATTGATTACGTAAATAAAATCAGCGGCGTTGACGAAATCAAGTTTGAGGGTGACAAGTCTAAAATCCAGATTATCGGTAGAGACGTGGATGAAAAGTTCCTCGCTGAAATCAAAGGCTTGCAATTGAGCCCCGAGGCTGTTAAGCAGTATCATGACCTGAAGATTGTCTATACCCCTATCCACGGAACCGGCGTTCATTTGATTCCTGAATCACTTCGCAACTATGGCTTCACCAATATAATCAATGTCCCGGAACAGGATGTAACCAGCGGAGACTTCCCCACTGTCGTTTCTCCTAACCCCGAAGTTCCCTCGGCAATGGCAATGGCTATTGCAAAGGCTAAGGAGGTTAATGCCGACCTTATCCTTGCATCTGACCCTGACGCTGACCGCATAGGATGCGTGCTTCGCGACGACAACGGCGAATATGTGTTGATCAACGGTAATCAGATTGTGATGATTCTGTTGAACTACATCATGACTCGCAACAAGGAACTCGGAAAAATTACCGGCAAGGAGTATATCGTAAAAACAATCGTAACTACTGAAACCATCAAGGCGATTGCCGATCAGAACGGATTCAAGATGTATGACTGCTACACCGGTTTCAAGTGGATCGCTGCCGTGATTCGCGAAAATGAAGGTGTCGGACGTTATCTTGGCGGCGGTGAAGAAAGCTACGGTTTCCTTGCCGAAGACTTCTGCCGTGACAAAGACGCTGTTTCCGCTATTTCATTGATGGCTGAGGCTCTTGCTTGGGCTAAGACCAAAAACATGAACTTCCTCCAGATGCTTCAGGACATATACATCAAGTATGGCTACTCTCATGAAGCAGGTGTTTCACTTGTCAGAAAAGGCAAGTCAGGTGCTGAAGAAATCATCGCCATCATGAAGGAATTCCGCGCTAATCCCCCGAAACAGCTTGGTGGAAGCGATGTTGTCATTGTAAAAGATTACATCGACCTTAACTGCAAGAATCTTAAGACCGGCGAACTCACTAAGATGGACTTCCCCACCACAAGCAATGTGCTCCAGTATTTCACTGAAGACGGCACCAAAGTTTCAGTTCGTCCCTCAGGCACAGAACCCAAGATTAAGTTCTACATCGAAGTCAAGGGCGTGATGGAAACAAATGCCGACTATCAGAAAGCCAATGACGCGGCTAACGCCAAAATCGAAGCGATTAAAAAAGATCTTGGAATCGATTAATTGAACAGCAATAATAGCTTTAAATGATGAAGAGTCGGGATTAATTCCTGATTCTTCATCTTTTTAAATCGCAATATGGAAGTTATCTACGAAGACAATCATCTCCTCATTGTAAATAAGGCTCCCGGAGAAATAGTCCAGGGCGACAAAACAGGCGATCGACCGTTGGTTGAGGAATTGAAGGAATGGTTGAAAAAAAAATATAACAAACCCGGCAATGTATTCTGCGGCGTGGTTCATCGACTTGACCGTCCGGTGGGCGGTTTGGTGATTTTTGCAAAGACGTCAAAAGCTCTCGCGCGGCTGAATGAGATGTTCCGCAACGGCGAGGTGACCAAAACCTATTGGGCTATTACACGCAATGCCCCTCCTAAGCAGGAGGACACCCTGACCCATTTTATCACCTCGGTGGAGCGCAACAACAAGTCTTATGCGTCATTGACCGAGAAGAAAGGGTCGCAAAAAGCCATTCTATCCTATCGCCACATTGCATCATCCGATAGGTACCATCTACTTGAAATAAACCTCATGACCGGACGCAAGCATCAGATAAGGGTGCAGTTGGCGAGTATCGGATGTCCTATAAAAGGAGATTTAAAATATGGCGACAAGCGAAGTAATCCCGACGGAAGTATTTCGCTCATGGCTCACCGAATACAATTTGTCCACCCTGTGAGCGGAAAAGAGATTGATGTCACCGCCCCTATGCCCGACGACAATCTTTGGAAAGCGCTTGAAGCCGGCGTAAAATAAGAAAGAAGCGACAAAGACAATCCAGTGTCTTTGCCACTTCTTTCTCCTTTTCTATGCGTTTTTAAAGAATCACAAAATTAATAACAGCTTGTTTCAGCTTGTATATTGGCTTTAGCCTAAAAGTCAAATTTTTCAAGTGTCAATGTCCCAAGCTCCTGCAGTTCCGGAACCAGTCGGCGGAAATGCTCTGATTTCTCATGCTTCTTCAGCGCCTCTTCGCTTTCCCAAGTTTCACAAATCATCACCACATTATCTCGGCTGATGCTTGTGTATGCGTCATAATCAATGCAACCTTCGTCACGCAAGGACTCTTCAACGAGTCTCATCGCCTTGTCAAGAATAGCCTTCTTGCGGTCGCTCTCCTCTATCAATATGAAAACATTTAGTCTTACCATAGTAATATTTTTTTCGTTTGCTTTTATAACGCTTACATCCGCTCAATGTTCGGTGTGAAATGATGGCATAATACCGTCATTAACCCTTGTTAACTATATTTAATGGATTGCATCATTTGTTAATGCATTTTTTATTCCGATTACTATTTTTCTATGCATATCGTTTTATTATTTCGGCATAAAATCTTAAATTTGCATCTACCTCTCATGATAAGAGGATAACGAGAACAACCAAAATACACTTAAATATTTTTAACTTTTAATATCTATTAAAGCCAATGAAACGAGTTTATACGTTTGGCGACGGAAAAGCCGAAGGCAATGCCGACATGAGAAACCTTCTCGGTGGCAAAGGTGCCAATCTTGCTGAAATGAACCTGTTGGGCATGCCTGTTCCTCCGGGATTCACTATCACTACCGAGGTATGTAACGAGTATACTCTTAAAGGACGTGATGCTGTTGTAAAATTGATTCAAAAAGAAGTTGAAGAGGCTATCAAGCATGTTGAAACACTGACAGGAAAGGAATTTGACAATCCTGCAAATCCCCTTCTCGTTTCTGTTCGTTCAGGCGCTCGCGCTTCTATGCCCGGTATGATGGACACCGTCCTCAACCTTGGTATGAATGATGCAACCGTAGCTTCTCTTGCTGAAAAGAGCGGAAATCCCCGTTTTGCATGGGACAGCTACCGCCGTTTCGTTCAGATGTATGGCGATGTCGTGCTTGGAATGAAACCCAAGAGCAAGGCAGACATCGATCCGTTTGAAGAAATAATGGAAAAAATGAAAGAGGCTAAGGGCGTTAAACTCGACACTGAGCTCGATGTTGACGATCTAAAGACTCTCGTAAAACAGTTCAAATCAGCTGTTAAAGAATTTACCGGCAAAGATTTTCCCGACAGCGCTTGGGAACAGCTTTGGGGCGGTATCTGCGCTGTGTTTGACAGCTGGATGAACGAGCGTGCCATCATATATCGCCGCATGAACCAGATTCCCGAAGAATGGGGAACTGCTGTCAACGTGCAGGCTATGGTATACGGCAACATGGGCGACAACTCAGCCACTGGTGTTGCATTCAGCCGCGATGCCGCTACCGGAGAAAATCTTTTCAACGGCGAGTATCTTATCAATGCTCAGGGCGAAGACGTGGTTGCCGGTATCCGCACTCCGCAGCAGATCACCGTGGAAGGCTCAAAACGCTGGGCTGCGCTTCAAGGTATAAGCGAAGACGTGCGTGCTGAGAAATATCCTTCACTTGAAGAATCAATGCCCGAATGCGCCGCTGAACTCATCGCTATCGCTCATCGCCTGGAAGACTATTATAAAGACATGCAGGACATGGAGTTCACTATTCAGGATGGAAAACTGTGGATGCTCCAGACCCGTAACGGAAAGCGCACCGGCGCTGCCATGGTCAAGATAGCTATGGATCTTCTTCGCGCAGGTGAAATTGACGAAAAGACCGCTCTGCTTCGAATGGAGCCCCAGAAACTCGACGAACTTCTCCACCCCGTCTTTGACAAATCCGCTCTTAAACGCGCAAAAGTTGTCGCTAAGGGTCTGCCCGCATCTCCCGGCGCTGCTGCCGGACAAGTGGTGTTCTCAGCAGAAGAAGCTGAAGCATGGGCTGAAAGAAAGAAAAAAGTTGTGCTTGTGCGCATCGAAACTTCTCCCGAAGACCTTCGCGGTATGGCTGTTGCGCAAGGCATTCTCACCATGCGCGGCGGTATGACTTCTCACGCAGCCGTTGTGGCTCGAGGAATGGGTAAATGCTGCGTGTCAGGTGCCGGCGAAATCAAGGTTGACTACAAGGCTAAGACTGTCGACATGGGCGGTAAAACCTACAAAGAAGGCGATTGGATCTCACTCAACGGTTCTACCGGTGAAGTATATGACGGACAGGTTCCCACTACTGAACCTGAACTTGGCGGTGACTTCGGTGCAATCATGAATCTTGCCGCTAAATTCACCAAGACTCTTGTTCGCACAAATGCCGATACGCCTCGCGACGCAAAACAAGCTCGCCATTTCGGCGCTCAAGGAATCGGATTGTGCCGCACCGAGCATATGTTCTTTGAAGGCGACCGCATCAAAGCTGTGCGCGAAATGATTCTTTCAAGTGATGTTGAAGGACGCCGCCGCGCGCTTGCAAAACTTCTTCCCATGCAGCGTTCTGACTTCGAAGGAATCTTCGAGGCTATGGACGGCTTTGGAGTCACCATCCGTCTCCTCGATCCCCCGTTGCATGAATTCGTGCCCCACCAGACTGCCACCCAGAAGGAATTGGCTTCTGAAATGGGACTCACCCTCGAAGAGGTCAAAGCTAAAGTAGACAGTCTTGAAGAATTCAACCCCATGCTTGGACACCGTGGCTGCCGTCTCGGCATCACTTATCCGGAAATCACCGAAATGCAGACTCGCGCCATCATCGAAGCCGCTCTCAACATGAAAGCACGTGGCATCGATGTGCATCCTGAAATCATGATTCCTCTTGTAGGAACCCTCAAAGAAATTCAGAATCAGGCAGATGTCATCAATATTACTGCCGCTAAGGTCTTTGAAGAACGTGGCGAGTCAGTGCCCTACAAAGTGGGAACAATGATTGAGGTGCCCCGTGCAGCCCTTACTGCCGATCAAATCGCAACCGTGGCTGACTTCTTCTCATTCGGAACAAACGACCTGACCCAGATGACATTCGGTTACTCTCGTGATGACGCTCCCAAGTTCCTCAAATTCTATAAGGAGCATGGAATCATCAAGACCGATCCGTTTGAAGTCCTCGACCAAGAAGGTGTTGGACAGCTCGTGCGTATGGGTGTTGAAAAAGGACGTGCTACCAAGCCCGAACTCAAAGTGGGTATCTGCGGCGAACATGGTGGCGAACCCTCTTCAGTTAAGTTCTGTGCTAAACTTGGCATGAACTACGTCAGCTGCTCTCCTTACCGCGTGCCCATCGCCCGTGTAGCTGCGGCGCAGGCTGCAATTGAGGATTAAGACTTAGTCTAACATTTACCGACACTTAGGCTGTAACGCTCTGTCAAAAGAGGCGTTACAGCCTTTGGTGTTCTTTGGGGGGGCGAGATAATCAGAAGCGCTATCACAAACATTATGCCGCCGCCGATTGTTATACCGTAAAATAACCAAACATTCAACAATTATGACTCGAAAAGAATTAGCTGACAATATCGCGATTACGATACGTGAATACATCGGATACTCCTACACCGGAAAACCTGAATTGAAACTGAGAATTAATCCCGTCACACTCTTCGTCACTGTAATCACCGAAGATCAGATGCTCTCTGACATAGCCG
>JAAVEB010000023.1 GCA_014801525.1 Bacteroides sp.
ATGGCAAAGTTAATTCCGAAAAGCAACATCCAGAATTTGGTCATCGCAAGCCATTTAACCGCTTTAGTCCTGACATAGATGCTCTCCATAATCGCCACGATAAGCGCAAGTCCGATTGTTAGCGGGACAAACAGCCAGTGATACATGGCTGTCAGCGCAAATTGCCATCGTGACCAGTCAACAACAGTAATCAAGTCGTCCATAGTTATTAATGTTTTAATGTTATTTGATTTCGGTTAACGTGTCAGTCTCAACAGCTCCGCCGTTCATTAAAGACGCTCTTACCGCGCCGGCGCGCTGCTCGTCAGTGTCATAGTCTCGATTCAACACATCAGGGAAGAAAAACAATTTGAATATGAAAAACAGGACAAACAGCTTCACTATTATCATGAGCCACAACCACCGCCCCACAGTCATGGAACGGAATCCGTCACGGTAAAACCGGTAGATTCTCACAAGCGTGTTGGCTTTATCTTCATTCTTCATAATGGCAAATTATATCCTATTCACAAATATAGCGCATAAGCTTAATATTTACAAATTAAAAAACATGAGGGCGTGTCGCCGAGTTCAGCGACACGCCCTCATTATGATGCGCAATGATTATTATTTTTTCTTGCGGTTTCCGTAACGGCTCATGAACTTGTCCACGCGACCTGCAGTGTCGACAAGCTTCTGCTTTCCGGTGAAGAAAGGATGAGACGAACTGGTGATTTCAAGCTTTACCAACGGATAAGTCACACCGTCAACTTCGATAGTCTCTTTAGCGGCAACCGTCGAACGAGTGATGAAAATCTCATCGTTTGACATATCTTTAAATACTACTTCACGGTAGTCTGAAGGATGGATACCTTGTTTCATCTTATTAATATTGTTTTGTTGTTTTTATTCAAGTCTGTCAAAATCACGCTGGTAAGGCGTAAATCTGTAATGGCTTGCAAATTTACGCTTTTTTTGCGAATCCGACAAAATTTTCGCTGTTTTTTGATTTTTTTATTTTTATTCGTACTCGACCATAACCTGATCAGTCATCACCTGATCGCCCGGAACAACCAGCACACGCTTAACCGTGTAGTCCCCTTCAGCCTCAAGATCATTCTCCATCTTCATAGCCTCATACACCAGAACAACGTCGCCGCGCTTAATCTTATCACCGGGTTTCACATTGACCTCGACAATCTTTCCACTCATCGGAGCCTGCAACACCGGACCCGTCACAATATCGGCGGCGGCTTCTTCCGCCTCGGCTTGACGCATCTCAGCCATGACCATCTCATACTCCTCGCTACGGCGGCGCTTCAGAAACGGAGCGGCAACCGTGGGAAGTAATTCAAGCAGCAGATATTCCTCGCCGTTATTGGCAAGCTGCACTCCTCCCGCGTCTTCAAGCAGAGGATTTTCAGGCTTTTTATATTTCGCGGTGTCATAGGGCGTTTCGATTTCGCTACCGGTTATCTTAAGCCGGAATCCAGGGTCTATCGCAACAGGAGTATGCCCATACTCGCCTTTGACAAGCGAAATGAACTGATTGGATTTAGTCGTATAATCGGGATTCCCGTTCTTACGGTCAATTGCAAGGCTAACAGCCTGGCTTCCCACTATCTGGCTTGTAGGAGTGACCAGCGGCACCAATCCGGCGTCGCGTCTCACCTTCGGAATGAGCCGCATCGCGTCGTCAAGCAGGTCTTCAGCCTGCAGAGCCTTGAGCTGAGCCACCATATTGGAATACATTCCTCCCGGCACCTCGGCTTCCTTAACCAGCATATTAGGCTTGGGGAATCCGAAATAATCCTCTATGCCATGGCAATATACCAGCAATTCCTCTTCATCGTTGCGCAGCGCCGCCTCGATAGCCTTGTCAAAAAGCTCATCGACCTCAGCCGGCAACTTTTCAGCCACAGGGTTGAAATCTCGCGGAAACTTCTTCCCCAAGTCAAACTCGCTCAACTCCTCCCTCACCTTCTTCAGTTCTTTGGCAATCTTAGCGACAGCCTCCATGTCGGCTTCCACCTCGATATCAAGTTTTTTGGCGAACACATATATCAATTCAATCGCCGGTGCCGCCGAACCGCCGGCAAACCACCATATATTAGTGTCAAGAATATCGACTCCGTGAATCATCGCCATCACTGAAGACGCAAGCCCGTAGCCGGGAGTGCAATGAGTGTGGAAATCGACAGGCACCGTCAGAGCCGCCTTCAGTTTAGGCATCAATGTAGCGACACGGGCGGGGTTCACAAGTCCCGCCATATCCTTAAGTGTGACGATACGCGCGCCGTAAGCTTCCATCGCCTTTGCCTTCTCCACGAAATACTCGTCAGTGAATATCATTTCGGGCTTCCTTGCAAAAAGTCGGGCGAAAAAGCCTTTCGGAGTCTCAGGCTTGGGGTCGACAGTGTAACAAACGGCACCGTCAGCAATACCGCCAAGATCATTTATCATCTTTATAGACCCCTTCACGTTGTCAAGGTCATTGAGAGCGTCGAATATCCTCATCACATTGAGACCGTCATCAATAGCCTCCTTGTAAAAACCTTCAAGCACTGAATCGGGATAAGGAACATAGCCGAAGAGATTGCGACCTCTTGACAAAGCCGACAACAATGAATGTCCTTTTAGAGCGGCGCTCGCCTTGCGAAGACGGTTCCAGGGCGACTCATCAAGATAGCGCATCACCGAGTCGGGAACAGCTCCGCCCCACACTTCAACAATATAGAAACCGGCGTTTTCATACAGCGGCAAAAGCCGGTCGATACTTTTCTGGTTCATGCGAGTGGCAAACAGCGACTGCTGTCCGTCACGCATAGTCAAATCCCTAATTTGCAATTTCCTGCCCATATAACACGCTTTTATCTAAGTTTTCTAATCAAACACACCTTGGATGCTTTCTTCCGCCGAATCAGGCTCCTCGTGATATTCTCCGTAATACTCCTTGAAACACAAATCAATATCAGAGGGGAAATCAAATTTCACATTCTGGTTATAAGGAAGCGCGGGGTCGGCATATACTTTACTGATATAAAGTCCGTAGATGGGAAGCGCCATCGACGCTCCCTGTCCCATAGCCATGCCGTTGAAATGGATGTAACGCTCCTCTCCGCCGACCCACACTCCCGACACAAGCTGAGGGGTAAATCCCATGAACCAACCGTCGGAGTTTGAATTGGTAGTTCCGGTCTTTCCTCCCATCTGCGCCGTGATATTGTAGGGAGCGCGGCGCAAACGGTTACCGGTACCTCCGTCAACCACATTCAGGAGCATGGAGAGTATCTTGTAGTATGCCTCGGTGCTTATTACCTCGGTGTGATTTGGAGCGAACTCCGATATTATATTTCCGTTACTGTCGGCAATCGCCGTGACAAACATAGGATCGACACGCATACCCTTATTGGCAAACGCCGAATAAGCCGTCACCATCTCCTTTACCGAAACATCGCACGGTCCGAGACACAACGCGATAACCGGATCAAGATGGTTGGTAATTCCGAAATTGTGCATGTTGCGCACAAGCGTAGCCGGAGACAGCTGGCTCATGAGCCGCGCGGAAATCCAGTTGTTTGAATTGGTGAGCGCCCAGCGCAAATCCACCATTTCTCCCACACGGGCGTTTCCGGCATTACGCGGCTGCCAGGGGCGACCCACCTCGTCATATATCGTAGGCTGATCGTTCAGCATCTCGTCACACGGCGTGAAGCCCTCCTCCATAGCGTAAGTGTAAAGGAACGGTTTGATTGTCGATCCGATTTGTCGTCGTCCGGTCGAAACCATGTCATATTGGAAGAACGTAAAATTGGGACCGCCCACATATGCCTTCACATGACCTGTCACGGGATCCATCGACATGAATCCGGCACGAAGGAAATGCTTCTGATACATAATCGAATCCATCGGAGTCATTACAGTGTCGACGGGACCCGAGTAAGAGAACACTTTCATGTCGACAGGCGTGTTGAACGCAGCCTTGATTTCGGCTTCCGAGTGTCCGGCACGCTTCATCGAGATGTAGCGGTCGCTCTGCTTCATGCTGCGCTGTATTATCGACTCAAGCTGTGACGACGACAACTCTTCGCGGTTAGTAGTATAAGGAGCTCCTTTAACCCCCTTTTTCTCTCTGAAGAAACTGGGCTGCAAGGTTTTGCTCAAGTGTTGAATCACCGCGTCTTCGGCATATTTCTGCATGCGCGAATCGATTGTGGTGTAGATTTTCAAACCGTCGGTATAAATGTCATATTTCGAGCCGTCGGGCTTGGGATTCTTCTCGATCCAACCAAACAGCGGATTGGTCGCCCAAGCGATGGAATCATCCACAAACTTCTGAGCTTCCCAACCCCTATAGTCGGAGCGCACCGGCTTCTTAGCCCTCAGCACTCTACGCAACTCCTCGCGGAAATAGGGCGCCGGACCCTCCTTATGGTCCACTTTGTGAAAATCGAGCGTCAGCGGCAACTGCTTAAGCGAATCGAGTTCGGCATGGGTTATCATGTCGTTTTTATACATCTGCTCCAGCACAACATTGCGGCGCTCGCGCACTCTTTCAGGCTTTCTCACAGGATTGAAGTAAGACGGATTCTTCACCATTCCCACAAGCATAGCCGCCTCCTCAATCTTCAAGTCCTTGGGGTCCTTGCCGAAATAGACATGAGCCGCCGACTTTATTCCAACCGCATTATAGAGAAAGTCAAACTGGTTGAGATACATTTTCATAATCTCCTCCTTGGAGTAATAGCGTTCAAGTTTTATGGCTATCATCCATTCGATCGGTTTCTGAAGGGCGCGCTGCATAAGCCCGTGAGACGACGGCGAATACAGCTGCTTGGCAAGCTGTTGGGTCAGGGTCGATCCACCTCCGGCATTCTTCTGATTCATCAACAGAGTCTTAACGGCAACACGACCGAGCGCCTTCACATCAATGCCCGAATGCTCCTCGAAGCGGGAGTCTTCGGTGGCTACAAGCGCATCGATAACATATTGCGATATATCATCAAATTCAGCGTAAACTCGATTGCCGGTATCGGCGAAATAGCGTCCGAGTTCCTCTCCGTCGGAAGAATACACCACCGAGGCGAAGCGGTCCTGGGGATTTTTAAGTTCCTCGATCGGAGGCATATATCCTATTGAGCCGTTATAGATCAAGAAAAAGAAGAAAAATGCACCCGCCACCAAAACGGCAAAAGCCACCCACATCCCAATGATTATCGAGCGAGTCAAGCTTCTCTTTTTTCCTGAATTTTCAGTCTCTTGATTATGTTGATCCATGCTCATACTAATAGTTGTTCAAGATGAAAAAATAGTTGTTCAAGATGCAAAATTACATCTTTTGCCCAATACTTTACGATTTTACTTTATAATTTTCCCTAAATATGCTTCTCATTTAACAAATAATTGTATAAGACCTTGCCGATTGCAGTTTTTATTTCTATATTTGCATATCTGTTGCATCAATAGACATCAACCACAAAATACCATGCCATGATGCAAAACTAAAATTCTGAACAGTCTAACATTATAACATCTGACCGAGCTGAGTCATGTCTAAGATATTTACCGCAATATTCGCTCTGTTTTATTTGCTGCCTTTATTCGGGCAAAACGAAAAGGGCTTTGACATCCTGAGAAGTTTTGACTCTCGGTTTGTCACGCTCGATTCCCTCATTTTCCATCCCGGACAACAAGGCTGGCAAGCCGGCTCAATGAAGCAAGGCGAGCTGCAACCCTCGGTGACCGCCGACCGTGCCGCGCTCGACAGCGCCATCAACGCGCGCACAAAAGCCGAGATTGGAATCATCACGGCTCAAACCGGGCTCAAATTCACCGGTCAGACTTATTACCGCCTCGACAATTCGCTCGGCATCGACGAAGAGGACAACGGAGTGTCGCGCTACAAAGCCAAAGTGCAGGCTGAGCTGAGATGGTATCCGTTTCAAAGCGCGGTGTTCAAACGCAAAGGACGCATCCATGAGCAGGAGCTGCGAGGACAAATCGACCGTCTCGCTTTTGACAAAGAGGAGCTCGGCATGCTTGTAGAACGACAGAAAGAGGTGTTCCGCAACACCGCCGACACCCTTCTCGCAGGAGTGTTGCTCCACCGAATCAACAATCTCGACATGCTCAGCAACGCCTATCTCTACCTCCTCGGCAATCAGAACATCAGCAGCGACGACCTCTTACAGATTCTTAACGAGAAAGCCGAAGCCGAAAGACTTCTCGCCACTCTCCCCGGAGGGCTTATTGCGGCATCCGACCTTTCAAGCCCGTCGGGAATGACAATCAGCGTCGACACCGCCGCCTTCCTGAACAAAGTGCGCTCAACGCAAGCCGACCTGTCAACATTGAAATTGCAGATGGAGTTACTCGAGACCCAGGCGTCAAACACGAGCTACTGGACCGAATTCAACGCGGCGCCGTTTGTGCGCTACTCTCTATACACCCGCTCGATGGGCAACTCGTCGAATGTCGACGCCGGAGTGGTGTTCACCATCCCCGTCTCTAAAGAGTTCAGCCGCAAGAAAGCGGCGCTCCGGGCTCAACGCGACGAGCTTGCCGCTCAGGAAAACTATCTGGCGACACGCCTTATCGAAACGGCTAAAGCGATTCTCGACGACATCGACCGCTACAACCGCTCGGCAATCGGAGAATACCGCCGCATGGAGGAGTTGAAGCGCTACCTCCAGATTCGCAAAACCGGCTACGACAACCGCATAGGCGAGTATAACCGACTTGCGCGAATGAAAGAATATAACAGCTACCTGATGTGCTGCGAAAAGTTCATCGGGTTTCAATACAGCCGCGATTGCGCTATCGCCGACCTTCAGAAATTCCTGACCGACGTATCGGTCCTGACCTTCTGCAAGGAAACGCCGATTGACAAAATCGCCTCAACACAAAACTAAAATCAGCT
The DNA here is from genome assembly GCA_014801525.1 of Bacteroides sp. Lineage (GTDB taxonomy): Bacteria > Bacteroidota > Bacteroidia > Bacteroidales > Muribaculaceae > Muribaculum. The sequence goes on from JAAVEB010000023.1 coordinate 6,899, forward strand.
TTGTCAAATGAAAAACTTCACCTATAGATCACACGAAGAAAAGGAGAATATCGAAGAGATTCTCCGGCAACGAAAACGGCGAATAAACCGCCAGCAGATTGTTGCCGGAACGGTGCTTGCCGTGATTATCGGAATTCTCCTCTTATATTTCGGTCGCCAGGCTTACTACACCGAGTTTGACGGATATGTGCATGTCGACGCCAATCAGGTGAGGGCACCTTTTGACATCTTCCTCGACAGCATGTATGTCGAAACAGGCGACGTGGTTTTGCCGGGCGACACCCTCTACTCATATTATATGATGGATATGATGGTGCGCAACGCCGACTTCACATCCGAGCCCGACATCGTGGCAAGAAACCGCGACCTGACCATACGCTACAACAATCTGCTTTCACAGATAGCAGTGATAAGAGTCAGAGTGGAGGAACTGCGCAAGCAGATAGGGCTTGAGAGCCATAACATCCAGTTCGGGCTCAGCGACAACTCCCACAAGATGGACCTCGAGCGCCAACTCAACGAGGCGTTGGCTCAGCTCAGAGCGTTGCAAAACGAGCTCGGACTGCTCGGCTCGCTGAAAAACTCACTCGGCAACGGAGGCAAGGGGTTTGGCTCGGGCAACGGAGGATTCTCAGCCTCCGAGCAGCAGATTTATGACAACATCAGGTCAGGTCAGCTCCGAGATGCCCGAAACTACAGGCTCGCGACCGACTCATCGTTGATTGTTAACGTAGTGGCTCCCGACCGCATGGTATTCTTCGAAAAGGAGCTTATTCTCACTTCACAGCACATCGACCTGATGGACAACAACCTTCACGTTGTGGCATACGTCCCGGTAGATAAAATCGACCGAATCACCTACAATTCAACCGCTGAAATTGTGGTAAACGAAGAGGTGTCGTTTTTCGCCCACGTGTCGATTATCGGAGCGCGCACCGAGGAGATTCCCGAGCATCTGAGAAGCTACTTCACCAAAAAGAGCACGGCGCTGATAGCCCATCTGGAAATCGACCAAGGTCAGCACATTCCATTCTGGAGCGTGGCGTCAGGGCTTCCGGTGACAATCAGGGTCAAGAACCTTGAAACTTGGCGCAAGAAAGCCCCCAGCAACTATCTGTGGGTTGACACCGGCGAAGGCATCAGCGAGGAGTCTATCGGAAACTTCGTAAAACGCCGCAAGCATCACCACGTCAGCGAAATCGAGGCGGAGAAGATGCGCGAGGACAGCATCAAGGATGCCCAGCGACGCGAGCGAGAACTCAACAAAGAACTTGAGTCCAAGGACTCAGCGCCGATAGCCAACAGCACAACACCGTCGGCTAAAGCACGTTACTATTTGGTGCATTCGGTTTTCAGCAATCGTGAAAACGCCGAAAATGCCGCTCGCCGGGTTATATCCGACGGCTTCCCCGAGACCGGAGTGCTCCCGAGAAGCGGGCAATGGTATGTATACCTCAGCCGCCACGCTTCACTTGACGAAGCTGAAAAGCAAAGAAAAGCCACAGCCCAAAAATCGCGCAATTACCGCGACACATGGATTTTAGATTCAAGTAAACCTGAAAAACAATGACACAGGACACAGCAATTGACACCCTCTCTACAAGAGAGAAAAAATATGAGATTATCACCAATATCAACCGACGAAAGATATTGGTGATAAACGATGTGGTCGATGTAGACCGCACACCCGAACTTGCCTTTGAAGATTTTGACGCTATATTTATTAATGTGATCAACGGTCTTAACGACTACAATATGCTCGCATTGCGTCTCGCTTCACCGCTTCTGTCGGAAAAGTGCCGTTTCAAGCCCTGTTTTGTGACGCAGCGCCTCATGGGATGGCTTGGCGGAGCCGAAATCATAATCGACGGTTATGCGGCATCGCCCACCGACCGCACCATGGCTCAGAAAATCGATGAAATATACGCGTCGATGCGCCGACTCAACTTCCTTCTCGGAACAGAGCCTGTGGTGACTCACGCCGAAGAGATATTCCGACTGGTGCGTTATGCCATTTCGCGCGGACGTTTCACGTTTAGCTCGGAGCCTATCATCGGGCTTAGCAACGGCTATATGGCTCTGTACAATTATACAATGTGGAACACGGGACAGGAGCGCATCGCCGCCCTTGAACGAGAATTTTTCCATAACGAGATGTTGCGTCTGGGCTACATACGCCGAGGACGTTTCATGGACCGCATACATGAGTGCCCCCACTGCGGTTCCTCTCACCTGTTCTTCTTCGAGAGCTGCCCCAAATGCTCAAGTTCCGACATACGCCAGCAATCGGTTATCCATCATTTCCGATGCGCCAACGTGTCGCCCGAAGCGACCTACGAGTGGGACGGCGAATTGCGCTGCCCCAAGTGTCAGCAGCGTCTGCGCCACATCGGTGTCGACTATGACAAGCCGTCGGCTATCTACACCTGCAACCAGTGTGAGGAATCGTTCATGTATCCCGACATGAGAGTGCTCTGTTCTTCATGCCAGCGAACCCTGTCGACCGACGACCTCATCCCGCGCGACGTCATCGAATATGAATTGACACCCGACGGCATTCACGCTTTCGCCAACAATGAGGTGGCTCACACCATCAGCCAGGCGGGATTCAACGGCTACACTTCGACCCGCAACTTCATGGACTACTTCAGGCAGTTTGCCACCTCGGCAGTCAACTCGGGAGAAATCCTGGTAGTAGTGCGTTTTTATGTGTTTGACCCGCTTGCCGACGAAATGGCAGGACTCGACGTGCGTCCGCCGGTGGTTCAGGCAATGAAACGCTTCTCCAATTATAAAAGCACGATGTGGGGTAACAACTATTACTTCATGAGCCGCATACGCGAAGGCGAAATAGCCCGTGTGCAGGGTCAGATGGAATATGAGCTGACCGCCGAGCTCAATGACTACAAGTCCCACAACCCGGGATTCGTATTTGACCTTATCGAAACCTATATTTATTATCCGAACATGGATCCGGACCAGTTCATATCACGACTGGAGGAACACCAACGAGGATAACAGTTAATTTTAATCATTTACTAGCGAAACTAATACACAAAATGACATTTTTGGTCAACTTCATTAAGAGCGTTTTCACCGACATCTTCGCGTTGCTGGACGGAATCATGGTCTGTTTCTCAACCAACCTGTCGTGGGAAGTGGCGTTCTCCACATTCTGGTTTCTTTTCATAATAGAGTTTCCACGCTATTATGCCCTTGACCTGTGTGTGGCGGTAAAGCACATCGCCACCTGGAGGCAGCGTCGCTCGCGCGAAGCCATCGCGTCGAGAATGCTTTTCATCGAAAAGCCGCTCGTGTCGATTCTCGCCCCCGGCAAAAACGAAGGAAAACACATATATAAATTAGTAAAATCGCTCCGCGAGCAAACTTATCAAAACTTCGAGATAATAATCGTCGACGACGGTAGCGACGACACCACCCCGCTGATATGCAAAGACCTTCAGCGCGCCGGCTTCATAACCAAGTTTTTCCGCATGAGAATAGGCGGCGGCAAGGCAAGCGCGGCAAACTATGCGGCGTCCCATGCCTCGGGCAAATACATCATCCACCTTGACGCCGACAGCTCGCTCGACCGTGACGCCATCGAAAAGATTCTGCTCCCGTTCTATTTTGACCGCAACATCAAGGGCGTTGGCGGCTGCGTGAAAGTGCGCAACGCTCATGACACCCTCTGTTCCTCGGTCCAGGCGCTGGAATATCTCAAAACAATCATGGTGGGACGAATGGGCACCAATATGCTCGGCATCTACCACATCATTTCAGGTGCGTTCGGAGCCTTTGAAGTCGAAACGCTGAAACAGATCGGCTATTGGGACATCGGTCCCGGTCTTGACGGCGACATCACGCAAAAGATAAGAAAAGCCGGCTACAAAGTGTGGTTTGCCAACAACGCCATTTGCATGACCAACGTTCCCACTTCATGGAAGAAGTTGTTCAAGCAGCGCATGCGCTGGTCAAAGTCGCTCGTGAGATTCCGCATCCGCAAGCATCGCGACATCCTTTGGAGCAACCGAAACTTCAACTTCCTCAACATGATGTCAAATCTCGAGAACATCATCTATGACTGCTGGCTAAACTACGTGTGGTGCTTCTACATCATCATGCTGGTGTTCATGAATGTCGACCGCTTCTGGGAGATCATCATAATCGGCTATCTCATTCGCATCGCATTCGCAATCGTAGCATTCGGAGTGATGATGATCGTGACCGAACGCCCGCGCGAAGAATTCAAACTCTTCCCCTATGTTTTCGTGCTGACGTTCTATCACGGATATTTCCTGCGCATAACGCGCTTGATGGCTCACACGATGGAATTTTTCTTCTTCTCCTCATATAAAGACAAGTGGAATCCCAAAAAGACATCCAATGTCGCCCGAATCGAAGGAATATAACATCATACCTCACATTAATAATATACACCTTAAATGCCACAACTACAATTCAACCCCGTCGAAGAAGAAAAAACGGCTCTTAAAACAGCATCGTTACCCGAGCACCCTGTCATTGGCGTCATCGGACTGGGATATGTAGGACTACCTCTCGCCTGCCTTTTCGCGAAAAAATATCAAGTGACAGGACTTGATATTGATGAATCGCGGGTAGCCGCGCTCAACGAAGGCGCCGACCACAAAGAACAATGTGACAAGGACTCGTTAAAAAGCGCCATTGGCAAAGGTCTTAAATTCACTTCATCAATAGATGACCTTGCCGGATGCAACGTGTTTGTCGTTTCCGTGCCAACGCCTGTCGGCGATGACTTCCTGCCCGACTTTGCCCCTCTGCTCGGCGCATCGGAACTCGTCGCAAAAGTAATGAAGCCCGGCGATGTCATTATATATGAGTCTACCGTAAACCCCGGAGCGACGGAAGACGTGTGCGTGCCCGCGCTTGAACGCGCGTCAGGCATGAAATTCAACCGCGACTTTTATGTAGGATACTCTCCTGAACGCGTCAATCCCGGCAACTCAATCCACACGGTGGAAAAAATATGCAAAATCACCTCGGGCTCAACTCCTGAGACGGCGAGGTTCGTCGACTGCCTTTACAGCTCGGTGCTTGACGCCGGAACATGCCCGGTGTCGTCAATCAAAGTGGCAGAGGCGGCTAAGATTCTGGAAAATACCCAGCGCGACGTGAACATCGCGCTGATGAACGAGGTGGCGATTCTTTTCGACGCCATCGGGATAGACACGCGCGAAGTGATCGACGCGGCAGCCACCAAATGGAACTTCGGGCGCTATACCCCCGGGCTTGTGGGAGGTCACTGCATCAGCGTAGACCCCTACTATCTCATCAACAAAGCCCGTGAATGCGGAATAGACCCGATGGTGATGGTGTCGGCTCGAACGCGCAACGAAGGGATGGCATCCCACATCGTATCGCGCCTGCGACGCACAATGAAAGCCAAAGGGATTCAGGTGAAGGACTCGCGAGTGCTGCTTGTGGGCTTCACATTCAAAGCTGACTGCAACGATACCCGCAACACTAAAGTATACGACATCTATAATGAGATCTCGGACTTTACAGCAAACATCGACGTGTTTGACCCTAATGTGGAGCCCGACAAAGTTATGAAAAGCCATGCGATAAAAGTGATTTCGGACTGGAAAGAAATTTCGGAAAAAAAATATGACGCCGTGATTTTTTGCGTAGCCCATTCCTCTCTTGCCAACTATGACTTCAAGCCATTGATGGCGGAGCCCTGCGCATCCTTCGACATCATGGGTTCACAGAAACGTCACGATGTCGACGACCGCCTGTAGGACAAAAAGGAAGATTGATTGCGCACACGATTTCAATCTTCCTCATTAATAGCTTTTTATTTGTTAAAAAATTTGCTTTTTAGCGCCAGATTTGCTATCTTTGTCCCCAATAATGCAACCTCATAATTCATTATTGCAAAACCAACATATAAACTAATTATTAACGCAATACATTTTTTTACTAACCATGAATAGGAAATCTTTCGACTTGCGATTCAATCGCAACATCATGGCTGTCGTAGCGACTTCCATGAGCCTATTTTATTTTACCGGCTGTAGCTCGGACAACGAGCCCGGTAAGACTGATGACGTTCCCCAGCCGGAACTAAGCACCGAATCCTACACAGTGAAGAAAAGTGATGCATCACGTATCATCAACTACGTGAACACCGGTTCACGCACCGATGCGACCGCATCGTTCGAAATGCCCGAATGCCCGGAAATCCCTGCTGACGCAAAAGACCTCAACGAAACCGACGAATGGGGCGGCAAACCCAACTATCATTGGGGTACTCCCGAGGCGGGCACTTACTATATCAAAGCCGGCGACAAGATGACCGACGGTTTAAACCTGACCGGAAACGTCACCCTATACATTGCCGGAGAACTCGCAATGTCTTATATGAACGCACAGAACGAGAACACAATCTATGTGCTTCCCGGCGGTAAATTGACTTTCCCGAGCGCAATCAATCCCGGTATCACCGTTTACAACTACGGAACAATCGCAGGAAATGTAACTATCGGTGAAACCGCAAAAGTATATTCAGCTGTCGATATTACCGAATGTTCAGAATTCGGCGTAAACGACAACGCTGAGTTCTACAGCAAGGGTTCAATCATAGCCGACAAAGTTCGCCTGAACGGCAACACTGTCGCTTGCGCATTCATCGCTGAAGACGAAATCATCTTCAATGGCAAAGGCACCATGAAGGCTTCATACTTCAAGGCAGCCCACATCGGCATGAACTCAGGAAACATCATCCTCGACCAGGACGGACTTATCGACGCCGACGAGCTTAACGTCACCGACCAGTATGCCCGCGTGAGCGTCGACGGCGACAACGCTGTAGTAGCAGCAAGAAAGTTCTCGACCAACAATCTTACTTGGCCTAAGCTTACTTTCGCTCCCGCAGTTGTCCTTGACTTCACTGAAGCTTATCTCGCAACCGAGAAGAAAGCTCTTAACGACTTCGAGTTCCAGGTAAGTAACGACAACCGCGTGGCATACGTTCCCGCCGCAGGTTGCCACCCGTCTTATCCCGAAGGCACTCCCGACCCCAAACCTGAGCCTCCTACCGTAACTATCGAAAAAATCACCGATATCGATCCTCTCGACCCCGACCACGATCACGGCGTGATCTCAGCCACCTGCATCACTTTCGCAGGCAACAAGGCTTATGCGTCTTACCACCTCCGCGGACAGGGTCAGAAGGGCTGCATCGAAGTTATCGAGGATAAGGGCGAAGGCCTCAACCTCAACTCTTACATGATTTCTCCCGACTATGACTTCAACCACCTGATTGTAGACAACGGCAACATCATCACTGTCGGAAACCACGCTGCAAAAGGCGCGTTCATCGGCTCACTTCCCGTTGACTTCGAAGCAAGCGAAACCGTTCGCAGCGACTTCAAGGTTAAGGAACTCACTACCGACGAGGTTCTCACCCAGGCAGGCAAAGAAGGTGAAATCAAGGCAGGTTACAAGAATGCCGGCGACGGAAACTGCGTGATCCGCCAGGGCAACCTCTACTACGTCAACACTTACCGCGGATATGGTTCACTCAACCTCGACTTCTCAAAGGTTAAAGGAACATTCCACAACACTACCGGTTCTTCAAAGCACATCGCAATTGCCAACGGAAAGGCAGCTATCCTTTCTCTTGACACTTACGACAGCGCGTCTTCATCTTCTACAGTTAACGTATATGACGCTAACGACAGCAAGTTTGAGACAATCCTTAACAGCTACTCAGCCGGCGTTATCTCTCCCGTTGACGGAAAGAACGTAGTGGCAATCGACGGCGACAACATCTACGCTTGCCTTGGCAAGGGCGGTCTTGTTCGCCTCAACGACGGCAAGGAATTCCACGCCGGAACCAACGGCAAAGTTCCCGCCAACGGCATGGCTATCGACGAGAATTATGTTTATGCAGCAATGGGCAGCTTCGTGTTCGTCCTCAACAAGAGCGACCTCACCGAAGTAACTCACTACCATGCAGCATCACAGAAGTCAGCCAACTACATCGCTCTTCACGACGGCAAGATCTATGTAGCATTCGGCGAAGACGGTATCCAGGTATTCAAGCTGAACAAGAAATAAATCCACCTCCATCCCAAGGAGAAACAAAAAGAGAGGCTTGCGGATTGCCGCAAGCCTCTCTTTTTGGTCATTAAACGACAGCCTCCACGCCCTGCCACACACCCAGGCGGCGCCCAGTCCGGAGTTCAAGCACAAAACACGCGCACGGAATAAGCGCACATTTTTTTTGCTGATTTAATAATAATTGTGTAATTTTGAACGATAATACCAATAAACCACAAAAACACTTGCAAAGCTATAGCTTATGGAATACTTAAAGATAGGCGCTATTTTCAAATGCCTTATTCTAGCCATCTACTTCATCGCTCCGGCACGTGTCAATGCACAGGGCTCCGGCGACAACGAAGAACGGAAGCAGCTGCTTGTCATCAACGCCTTGAACGAGATGGCTCCATGGAGCCAGAGTTTTATCGCGCAAATTCTCACTGAAGGCGGAATCTCAGGCAAATACATTGCAACCGTCACCAACATGAACAGCACGTTCATCACAAATGACACTATTTACCAGCGCACCGCCGACGGAATCATCAATTCAATCGGTCCCAACGCCCCCGACGGAATCGTATTGATCGGCGACCCCTCGTTCACTTTGCTCGACCACATTGTTGAAACATGGGGCTCAGTGCCCATGCTTCTCATCGGAAACAACGACAAAGTGGGGCTTCCGTCTTATTATTTCACAGGGTCGCAAGGGGTCGACACCGACGATGAATTGATCCCGTTGAATGAATTGCGCGAAAAATTCCACTATAATATGAGCTATGTGGAATCGCCCATCATGTTCCGCGAGACTATCGACCTGATGATTTACATGAATCCTCATCTTGACAAAATCGTCTTCGCCGCCGACGAGCTATGGGAAAACCGCAACCTCAACCGCAGCATCCGCTCCTACATCCAATCACATTACCCCGGCATAGCTTATGAATGGCTTGTAGGCAAAGCTGCCAACTCCCGCCATCTCATAGACTATCTTATGAGCGACAACAAGAAGATGGGCTTTCTATTCTCATCATGGTTCTATGCTGAGACCGACGCCAACGGGCGTCCCACGCTCGTCATGGGCGACTACAAGTCAATCAGCCAGGCAAAACATGCCGTCTACGCCTTGCGCGAGGCATATCTGACATCGGGAGTGCTCGGAGGCTATTATCCAGATAAAGAAAAAACAGAAAAAGCAGTCATTGCCGCAATCCAGAAAATGGTAGAGACAGGCAATCTCGCCAATCATCCGTTCTTCTATCCCGAATTTCCCGCCGACTTCCATAATGTGGTCAACTATCCTCAACTGCTTGTCGACGGATATAAAGTCAAAGACTGCCCCGCAGACACTGTGTTCATAAACCGCACGGAACGCTCAATCAAAGATTACATCTGGCTCATCGCGCTCGCAGCGTTCATCATCCTTGCCTTGATCGTGTTCATTCTCGTGAACTCCTACATGCAGAAGGCGCGCAACAAATTCTACAAAACCCAGGAAACACTCCTCAAGAATATGCCTATAGCATTTGCCAGCGGCAGAGTGCATATGGACGCTAACGGAGAGGTGACTGACGTGACCTATCAGCAGACCAACACTATTTTCGAGACGATAGTTCCAATTGACGGCGGACACACGATACTCAGCAATGAGAAGCATCGCTCTCTGATGAAAGAGGTTGTGACTGAAGGCAAGTCAGTGACGCTTCCATTGCATTTCACAAACAACGACTCATATTACGATTTAGTCATCACCCCGGGAAACGATCCCGGAACAGTGCAGGCTTTCGGAATTAATAACACTAAAATACGTCGCGCCGAGGCAGAGTTGCGCGAATCGCGCAAACAGCTCGCCATGACCCTTAATGTCGCTCACATCATTCCGTGGCAGTGGGACATCAAGGCACAACGCATTTACTGCGAAGCCAAGACAACCAACAAGATTTTTGGCAACAACAATTTAGATCTGAAGGACCGCAGCGTCACAATGATCGACTCAAACGAATACTTCCAGCGCATTCATCCCGAGGATCTCGCCGGTGTTCGTCAATGCTATCAGGACTTGATCGAAAAGCGCAAAAAGTTTGTGAAGCAAGAGTTCCGCTACGTTGTCAACAAAGACGGCATGCCCCACACCGACTGGGTTGAAGTCAACGCCACCGTCGACCAGCTTGATGAGGGCGGAAACCCCATATCGCTCATCGGCTCGATGCTGATCATTACCGAACGCAAAAAGCAGGAAAACTCAATTCTGATCGCCAAGGAACACGCAACCGAAAGCGACCGACTGAAATCAGCGTTCCTTGCCAACATGAGCCATGAAATACGCACTCCGCTCAACGCAATCGTGGGATTCTCCAACCTGCTTGCCCAGACTGACGATCCATCGAAGAAAGAGCAGTTCATGGACATCATCGAGAACAACAACCAGCTGCTTCTCCAGCTGATAAGCGATATTCTCGACCTTGCCAAGGTAGAAGCCAACACCCTCGAATTCATCTATCACCCCACCGATTTGAACGAGTTGATAAGGAACATCGAGAACACGGTGAAAATGCGAGTTAAGCCGGGCGTAATGCTCAATTACACTCTCGGGGCTGCGGAATGCATCGTTGAGACTGAGCGCAACCGCTTGTCACAAGTGTTGATCAACATGCTCACCAACGCCACTAAATTCACTGACCGCGGCAGCATCACATTCGGCTACGAGTTGCGCGGACCTGAAATTTACTTCTTTGTGCGCGACACCGGCATAGGCATCTCACCCGAAAAGCAGGCAAGCGTGTTCCAGCGTTTTACCAAGCTCAATGACTTCGCCCCCGGCTCAGGACTCGGACTGTCGATAAGCCAGAGCATTATCGAAAAGATGGGAGGCCGCATAGGCGTCGAGTCGCCCGGGCTCGGATTCGGCTCCACTTTCTGGTTCACGATACCTTTTAAAGAAGTAAAATCGGAAAAAATCGCGGCTCAGAAAACCGAACCGGTTCAAAAAGCGAAAATCGAGAAGAAGAAACTCACCCTTCTCATCGCTGAAGATAACGAGAGTAACTATCTCCTCTTTGACACGATTCTCTCCAACGACTACAACCTCATCCACGCATGGGATGGAGTAGAAGCGGTGGAACTGTTCAAGCAGCACAATCCCGACATGATCATCATGGACATCAACATGCCCAACATGGACGGATATGAGGCAACCCGCGAAATCAGGAAACTGTCGCGCACGGTGCCCATCACAGCCGTGACAGCCTATGCGTTCGCTTCCGACAAGGAGCGAATCATGGAAAACGGGTTCAACGGCTATGTTTCAAAACCCGTGAACGCCACCAAGCTGAAGAGCGAGCTGAAGAACATGGTCGACAATCTGTTCATCATGCTCTGATAATAGAACCTCAGCCACAATAAAGAGGGGATTAATTACGTTTTATTACGTAGTTAATCCCCTAATTTTATGCACAGATTTTTTCTTACCGGCATCATAGCCGTTATAATATTTTTCACGAGCTGCATTGAAGACGGATTCTCGAATTCGCCCTCTCATCAGCCCGACTATTCCACCGACACCCTGAAGATAGGCGAAGTTTTCACCGCGCAAGGAACACCCACGCGAAGTTTCATCGTCTATAACCGTCATTCCAAGGGCATGGTGATCAGCAATATAAAATTCCGTGATTCATCCACCGGAGAATATTTTAGAGTGAATGTCGACGGAGTTTCGGGCAGAGAGTTCAACAATGTGGAAATCAGAGCCAAGGACTCCATTTTCGTGCTTGTCGAGGCTACTGTTCCTGAAAACGGATTTGACGCCCCCAGGGTTATAAACTCGCCGCTTGACTTCACTGTCAACGGGGTGACTTCTACCGTCATCATCAACATTTCAGGACGAGACGTGAACCGTCTCAACGGAGAAACTTTGACAGCCGACACCCGTTTCACCGCCGACCGCCCTTATCTCATCACCGACAGTCTTGTAGTGGCTCCGGGCGCCACGCTCACCATCGAAGCCGGAGCCTCGCTATACTTTCATGACAAAGCGTCGCTGAGAGTGAGAGGCTCGCTCGTGACCGAGGGCACACCGGAAAAGCCGATCAATTTCACCGGCGACAGAACCGGGAATGTGGTAGGCGGCATCCCTTATGAACTCATGTCGGGACAGTGGGATGGGGTGAGATTCTACAGCACGTCACGCAACAACACGCTTTCCCACACCTCTATCCGCAATTCTTCAACGGGCGTGACCGTTGACTCCGTGCCCGAAGGCGTGAACGCTCTTTCGCTGGTCAACTGTGTCATCCGCAACACCAAGTCCACCGTATTGTCATCGCGCCATGCCTCGGTGCGAGCCGTCGGCTGCGAATTTGCCGAGGCTCCGGCAGGAGTAGTCTATCTTCACGACGGGACACATCAATTCGTCAACTGCACCTTCTCCAACTATTACCTGTTTGCCGGAATCACCGGCGCGCTCATCAGTTTTAACGGCGACGACATCAACGCTACGATCGACAACTCGATTCTCTATGGGCTCGGGAGCGTCATTTCGCCCGACGACATCGAGGGGATGCCGATCTTCTTCCGCAACTCCCTGTTGAAACCCGCAGGGAGCGACGATGACAATTTCATCGACTGCATTTGGGACGCCAATCCGCTATTCTACACCGTCAGGGAGGAGTATCTTTTCGATTACCGGATTCAAGAGGATTCTCCCGCAAGAGGATCCGCCAATCTCTCGCTGCTGAACGGAATTCCCGAAGCGGCTCGCGACTACTACGGAATGAGCCGAGGGAATACCCCCGACATAGGAGCCTACGTCTACACGCCGGTCAATTGACCGGCGTGTGTCGCCACATGACAAAAATTTCTCTATGTCGGCGATTTTATCTACCTTTGCAATGCATGGACAACAATCACTACATCACATCATCACCTTATCGACGCGGCGCCGTCTACGGAATGCCTTTCGGACTGTATCTCACAGCCCTGTTTTTCGCCATATCCTACACATTTGACTATCCTCTGCTCGGTCCGGTTTCATTTGCGCTGATGCTGGGGGTTCCGTTCATGATCTACGGATTTCTGCGTCGCTCATTTGTCGAGGACCGCGGCACTACAATCTACTCCTCGCTGTGGATGGAAGGGATAGCCATCTTTTTCTTCGGCGGATTGATAGCCACACTGGTTGCCGTGGTCTACATGAGATGGCTCATGCCCGACTTCATCGAGTCGAGAATAGACGCCATGATCGAGCTTTACAACCAAGCCGACTTCTCACGCAGCCAGGAAGCAATCGACCTCCTGACCCGCGCCCGTGAACAGAATCTTATCCCCAAGCCCATTGATATCGCTATCGACATGCTATGGTTTATAGTGTTTTCCGGCTCCATGCTCTCAATGCTCATGGCGCTGCTTGCAAGAGCCCGCGGATATAAAATCAAAAAATAAACGAAAATGGATATATCGGTTGTCATCCCCCTGTATAATGAGGCTGAATCCCTGCCTGAACTTGAAGCATGGATAAGACGCGTCATGGATGCGCATGGTTTCACCTATGAAATTATCTTTGTCAACGACGGTTCCACCGATAATTCCTGGAGCGTCATAAAGAATCTCGCCGAACAGAATCCCAACGTCAAAGCCGTGAGCTTCCGCCGCAATTATGGAAAGTCGCCGGCGCTCAACACCGGATTTGCCAGAGCTAAGGGCGACGTGGTTATCACCATGGACGCCGACCTCCAGGACAGCCCCGACGAGATTCCCGAACTTTACCGCATGATAACCGAGGAGAATTATGACCTGGTGTCGGGCTGGAAACGCAAGCGCTACGATCCGCTGTCGAAAACCATCCCCACCAAACTTTTCAACGCCACTGCGCGCAAAGTGAGCGGCATAAAAAATCTCCATGACTTCAATTGCGGACTCAAAGCCTATCGCAACATAGTGGTGAAGCACATCGAAGTGTATGGCGACATGCACCGCTATATCCCCTATCTCGCAAAAAATGCCGGATTCAAAAAAATCGGGGAAAAAGTGGTGCAGCATCAGGCGAGAAAATATGGCTCAACTAAATTCGGGCTCGACCGTTTTGTCAACGGTTATCTTGACCTTGCCACTCTGTGGTTCATGTCGAAATTCGGCATAAAGCCCATGCACCTTTTCGGGCTTTTGGGCAGTCTCATGTTCATTCTCGGGTTTATCGCCGTCGCCGTAGTGGGCTTCACAAAACTTTATGACATGTATCACGGCAATCCGTACAGACTCGTGACAGATTCGCCCTATTTCTACCTGTCGCTCGTGCTTATGCTGCTCGGAGCTCAACTATTTCTCACCGGTTTCATCGGCGAACTTATCGTCAGGAACTCCGACCGCCGCAACGAATATGAGATAAACGAAGAAATAACAAAACCCTGAAAATATAATCGGAAATGGAATCATATCCCAGTTTCTACAATCTTTCGGAACAGCGCTATTCCTGCCGGAAATTCACCAACGCTCCCGTGGGACGCGATCTTATAATAGCCGCTATGGACGCTACACGACTCGCGCCGTCGGCTTGCAACAAGCAGCCGTGGAAATTCCTGGTTATTGACACGCCTGAACTTCGCAGCGAAATCCAGAAATGCTACCCCCGCGACTGGTTTAACGAGGCTCCGGTCTACATCGTCGCGCTCGGATTGCATGACGAAGGCTGGCACAGGGCATGTGACGGAAAAGACCACACCGATATCGACACGGCAATCGCCGTGGAGCATCTATGTCTTGCCCTCGCATCGCTAAAACTTGGAAGCTGCTGGGTGTGCAATTTTGACCCTGACGCATTAAGAAAATCGCTGTCATTGCCGGCTGATGCCGAGCCTGTCGCAATAATCCCGGTGGGATATCCCGACATCGACACAACTCCCGAGAAAAACCGCAAGCCACTTGACGAAATCCTGCAATGGGGAGCTTATTGAAATCCATAATAACGATTTGCGCCGCGGCGTGCATCCTTGCGGGATGTAATTCATCGGGCTGTATCAACAACCAGAATTCGCTCCCGCTTGCCGGAATGTATTCCTACGCAACGCTGACGACTGTAGCGATTCCCGGACTCACCGTGGGTGGCGTCGGAGCTCCCGGCGACTCACTGATCGCCTCAAACGGAACGGTGTCTTCAGTGTATCTGCCTTTCAGATCCACTCAGGATGAAACCTCGTTTTTCTTCCACTACAACCAGGAGGGCATCGACAGCGACGCTTTCAACGACACCTTGACGTTTTCCTACTCGTCAATCCCCTATTTCGCATCGGAGGAGTGTGGCGCCATGTACCGGTATAAGATAACGAGTGTCACCTACACCACCCATCTCATAGACTCGGTGGGGATAGTCGACAGCCTTATCACCAACATCGACCGTGAACGCATACGCATTTACTTCCGCTCAGCCGACAACGATGACGAAGAGAGCAACAGCGAAGAAAATGACGACAATAACCAATCGCAAGAAGCCGAAGCATGAAGCCACGCCACATCATACTGCTCCTAATATCGGCGATGTGCCTGTCAGCCGCCGCTCAACGCCGCATCACTCCGGTGAAAACCTCACCCAAGAAAGGGGACACACCGACAGCTGTCGCCACTGACTCGACCGCCCGTCCCGAGAGTGTGGTCGAAGTTGCCGGCACCGACGGCTCGATCATTCTCGTCGACACTATTTCAGGCAAGGAGTATACCGACACGATTCTCACCGTCGCTCCAAAGCTGATTTATCCACGCTGGGAATCAATCTCGGCGGGAGTGAACCTGTGGGACCCTTTGATGAGATGTTTCGGGCAGCACTACGGGCTTATCGGATTCTGGGGAGAGGTCAGCATCCACAACTGGATAAAGCCCTATGTTGAAATAGGGCTTGGCAATGCGTCATACACTCCCGACCGTGGCAACTACACCTATAAATCAGGAATCGCGCCCTATTTCAAGATAGGCGCCAACTATAATTTCCTTTATAACTCCAATCCCGCCTACTCGGTTTATCTTGGACTCAGATATGGCATCTCCAATTTTTCTTATGACATCAGCAATGTCGAGGTATATCCCGGCTACTGGGGCGAAGAGGCGTCAATGTCGGTTCCGTCGCAACGTGTCACCGCCGGCTATTTTGAAGTTGGCGTGGGGCTAAGGGTGATGATTGCCGCAAACTGCTATCTGGGTTGGGAAATAAAGGTGCACAATATCATCCACACGTCCAAAGCTCCTTATGGCGATCCATGGTATGTGCCCGGCTTCGGCGCGCGAGGCTCCCTGTTTACCGGCGCCGTGTCATTCAGCTACACATTGCCGTTTCCGGCATCAAAAAAGAAACGCAAAGAGATAAAAGAGGCAGCCTACGCCCCGGCTCATGAAGAATCAGCGCCTGCTTCTGACAGCGGCGAAACCGCTGAATAGCGACAGCACGGGCACATTCAAGCCGTCACTTCCCCTGCCGCTTCAAAAAGAAGTGGAGCAATATTATGCACAGCAACGTGCATCCTATTATTCCGAAATAATATCCGTAATTACCGGCAAGAAATTCGCCTCGTCCTATATAGCTCATCACGGCAAGATAGACGAGAAGAATCAGCGGAATATAGGTTGACTTTTTCATGCTTTTGACTCTTCGGGTTGAACCTCCTTAAGATAGGGTGAATTATCGGCATCAAAACTGTTGGACAACAGTTCGGTGAAAATTTTCAGGCACGCCCATGCGTCGATAGCCGCATACATCTGCTGAGGACCGGTCAGCGTCTCTGCCTCCCAATTGGACAAACGCTGGCTTTTGGATATACGCCCGTTGAAGATAATTCCGTAAATCTTCTGGAGACTACAGTCTGAAATCATGTAATCTTTAACAAATGTCTGCAAGTCGACAAAGTTTCTGTGTTGAAATTGCCGCGACTTGTGCATCACAAGATAATCGTCTTTCAGCGAAAGACCTACTTTCACAATCGCATCGTTTTCAAAAAGATCAATCATCTCGTCGATCAATCCGAATTTGTTGATTCGGAAAAGATAACAAGCATCGTCAGTGGCAATCTGGATAAGAGCCACTTTATTGGCATGTCCCTTTTTAAATGACGGTCTTGTCTCCGTGTCAAAACCAATCACCGAGTGACGGCAAATGGCGTCCAATGCCGCCTTAGCCTCTTCTACGGTATTGATCACCACTATATCTCCGGGATATACGACTGTGGGCAATTTCGACAACTCCTCTTTAGAAATTGACAATACCATCTTTTTATAATCCATAATCTACTGAATGTATATTCCTTAAATAAAAATCACTGCCAAAACCGGCTCTAAGCTTGTATAAAGGTAGGAAAACTAATTGAAACCGACGATTCATTGACGACAAACACATGACGAATTAACATCTATTTACACTGTATCGTCAAATTTTGCCCGATTCAATCTGCCGATTTTACATTATAAGGTACTCGGCATCGGGGAAATTCTCAACCAAATAACGCCCGATAAACCCCGACGTATCCTCGGCTATAATCTTATCCTTGTCGAAAAAGGTGTTATATATCACTCCCTTCAATTTAATTCCCCTATGCTTTATGGCTTCAAGAGAAAGAACAGTGTGATTGATCGACCCCAACACGCCGTTGGTCACGAGAATAACAGGCAATTCATGCTCCTTCACATAATCAATCGTGAAATAATTGTCGGTTATCGGCACCATCAATCCTCCCGCTCCTTCAATAAGAACCGTGTCATATCGCGCGGCAAGCTGTGCCGTAGCCTCGGCTATCACGTTTGTATTGATTATTTTCCCGTCAATACGCGCGGCAAGCTGAGCCGACGCAGGATAGGAAAAAATTATCGGAGCCGTGAGATGTTCAACATCTTCAGGCAGCAATCCGGTCCCCATAATCTTTCGGTGAACCTCGATGTCTTCAGAAAACTCCTCATTTCCGGTCTGTATGAATTTCTGGGTTATGACCTTGCGCCCCTGCTCCATGAGCATACGGGCATACGCTCCTGTCATGTAGGTCTTTCCGGCATCAGTGTCTATTCCGGAAATAAATATAACTTCACTCATCGTCTTTACGTTTTATTATTATGTACTGGGGATGATAGGTCAACCGGCACATCCCGTCGACACGCGGATAACCGACAGCCATTGACGCATATCCCAAATCAACATGTCTCAATGCGTTTACACCGGTATTTCTCAAGTGCATCATCACCTCGCGCGGAGATTTGAACTCCATAACCGCCTTTTCTTCTTCAGCCACAATCGTAGCACAGCTCTTGGGAACCATCCCTTTCAATTCCTCCAGCGTATAATATCGCAGCGGCATTTTCGTAAGCTCGGTTATTTCAGCCATGTTCTGCGGTCCGAATGTGGAGATAGCCATTATTCCGCCCCGTTTCAACTTCGTTGCCGCTATAGAGATGAAGCGAGGCAAATTATTAAACCATTGCACCGTCGCCGCCGACAATATAATGTCAACAGTCCTATCACCGACATCAGCAATCATCGCCTCGGCATCACCCTTTACGGTCTCAGCCTCAATTTCCAACTTCTGCGGAGCAAGATCCCACAGGGTTATCCTCGCACCGCTCAACCTGCGGCAATACAACTTTGTCAGGAGTCCCGTTCCATAGCCTATCTCCAGCAATGATTCTGCCGAGCCGGGTATGCGCGGCTCCACAAGCCTCCATAGCTTTTCAGCCATAGCGCCCTGAATCTCAGCTGCGCCATCATAAGTGGCGGCGCTCCCGGCAAACCGCGCGGCTACAAGCTCCTTGTCAATTATCTCCTGCTCTATTATTTTTGAAAAATCAGGAAGATGCCCCCCGGGAATATGTCTCACTCTTGAAAGCGACATCCACGACCTGACAAGATTGTCGGACGGAAATATCCTGTCGCCATCCGAGATTACCGCACGGTCCCATGCAAGCGGAGAAACATTGACCGACTCATCACGACTCATGTCATAGATTGCCCGCAACTCGCTTTTTAATTCGGCAATATCACGTTGCGGCGCCATCTCGACAAACTGTTTATATTCCTGCGCGTCAAAACACATCCGTCGGTAAAACTTGGCAAGGTTGCGCTCGTCGAGCCCGTTAAGAGTGCCCTGAAATATCGCCTCAGGTATGCCGGTCAAGTCGTCGACCGGAGTAACCGAGCCATTTATAGCCACACGGAGCATAATCCGGAACCGTTCAAGCTCTTTCATCTTTAAAGATGCGGCAAAGACCCCAAACGACCATGCGAAAAGATATATTTCACGATATGCTCCAAGAGCCGACAGATCAAGATCAGCATTTCTATAGTCCCAAACGACCATCATGTCATATCCGGCAAAGGAAAGGCGTGAAAACACGCGTTCATCCATCCCCCAGCCGGCAAAGACAAGTATCAGCTTGTCATTTGAGCCAATATCCCCTACAAAAATCTGCTTCATTTCAATCGGTTCAAAGCGTCAATCAATCCATCTATATCTCCCGGCGACATCGACGCGCTTATGCTGAATCTCAACCGCTCGGTTCCAGCCGGAACTGTCGGTGTGCGTATAGGCAACGCCTTATAGCCCGCCTCGAGCAATTTTCCTGAAAGCGCGACAGCCGCAGCCGCATCGCCAACAATCAGCGGCAGTATGTGTGAAGCCTCGGCACCGAGCTTCAACCCCTCGCTAAAGCGGCGAGAAAGATCAGCAACATACCTTCGTTCCGACTCCATCCCTACAAGGCAATTGACCATGAATCGGGTCCATGCCGCAGTCATCGGCGACAATGCGGTGGAAAAAATGAAGCTCCGCGCCCTGTTTATAAGAAATCTCTTTATTTCATCAGATACCGCCGTAAACGCGCCCGATGATGCCGCCGCTTTTCCAAAAGTGCCGACAATGATATCCACTTCAGGATATTCACAGGCATATCCGAGTCCCATTCTGCCGCAAACGCCAAACGCATGAGCCTCATCGACATATAAAATCACATTAGGATAACGGCGCTTAATCTCTACAAGCCGCTCTATGTCGGCTCTATCGCCGTCCATGCTGAACACTGATTCGGTTATAACAAGCACCCGCTCGTAATCCTTCGCCGATTTTTCCAGCACCCGTTCAAGATGGGCATAATCGTTGTGGCGAAATCTCACAAACGGAGCTCTTGACAGAATCATGCCGTCGATAATGCTCGCATGGCTCAACTTGTCAGCTACAATCAACGTTCCTTCAGCTGCAAGCGACGAAATTATGCCGGTATTAGCGTGATAACCGCTGTTGAACAGCAACACTTCACGTCCATAAAGCTCGGCAAGAAGCGCCTCCAGTTTAAGATGCTCACTCTGGCATGATGCAAGCAGCCTCGATGCCGATGCCGACATCAGAAGATTGCGATTAGCGTCACTGTCGAAAAATTCGCGGCGCAAGTCGTCTCTTAACGCCAGCCCCATATAATCATTGGTAGAGAAATCGACACAACGGTCGTCAACTCTGTCACCGGGAATCGTCCTGTAGTTTCCCGATTTTTCAAGATTTCTCAATATCTCCGAGTAGCCAGCCATAAATCTCAAGGTAATATGTCGATCATCGTCCTGCACAGGAACCGAAGCTGCTCTTCGCTAATCACATAAGGGGGCATTATATAGACATTTCTGCCGAAAGGACGTATCCACACTCCCGCTTCGACACATCGTTTCTGAAACTCGCCCACATCAACGGGCTCCTCCATTTCAATCACGCCTATGCTGCCAAGCACTCTGACGTCTCTGACTCCCTCACGATGCTTCACAGCCGCCAACTCCTCCTTCATTATCTCTTCGAGTTTTGCGACCCGGGATGCCATATCGCTCTCTCTCAACAATTTTAACGAAGCAATGGCAACGGCACACGCCAGAGGATTAGCCATAAATGTGGGACCATGCATCAACACCCCGGCTTCTCCTCGGGAAATAGTGTCGGCAACTTCACGAGTCGTGAGAACGGCGCTCATCGTCATGTAACCCGCCGTAAGCCCTTTGCCTACACACATTATATCAGGTTCGACACCCGCCCATTCCCAGGCGAAGCATTTTCCTGTGCGCCAAAATCCGGTGGCGATCTCATCAAATATCAGATACACTCCATAGCGGTCACACAACCGGCGCGCCTCGACCAGATATTGCGGATGATAAAAACGCATTCCTCCGGCACCCTGGACAACCGGCTCAAGAATAAGAGCCGCAATATCGTCATGATGCTCGGCAAGCATCTCGGCAAGCGGGGTGATCGCTTCATCATCCCACTCGTCGTAGAACCCTATTCTCGGGGACTCGACAAAATATCTAACCGGCAGTGACGGACCGAAAGCGCCGTGCATCCCGGTGACGGGGTCGCACACGCTCATGGCATTCCACGTGTCGCCGTGATAGCCGCTGCGGATAGTGACGAAGTTTGATTTCCTGTGGTCGCCGGTTTTTGAGACAGCCGCCTGAACAGCCATCTTCATTGCCACCTCAACGGCAACCGACCCTGAATCGGCATAAAAAATATTGTGCATCGACGGCGGCGCTATTTCAAGCAGCAGTTTCCCAAGCTCGATTGCCGGTTCATGGGTGAATCCGCCAAACATGACGTGAGCCATTTCATCAATCTGAGCTTTAGCCGCCTCATTTATGTATTCATTATTATATCCATGAATCACGCACCACCAGGAAGACATCCCGTCGATGAGCTGCGTGCCGTCGTCAAGAGTTATCACAACGCCCTTGGCTGACTTCACCTTATAGGTGGGGAGAGGATTTATAGTGGATGTGTAAGGATGCCACAAGTGTTCCCTGTCCCACGAATCATGCAATGAAACGTTATCTTTCATCATTCAAAACTGCACTATAAAATGGCGTAACCGCCTAAACTTTCTGCAAAATTAGCATATATTTCAATATCTGTCTAATATTCGCCGACTCATCATGCCTGATTTTTTAACATTTTAACCTAAATACCACTCACAATATAAATTTAATTTTTACCTTTGTGAAAAACCAAATCTAAAGTCAAACCAATAAAACTAATCCCCAATGAAACCATACGTAGTAGGAATCGACATCGGCGGAACCAACACCGTTTTCGGAATCGTTGACGCCCGCGGAAACGTGATAGGCAGCTCGGCAATAAAAACCGGCAAGCACACTGACGTAAATGATTATATAGCGGAATTGTCCACTGCCCTGAAAGCTCTTATCAATGCCCACAACGCGCAGGACAAGGTTGCCGGCATCGGTGTCGGAGCTCCTAACGCCAACTACTTCACCGGCGTGATTGAAAACCCGCCAAACTTGCCGTGGAAAGGCAACATCAATTTGGCGCACCTCCTGCATGAAGCGATGGGAATCCCGGTGGCGATAACCAATGACGCCAATGCAGCCGCTATCGGCGAAATGACCTACGGAGTAGCGCGAGGCATGAAAGACTTTATCATGATCACCCTCGGCACCGGAGTGGGCAGCGGCATCGTCGTCAACGGTCAGCTTGTGTATGGACATGACGGATATGCCGGCGAACTCGGACATGTGATTGTCAAGCCTACCAACGGACGCATGTGTGGATGCGGCAGAACCGGCTGCCTTGAAACATACTGTTCCGCAACAGGAGTGGCGCGCACCGCCCGCGAATTTCTTGAAACACGCACCGACCAGTCGACCCTTCGCGAAATTCCAATCGACGAGATCACCTCAAAGAATGTATATGACGCAGCAGTAGCAGGCGATAAACTCGCAAAAGAAATATTCAAATATACCGGCGACATCATGGGCGCCGCTTTCGCAAACTTCGTTTGCTTCTCAAGCCCCGAGGCGATAGTCCTGTTCGGAGGTCTGTCACATGCCGGCGACCTGCTGTTGAAACCTCTCAAAGAATCAATGGAACGCAACATGTTCAGAGGCTACAAAGGAAAAGTCAAGATTTTGCTTTCGGAACTCAAAGAAAGCGACGCCGCCGTTCTCGGAGCGAGCGCTCTCGGCTGGGAAGCGCGCCAGGCTCCCGCGCCTTCATCGACACAACCGGTGGCATAAGACGAATCATTCCCGCCCTTATCACAGCGCATGAAAAACATGCGCTGTTTTTTTGCCGTGATTTGGAAATATTTATTATTTTTGCTCTCTCAACATTTCATAAGTCATGGATAACGAAAAGCCCAACTCCCGACGTGAATTTCTGAAACGTCTTGCCGCGCTCACAGGCGTCGCCGCCCTGTCGTCAACGCCATTTCTCGGCGGGATTTTGAATGCCGCAGGACACAACGGTCCATCAGGACAGCAAACCTGCAGCTCCTCTTACTCCTGTTCAGGGGGAAGTGGAAAATGCGGAAGCTCATACGACTGCGCAGGGCAAGGTTCCGGCGGAAACGGTAAGTGCGGTTCAAGCTACGATTGCTCTGGCGGTGGCGGAAAATGCGGAAGCTCATACGACTGCGCAGGACAAGGCTCCGGCGGAAACGGCAAGTGCGGTTCAAGCTACGACTGCGCAGGCGGCGGCGGAAAATGCGGAAGCTCCTACGACTGCGCAGGACAAGGCTCCGGCGGAAACGGAAAGTGCGGCTCAAGCTACGACTGCGCAGGTGGTGGCGGAAAATGCGGAAGCTCCTACAATTGCGCAGGACAAGGATCGGGCGGAAACGGAAAGTGCGGCTCAAGCTACGATTGCGCAGGTGGCGGCGGAAAATGCGGAAGCTCCTACGATTGCGCAGGACAAGGATCGGGCGGAAACGGAAAGTGCGGCTCAAGCTACGACTGCGCAGGCGGCGGCGGAAAATGCGGAAGCTCCTACGATTGCACAGGGAATTGATGACATGAGGATGGACCTTGACCATACATACACCCTTCCCGACGGATTGCATCGTTTTGAGCGAGACGGAAAAATAATCCTCATCAACAGCGCTATTCCTGCCTGGATAGTCACCGATGCCGTGGGCGAGCTGATTCTTTCCCTTTTTGACGGAGAAAACACGGTAAAGGATATCATCGACATCGCCGGGTCGGGAATTGCCGTAGAGATTGTCAGCAAATTCATCTCAGAAGTCATCGCTTCAGGAATATTCGACACGAGGACAACACCGCCGCAATACATCCCGGGGGATTTGCAATCAGTCCACCTTTCATTAAGCGAAGACTGCAACTTGAAATGCAAATACTGCTATGCGCGGCTTCGCCAGGAAAGCTCGACAAAGCCGCTCACCATCGAAGAATACCGCAATTTAATAACACAGCTCACCGAGGCATTTCCCCGTCTGACCATAACACTCACCGGCGGCGAACCTCTGCTGAATCCTCACTGGAAAGAGATAGCCCGCATGGCGAAAGACGGCGGAGCCAAAGTGTTTCTGCTGACCAACGGATTATTGATAAACGAATCAAACATAGCTGACATCTCCGGATTATTTGATTTAGTGACCCTTAGCGTCGACGGTTCATCGGCAGATATACACGCGCTTACTCGCGGCAACAACCTGAAGCAGGTCGAAGATGCCATAACCCTCCTTGACAAAAACGGCATCGACTACACCCTGTCGATGACAGTCACTCGAAGCAACATCCGCGATGTCGAAAAAATGGCAAGGAAACATGGCGAACGGCTAAATTTCGCACCCCTTTTCCCCACCGGCTCGGAGACTTCCGACCTTACCATAACAGGAAAGGAGTATTATGACGCGCTCGCATCGGCATTCGGGGTAAACCCGCTATCTTACTGCAAATCGACTCTATTGAACAGCCGCAACCATCCGGCGATGAAATGCGCCATCGGCGACGGCACACTAAGCATCTCGGCAACAGGCGACATATATCCTTGCCAATTATTGCACGACGAGACGTTGCTCGTGGGAAACACCCGTGACAATCCGGACCTGGTGACGCTAATAAAAAACTCCACCATCTTGAAAAAATGCACTGAGCTAACCGTTGACAATATGGAGGGGTGTCGAGATTGCGCTTATAGATATCTGTGTGGAGGAGCATGCCGCGCGCGGGCATTCTATGAAGGAGGCTCGCTTGGAAAAGCGTCGCCATTCTGCATCTATGAACAATCGGCGTTTCTTGACGGAATACTGAAATTGTACTCTGCAAACATCATGTCGTCAGCCGAGTTTAGTGACCGCAAGAGTGAGAACTGAGATGCGCGCCGACGGCACCGCTTCGTGAATGGCATTGCAACAAGTGATCAGCGTCGAGCCGGTGGTGAGTACGTCGTCAACCACAAGAATGTGTTTTCCCTCAAGCTCAATGGGATTTTTAGCCTTATAGTCGCCCTGAGAATTAAGCCATCGCGAAAACACACCTTTGCGGGTCTGAGTCTTGCGGTAACGTGCCGCTTTCAGGTTTTTGCCCGTCTTTATTCCGGTAATGTCATTAAGTCCTTTCACGATATAATCAGTCTGATTATAGCCCCTCATCATCAGTTTCAAAGGATGCAAAGGCACGCCCACAATAAGATCAATCCCGTCGAAGAATCCGTCGCGCTGCAATTCACGGGCATATTTCCGAGCCAGAATCCTCAACAGTTCGGGATGTCCGTTATATTTCCCCCGGTGAATCATCGCCACGTAAGGGCTGCTCCGATAATAAAAGAACCAACTCGCTCCAAGTTCAACAGGAGTGGTGCCGACAAGTCGCTCATGCACCACATTGAAAGATGATCGATGAGCGTTGGTGCGGGGCAATTCATAAGAGCAATGCAGACACATCACTTCTTCGCCGGGAGCAAGTTTACGCCCGCATATCTCGCACAAGTTCGGATAGATTAGGTTTAATATGCCGTTAAAAATCCTCCGCATCGTTATCATCAACATCGTCGTCATCCAACCGCGCAAGCGCATCCTTGATATATTTCCACTCAAACCCGCGGCTCATAGCAAACCGAGCCACCTTAGCCCTGTCTTCATGAGAAAGCGGCAAATCCATTGTTGCAGCCTTACGCTTCACAACCGACTTCACCGCCGAGCGATATTCCTGCTCGTCAATAAGGTCGAGCGCTTCATCTGAAAAATCACGTGGAATGCGCTTCACTGCCAACGCCTGGGAAATCTTTACACGCCCCCAGTGGCTGAACAGGAATTTAGACCTCACAAACGCCTCGGCATAACGGCGCTCGTCGATAAACCGGCGTTCTTCAAGACTGCTCAGTATTTTCTCGGCGTCAGACGACCCTATCCCCCACTGTCGCAATTTCTCGGCAATCTCCGAGCGGCAGCGTTCGCTGCGGGCACAAAGATCTTCAGCCTTGACCAGCGCCTCTTTCGACGTGATTTGCCGCTTAATCATATAATGGCGATTTTGCAATTACAAAACGCTGCTTCCCGGTCATGTCGGCAACGGAGTGGACATCGTCCAAACCGACAGAACGCAACAATTCACACAGTGGCTCCACTTCGAGCGGATTAATTTCCAGATATAACTTACCGCCCGGAAGAAGCGCCTTGACTGCATAATTTCCTATCGGCTTATAAAACTTCAACGGGTCGTCGTCAGGCACGAAGAGAGCGATATGGGGCTCGTGGTTCAACACATTAGGCTCCATATCAGCCGCTTCCTTTGAAAGCACATAGGGAGGATTGCTAACTATTATGTCGTATTGCGGATCCTTGGGCGGAACCATCGCAAGCACATCTTCAAGACGAAGATTCACTTTAACTTTCAGCGACTCGGCATTCTTGCGCGCGATTTCAATAGCTCCCGGGGAGATATCGACACCTTCCACGACTGGAAATTTCAATCCCCTGGCAAGCGCCATCGCGATGCAGCCCGACCCCGTACACAAATCAAGCACATGGAGATCAGCACGGTCGCCCCACTCTTTTATTATCAAATCGACCAGTTCCTCAGTTTCAGGCCGCGGAATAAGCACATCGGGCGAAACAATTATGTCCAGCCCGTAAAAACGAGCCTTCCCGAAGATGTATTGCAACGGTTCGTCGGCAAGCAACCGGTTCACAACTTCATCGATTCTTTGTCGGGTAAAATCAGAAATTATAGTATCTTTGCGTAGAACTATGTCAACGGGCGTATATCCCCGCAACTCGGCATAAATCGCCCTCGCAAGCGACAACGCCTCATCGGCAGGGAAATGTCCTGCCAGAGCCTGCCTGGTGGCGGCAAATGATTCTTGTAGTGTCATGTCAGCCATAGGAAACAAAATTAACAAATAATCTCTACATTAGGAAAAATGGAGAACGAAAACGACATCAAGTATATGAGACGCGCCATTGAGCTGGCTCGGCACGGACTCGGCAACACCTCGCCCAATCCGATGGTTGGCGCCGTCATTGTCAGCAACGGATTAATCATCGGAGAAGGATATCATCGCCGATGCGGAGAGGGACATGCAGAGGTAAACGCCATAGCTTCAGTCAAAGACCGCGCCGCGCTCGCCGACTCAACCATATATGTCACTCTCGAGCCTTGCTCCCATTACGGCAAGACTCCTCCATGCTCCAAACTGATAATCGAAACCGGCATTCCCCGAGTGGTGATAGGCTCGCTGGACCCGTTTGAGAAAGTGAGCGGCAGAGGGGTGAAAATGCTCCGCGACGCTGGCATCGAAGTCATCGTAGGAGTGCTGGAAAAGGAGTGCCGCGCCATCAATCCTGTGTTCATGACCGCGCATTCCAAGCGTCGTCCCTACATAACACTGAAATGGGCGCAAAGCGTTGACGGCTTCATCGACCGTTCACGGAACAACGACGAAGAGCCGGCGAAATTCTCGACACCGCTGACATTCACCCTCTCCCACAGGCAGCGCACACTCAACGACACAATAATGGTAGGAAGCCGCACCGTGATAACCGACAATCCGTCATTGACTCCACGCCGATGGAAAGGACGCATTCCGCTGCGGGTGATAGCCGACCGCTCAGGCTCAGTCCCGAAAGATTGCGCGTTGCTCACCGACGGCAATGACACGATTGTGCTCGACTCTCCAGCTAATGCCACTATCGCCGACTACATGAAGCAACTTTATGACAACGGAATCACATCGGTCCTCGTCGAAGGGGGCGCCACACTTCTACAAGCATTTATAGATGAGAACTTATGGGACAAGGCTCGTGTCGAAGTTTCACCCCGGGAACTAAGCTCAGGCGTGAAAGCCCCGTCACTTGCCGCAATTCCTCAACGGATGTTAAAGATTCAGCAAAATAAGCTCATTTACTATACAAATAACGGGAGTTAAGCCGTTAAAAAGACCTAAATATATGTTTTTGCCCTCAATCTCTGCGACATTAAAGAAAATGTTGCTAAATTTGCAAATTGAAAATTAATGTCAATATACTAAAATGAGGACAAAATCAGGAGGATATCTACTGGCTGCCGCAATGTTTGCTATGGGAATGACAGCTTGTAATTCCGACTCCGATGGAACTGAAACAGGTTTTACATTGGACAACATCTATTCATCGACAGCAATCACTGCTTTTAACATAAAGGCAAATTCCAAGATAATCAGCAATCTTGACTCTTGCTATTTCACTATCGACCTTGTGCAGAGCCAGATTTTCAATGCCGATTCGCTACCCTATGGCACTGACGTCACCAAACTCGTGCCCAACATAACCACCAACGGAAGCTCCTTGATTGAGATTACCGTCACCGGAAGTTCGGTGATGAACGACACGGTGTTCTCCTATACCACCGATTCGACCGATAGCATTGACTTCTCAGCTCCTTCAAAAGTAAGCGTGAGAGTCGTTTCGGTCAACTCGCTCTACAGTCAGACCTATGACCTGAAAGTGAACGTGCATCAGGTGAAAGGCGACTCTCTCACATGGGGTGAGATGGCTTGGCGTGAACTGCCCCAATCTCCTACCGCGCAGAAGACAGTCGAATATGGAGGCAATATTCTGACCCTGTTCAGCAACAGCAACGAATATAGCATTCTGACAGCTGCCACTCCCGACGATAACGGCACCGTAGTTTCCGCTACATTTCCAGCCACTCCCGAAATCTCATCATTCACTGCTACCGACGACGCGCTCTTCTGTCTTGCCGACAACGGCTCACTGATGTCATCGGTCGACGGAACCGCATGGAGCGAAACAGGCGAAACCTGGAGCCACATTTACGGGGGCTACGGCTCCCGCCTTATAGGTGTCGAGAAATCAGGCGACGAATATTTCCACGTAAGCTATCCGGCTGGAGCGTCAAAAGCGAAAGTATCGGCAGATTGCCCTGTTTCAGGCACAAGCCAGCTGATTTTGATGGAAAATATATGGTTCGAAAATCCAATCGCCATTACTGTCGGAGGACGCATCAGCAACGGCAATCTCACCGGAGCCACTTGGGGATATGACGGAAGCTCATGGGCTAAACTAAGCCAGGGCCCGATATCCACCCAATATGAAGACATGAGTCTGTTCCCCTATTTTGCGCTTCGCTCCACGACAAAATGGTGGAGAGTCACAAAAGACTCGGCGCTATTCGCAATGGGCGGACGCAAAAACGACGGAACAGTTTCCGACACTGTCTACGTTTCGCTTGACGGAGGAATCCATTGGGATATAGCCGGCGAGTCGCTGCAATTGCCCGATGTCATTCCCGCATTTGCAGGAGCGCAGGCTATAGTCGCTGACAACACCTTGACATCGCGCAGCTCATCGTCAGCCGCATGGAACGAATTGCCATTATATCGCAGCAATCCGTTCAGCCGCGCAATCACCCCGGTATCGTCATGGGAATGCCCGTTCATATATATCTATGGCGGAGTCGATGCTTCAGGAGCATTGTACCCCACTATTTGGCGCGGAGTCATCAATCAGCTCACTTTCAAACCGATTGAATGAAA
This sequence comes from Bacteroides sp., assembly GCA_014801525.1. Taxonomy (GTDB): domain Bacteria; phylum Bacteroidota; class Bacteroidia; order Bacteroidales; family Muribaculaceae; genus Muribaculum. Next base: position 36,760 of record JAAVEB010000023.1, read on the forward strand.
CTCCGATTAGCTCTATTAGTTCTCACCGTCATGACGCTGCTCTCAGCTCCATGTGCCGCCGGTCAGGAATCAACTTACAAGTTTGATTTCGGGGCATCATTGGGCATGAGCGGTTACCTCGGTGACGCCAATACCGCTAATCTATATGCCAATCCCGGTTTTGCCGCCGCTGTCAATTTCCGCTACCTCATAAACACACGCTGGGCTATAAAAGGCTCGCTGATGACCGCCGGACTCAGCGGCAACAGCGCCGACATGGAAAATGTGTTTCCCGGAGGAGAAACCTACAAGTTTTCATCGACCGTCTATGACTTGGGCGGCAGGGTGGAATTCAATTTCTTCAACTACGGAATCGGAGAATCCTATCGGAAGATGAAACGCTGGAGCCCTTACCTGTCACTGGGCATAGGAATGACGGTAGCGTCATCCTCAGGCACTCATGTTTACGCCAATCTTCCAATAGGGCTCGGGGTGAAATACAAATTGCAACCCCGCATAAATCTCGGAATCGACTGGACAATGACAAAAGTTTTCGGCGACAAAGTCGACTCAGAGATACTTGATGACTTATACAAAATAAAAAGCTCGTTCATAAAGAACACCGACTGGTATTCCACAATAATGGTCTCAATCAGTTATGAATTCGGCGAACGATGCAAGAACTGTTATTACGTTGATTAATTGCATGGACGAAATGTCACTATATAATGAAATAGACCCCACCCGGCTTCCCGAGCACGTCGCCATCATAATGGACGGCAACGGACGATGGGCGAAAGCGCGCGGACTTCAACGCCACGAAGGACACGTGGAGGGTGTAACATCCGTAAGGAAAATTACCGAGGCTGCGTCACAGGTCGGAGTAAAATATCTCACTCTCTACACTTTTTCCACTGAAAACTGGAACCGCCCAAAAGAAGAAGTCGACGCGCTGATGAATCTTGTTGTCATCGCAATAGAACGTGAAACAGCCGACTTGATCAAAAACAATGTGAGGCTGAACATGATCGGCGATTTCAGCCGCATGCCCGCTTTCGCCTATGAGCGACTTAACAAGTGTATAGCTGACACTTCTCATTGCACCGGGCTGACTCTTATTCTCGCCATAAGCTATTCTTCACGTTGGGAGATAACCGAAGCCACACGGAAGATTGCCGAAAAAGTTGAGCGCGGACTTTTGAAGCCGCAGGAAATCACTCCGGAAACCATCTCGGAAAATCTTGCTACCGCAGCATATCCCGACCCCGACCTGCTTATACGCACCGGTGGCGATTTCCGAGTCAGCAATTTCCTCCTGTGGCAGCTCGCTTATGCTGAAATATACGTGACCCCGACATTCTGGCCCGATTTCAAAAAAGAAGACTTTTACCGCGCCATAATACAATATCAGTCGCGCGAACGCCGATTCGGGCTTACCGGAGAACAGATTCAAGAAAACAAATAACCTTAGAATAACGATTTAAGACATCATATCACTTTCGATTATGCGTATAAAATTGCTAATCATACTAATGACGATAATGACACTGGGAGCAAACGCCCAGGTCAGAGGCAAAGGCTATGTTCCGGTTGACACCGTTTATGCTCCCAACGTAATCTACTCAGGATTGCCCAACTCCTATGAAATTGCAGGCATCAAGGTGACCGGAGTGCCCAATTACGAAGACTACATCGTGATCGGATATGCCGGAATAAACATCGGCGACCGCGTTGAAATACCCGGAGCGGAAATCACCAACGCCGTCAAGCGCCTTGTCCGTCAAGGACTATTCTCGTCGGTAAAGATTATCGTTGAAAAAACTGCCGGCGACCAGGCTTGGCTCGAATACGCATTGAAGCCTCAGCCGCGCATTTCGGAGATAAACTATCACGGAGTGTCGAAAAACGAGAAGAAGGATCTTGAAGAACGCCTTCAGCTCATGAAAGGCAACCAGATAACGCCCAACATCGTGAACCGAGCCACCCAAATCATTCAGAATTATTACAAGCAGAAAGGTTTTGGAAACGCAACGGTGAGAATCGACCAGGCTGAAGACCTTTCAGCCCCGGGCGAAAACATCGTGACCATCAATGTCGACAAGCACAATAAGGTAAAGGTCCACAAAATCTACATCAACGGAAACGAGATGTTGAGCGACGGAACCCTCAAACGCACAATGAAGAAGACCAATGAGAACGGCAACATACTCAACCTCTTCAAGCAGAAAAAGTTTGTGGAAAGCGACTTTGACAATGACCTCGACCTCATCATCGCAAAATACAACGAAAAAGGTTTCCGCGATGCGAAAATCTTAAAAGACAGCGTTGTGCCCTATGATGAAAAGCACGTCGACGTATATATTGATGTTGAAGAGGGTAAAAAATATTACATCAACAACATCGACTGGGTGGGTAACACAGTATATCCCACCGAAATCCTTGACCGCATTCTTGAAATAAAGCCCGGCGACGTCTACAACCAGAAACTGCTTGACAAGCGACTGAAAGATGACGACGACGCAGTGGGCAACCTCTATTATAACCGCGGATACCTTTTCTATGATCTCGTGCCCATCGAAAAAAATATCAACGGCGACTCAATCGACCTTGAAATGCGCATCACCGAGGGCCCGCAGGCTACCGTGAACAACGTCATCATCACCGGTAACGACCGCCTATATGAAAAAGTGATCCGCCGAGAGCTGCGCGTAAAACCGGGACAGCTCTTCAGCAAAGACGACCTAATGCGTTCAGCGCGCGAAATCGCGCAAACAGGACACTTCGACCCTGAAAACATGGATGTGCGCCCCGAGCCCAACATGGAGAACGGAACCGTCGACATCCTTTTCGGACTCGAATCCAAAGCCAATGACCAGGTGGAAGTATCGTTTGGCTGGGGACAGACGGGTGTCATCGGAAAAGTTGCGCTGAAGTTCACCAACTTCTCTATCAAAAACCTTTTCCGCCCCAGCTCCTACCGCGGACTCATTCCTCAAGGCGAGGGACAGACATTCACAATCAGCGCGCAGACCAACGCCAAGTACTATCAAAGCTACTCGATATCATTCCTCGACCCGTGGTTTGGAGGAAAGCGTCCCAACGCGCTGTCGGTTTCAGCCTACTATGCCCGTCAAACCGGCATCAACTCTTCTTATTATAACCGAAACTGGTATAACCCCTATTCCTACGGAGGATATGGCTACGGTTACGGATATGGCTATAACGACTATTATCAGAATTCCTACGAAAATGCCTATGACCCCAACAAGGTTCTCCAAATGGTGGGCGTGACAGTCGGATTCGGTAAACGCCTTAACTGGCCTGACGACTACTTCCAGTTCCAGGCGGATATCAGCTATCAGTGGTATTATCTGAAAAACTGGGATTACCTGTATTACATGAAGAACGGTGTGTCAAACTCTATCGTGCTCGGCTTGACTCTCTCACGCCAGTCAATCGACAACCCGCTCTACACCCGCCGCGGATCAATCTTTTCGGTCAACCTGCAGATGACTCCCCCGGCTTCGCTCTTCAGCGGACACAAAGACTGGGAAAAACTCAGCAAGGAGGACACCGAAGAGTCTAAAAAAGAACTTTACAAATGGATTGAATACTGGAAACTCCGAATCAAGACCCGCACCTACACTCCGCTCACCGACCCGACCGGACGTTGGACACTGGTGTTGATGACCCGTGCCGATATCGGTCTTCTCGGCAGCTACAACAAGTGGCTCAAGACCCCGTTTGAAACATTCTATGTCGGCGGCGACGGCATGTCGGGTTCTTATCAATACGCCACTGAGACTATCGGTCTCCGCGGATATGAAAACGGACAGCTCACCCCCTACGGTCAGGAAGGCTACGCCTACACCCGTTTCGGCATGGAGCTCCACTTCCCGTTCATGCTCTCGGCTTCAACCAACATCTACGGTATCGCATTTGTTGAAGCAGGTAATGCCTGGACAAGCGTCAAGAGCTTCGAACCGTTCAACATGAAGCGCAGCGCCGGAGCCGGTGTCCGCATCTTCCTTCCGATGGTGGGTATGATGGGTATCGACTGGGCATACGGTTTCGACCAGGTGTTCGGTCAGAAGGGCGGCAGTCAGCTTCACTTCATCCTCGGACAAGAATTCTAAAAAATCTTAACGCCAATAAACTTATAAGTTCATAAAACGTCTTATTAAGTAAACACATTAAAATTTAAGACATGAAAAAGTTGACATTCGCGCTACTGATGATGCTTGCATGCACCGCCGGAGCCTATGCGCAGAAATTTGCGTTGATCGACATGGAATATATTCTGAAAAACGTTCCTGCCTACGAGATGGCTAACGAACAGCTCAACCAGATATCGCAACGATGGCAGAAAGAGGTGGAGGCAAAAGCCGCCGAAGCTCAAACAATGTATAAGAACTATCAGAGCGACATGGTGTTCCTCACCGACGACCAGAAAGCAAAAAAGGAGGAAGCTATCGTAGCTAAAGAAAAAGAAGCAAGCGAACTGAGATATAAATATTTCGGTCCCGAAGGCGAACTTTACAAAAAACGCCAGAGCCTCATGCAGCCCATTCAGGACGAGGTCTACAACGCTGTTAAGAAAGTCAGCGAGGAGAGAGGATATCAGTGCGTTTTTGACCGGGCGTCATCAGCCAACATCATATTCGCCTCTCCGAGAATCGATGTCAGCAACGAAGTTCTCGCCAAAATGGGATATGCCAAATAAGATATTCACATTTGTTAATAGGATATTTCACAATAGTTTCTTATCTTTGCAACTCAATTACAAGAAACTTTAAACATTACCAATTGATATGATTAAGAAAATTCTTCTCGCTATACTTGTAGCGTTTCCTATGATTGCAGTGGCTCAATCTCCCAAATTCGGAATAGTAAACACCCAGACAATCATTCAGGACCTTCCCGATTTCAAAGAAGCTCGTGAACAAATCGACTCTTCATCTAAAAAATATGAAGACGAATTCAAGAAACTTCAGGAGCAGATGGAAAAGAGCTACGCCGAATTTCAGGCACTCGCTCCCGACACCCCCGAATCAATAAAAGAGCGTCGCATGCAGGACATTCAGGATCTTGACCAGAAGATGCAGCAGTTCCACGCTACCGCCACTCAGGACATCCAGCGCCAGCAGGAAACTCTCCTTGCCCCAATCCAGGAAAAAGTGCGCCAGGCTCTGACCGCAGTGGGCAAAGAAAACAACATGACTTTCATCTTTGAAAACATGATGCCTGTTTATACCGGAACCGATGTTATCGACGTGACTCCGCTTGTTCGCACAAAACTCGGTTTAAAGTAATCCGTTTCTATTAAGTTATAAAAGGGTTCCGTGCTAAAAAGCACGGAACCCTTGCTTTTTATACACGCTAATTCCAGGAAAAAATGTAAATTTGTAATATGACTCAAAATGGCATTACAACAGGACCTATAGGTATCTTTGACTCGGGTTATGGCGGACTCACCATACTGAGCGAGATTCGCCGAGCTCTTCCTGATTATGACTACATCTATCTTGGAGACAACGCCCGCGCTCCCTATGGCACAAGATCGTTTGATATCGTATACCGCTTCACCCTTGAAGCGGTCGAAAATCTCTTCGCCAGAGGATGTCCGTTGGTCATTCTCGCCTGCAACACCGCTTCGGCAAAAGCGTTGCGCACCATTCAGCAGACCAACCTGCCCGAGATAGACCCTTCACGCAGAGTTCTCGGAGTGATACGCCCCACCGTTGAAACGATAGGCGACATAACCCGCTCCGGCAAAATAGGCATCTTCGGAACACCGGGCACTGTCAAAAGCGGCAGTTATGAAATGGAGATAGCCAAGCTATATCCCGATTTCAAGACCGTGACCCATGCCTGCCCCATGTGGGTGCCACTCATTGAAAACGGCGAGGCGGCAAGTCCCGGAGCCGACTATTTCGTAAAACAGGAAATCGACAGGCTGCTTGAGAAGGAGCCTGAAATCGACACCATCATCCTCGGCTGCACCCATTATCCCATTTTGATTGACAAAATCAAGAAATATGTCCCCGACGGCATAGCCGTGGTGCCTCAAGGCGAGCTCGTGGGAAAAAGCCTTGTCGACTATCTGTCACGCCATCCCGAGATGGAAAAGAGACTCACAAAAGGGGGACGCTGCACTTATCTTACAACCGAAAATGCCGAAAAATTCAACGAATCGGCAAGCATATTCCTGTCCCACACTGTCAACGCGGAATCAATCACCCTTTGATTCCATCACCATGCCACTATACTAACCAATCTATCATATATGAAACTAACCCTATCTAAATTCCTGACGGCTGTCGCCGTTGTTGCCGCCGCTCAATTGAATGCTGCCGACAACAACAACGCCATGAAGCTATGGTATGACAGCCCGGCATCCCTCTGGGTTGAAGCACTCCCGATCGGCAACGGAGCGATCGGAGCAATGGTGTTCGGCGACCCGGTCAACGAGCAATTCCAGCTCAACGAAGAAACCGTGTGGGGCGGATCTCCCTACAACAACACTAATCCCAAGGCAAAAGAGTCTCTCGGCGAAATCAGAGACCTCATCTTCCAAGGTAAAAATGTGAAGGCTCAGGAATTGTGCGGTCCCGCCATCTGCGCCCCAAACGGAGCCAACGGAATGCCTTATCAAACCGTGGGCTCGCTGATGCTCGACTTTGACGGGACGTCTGACTACACGGAATATTATCGCGATCTCGACATCTCAAAAGCTGTAGCCACGACTCGTTTCCGTGTCGGTGACACTGAATATACCCGCGAGGCATTCACCTCGTTCCCCGACCGTCTCCTCGTGGTGAGGCTGACCGCTTCCCAAAAAGGCAAAATTTCATTTACCGCGCGCTATGAGACTCCCTACACCGGCACCACCTCATCAACCCCGGCGCGCAACGAACTGCTGCTTCAGGGAAAAACCGATGACCACGAAGGCATACCCGGCAAAGTGAAGTTTGCCGCATTGACCCAGATTGACCCCAAGGGCGGAAAGATACAAACCGTGGGCGACAGTGCTCTGCGTGTCGTCAACGCCAACGAAGTCATCATCTACGTTTCAATCGGCACCAACTTCATCAATTATAAAGACATTTCAGGCGATGCCCTTGCCTCGGCTCGCAACTACCTGAAGAAAGGCAAACGCGATTACAAAAAAATGATAGGCGAGCACGAAGCCGCCTATGCCCGACTGTTCAATCGAGTGAGTCTCGATCTCGGTGCCAACGAGCAAGCGTCAAAGCCAACCGACGTGAGAGTGAAAGAATTTGCTGCCAATTTCGACCCTCAGCTCGCCGCCCTCTATTTCCAGTTTGGACGCTATCTGCTCATCAGCAGCTCTCAACCCGGCGGACAAGCCGCCAACCTGCAAGGAATATGGAACCACAAGCTCCGTGCTCCGTGGGACGGTAAATACACCACCGACATAAACGTCGAGATGAACTATTGGCCTGCCGAGGTCACCAACCTCCCGGAAATGCACGAGCCATTCATATCACTTGTCGAAGATGTTTCCGAAACAGGAAAAGAAGCCGCAGCGATGTATGGCTGCCGCGGATGGACACTCCACCACAACACCGACATATGGCGTTCAACCGGAGCCGTCGACGGTCCCAAATATGGAGTATGGCCCACATGCAACGCCTGGTTCGCCCAGCACCTGTGGGACCGCTACCTGTTCTCAGGCGACAAAGAGTATCTCGCAAGCGTCTACCCGATGATGAAAGATGCCTGCAAATTCTATCTCGACTTCCTCGTGCGCGAACCTGAAAACAATTGGCTCGTAGTGGCACCCTCCTATTCCCCCGAAAACGCCCCTGTTGTCAACGGCAAGCGCGATTTCGTCATCGTGGCAGGAACCACGATGGACAATCAGATGGTCTCCGACCTCTTCCGCAACACCATCGACGCAGCTTCAGTGATGAATGAAGACGCCGCTTTCGTCGACAGCCTCCGCACGGTGGCGGAAAATCTCGCCCCGATGCAAGTGGGACGCTGGGGACAAGTCCAGGAGTGGCTGAAAGACTGGGACAACCCCAAAGACCATCACCGCCACACCTCACACCTGTGGGGACTATACCCGGGCAGACAGATCACTTATCGCACTCCCGTGCTGATGGAAGCCGCCAAGAAGACCCTCAACGGTCGCGGAGACCACTCCACCGGTTGGTCAATGGGATGGAAAGTGTGCTTCTGGGCGCGCCTGCTTGACGGCGACCACGCCTATAAACTTATTACTGAGCAGATTGTGCCCACCACCGAAGAAAAGGGTCAAAACGGCGGAACCTACCCCAACCTGTTTGACGCCCATCCGCCGTTCCAGATCGATGGCAACTTCGGCTGTGCTGCAGGAATAGCCGAAATGCTCGTGCAAAGCCATGCCGGTGCCGTCCATCTTCTCCCCGCGCTCCCGTCAGTGTGGAGCAATGGCGAAGTGAAAGGGCTGCGTTGCCGCGGCGGATTCGTCCTCGATGACCTTGCATGGGAAAACGGGAAAGTGAAAAAAGCGGTAATATCGTCGACCAATGGAGGCATGCTGCGCATCGCATCGGCAACTCCTCTCAAAAGCGACGCCAAGATGACGCAGGTGAATGAAACAAACACCGGAGTCGAGAATCCGTTGCTCATGCCTCAGGAAATACGCCGCCCGCTCATAGCCGCAAACGCTCCCGTCAACACCGAAGGCACAAAATCACCCGAGTATGTCTACGACATCGAAACGATCCCCGGAGCAACCTACACCTTCCTGTCAGAATAATAGACATTCCCACATAAAAATAAAAGCGCCGCAATTTTGCGACGCTTTTATTTTTATAGTTACAGTTACTAAGATTATTACTTCTTCTCCTCAGCAGTTGTTGCAGGACGCTCAAAGCCATCCTTCTTGCAACGCTCGGTCATGTGCTTGATGCGTGCCGCGGTTTCAGGATGAGAAGAGAACATCTTATCCATGTAGCTCGACTTGGCGCCGCCGTCACCCTCCATTTTCTGGAACTTTTCAAACGCCATCACCATTCCCCAGGGATTCTTTCCGTTTGCTTTCAGGAAGTCATATCCACAATCGTCAGCTTCGTTTTCCTGCTTCTGAGAGAACTTGGCGTTAATAAGTGAAGAACCGAGATTGCCAAGCTGAGAATCGGTCAGCACGGCAGCCTTTCCGCTTGTAGAAGCAACACCATCCTTAAGCGCGTCGCTCAAAAGCTGGGTCTTGAACGCATTCTTTGAATGATGCTTCATCACATGACCAATTTCATGACCTATGATACCGAGCAATTCATCGTCGCTCATTATGTCCATCAACGAAGAAAACACGCGCACACTGCCGTCAGGGCAAGCGAAAGCATTCACGTCGATCACGTCATAGACCTTAAAGTTCAACGGAATTCCGTCGGCTTCGGTTATACCCTCAGTAAGCTTGTTAAGTCTCAGGGTGTAAGGATCGTTAGCGTCACAAACTTTGTTGTGTGTATCCATCCACTCAACTGATTCCTTAACATATTCGGCCATTTCCTTATCAGTCAAGGTAGCAGCCTTGACCGCCTTTGACGCGCCCTTAACCGCTCTACCGAGATTAAACTGAGCCGACGCCGAGAAACAGGTCGACATTAACAGAATCGACAAAAAAATTTTAATTCCTTTCATAAAATAACGATATTTGCATTCAAATTTTCCTGTGCAAAAATACAAAAAAATTAAGTCACACAAAAACATTTAAACATGGCAAAGACAATCATAACATCCCTTGTGATAATTTTAAGTATCGGAGTCATAATAGGACTATCATCGCTCACCATGACAAGCCCATGGTTTCCCATCGGCGCCTCAGCGGCTTTCGCGGCGATAACAGGCTCGGTTCTCGCCCCGAAGTGGGAATGGTTCACCAAGACCAACCGCTTCATCCTCAATTATCTTTGCCATCTCGCCGCAGTAACAATCCTAATGGCGGCGGCATTCTACATAATCAACTACGCATTTGCCGACAAAGAAAGCATCCACACCGTGAAAGCCACTGTCGAACGGAGATACTCCGAAACCCGACATAAAACCCGCCGTCTACGCCGCAACGTCTATGTCAACGGCGAGCCCTATAAAGTCTACTACATGGAACTGCGTTTTGAGAACGGCATGAAAAAATCGCGCAGCATCTCTCTCGCCAAATTCAACCGCATCAGAAAAGGCGACACCATCAACGTCAAAATCGCCCAAGGCGCCTTCCACATCCCCGTAATCAAATAACGCATCCTCCCCCGGGAGGGGGATTAAGCAACCGCAAGGACACAAAAAAAGCTGATCACTTGAGTGGTCAGCTTATTTCATGCTGTGTAAATTTAATTACTGAGCAACAGCAGCTGAGTCAGCGGGAGCAGCTACAGAATCAGCAACAGCAGCAGCTGAATCAGCTACAACTTCAACAGCTTCTTCTACAACTTCAACAGCTTCTTCTGCGGGAGCAGCAGCTTCAGTGGTTTCAGCATTCTTGCAAGAGAACATAGAAGCGCTGAATACAACAGCAAGTAATAAAACTAACTTTTTCATTTCTTTGTAAATTAATAATAAAACAATTTTTTAGCTTCAAAAACGATGCAAAGTTAATACAAAATTATAATACTACAACTTTTTTTTGTGATTATTTTCGCCTTATTAATGAACTTATACGAAAAAAGAGCCTTTTCGGGCATTATTTAACATTTGCATTCGCTATTCTATTAGCCATAGCCACCGCTTTGGTGATATGGTCACATATATGATCCTTCCCTATGAGGGCGTCAATTTTCGATTTTTCAAGCACCTGTCTGACCGAATGATTAACGCCCGAAAGCACCACATGGATGCCGTCGGCTTGCGATGACTTGATCAGCAGCTCAAGATTGTGGACGCCGGTAGCGTCGATAAACGGCACTCGGCGCATGCGTATGATGCGCACAACAGTTTTTCCGCCTCCGACGGTAGAGCGCATCAACTCGTCAAATTTAGTCGCCACTCCGAAGAAGAACGGACCGTCAATCTCATACACACTCACGCCGTTGGCAACATTGAGCACTTCATGCTGAGTGAGATCAGTGCCCTCGGCAACGTCAAGCTGTTCGGAGTACACGCGCACCTGCGTATTTTCCATGACGCGCTGAAGAAACAGGATGATGGCAAGCAGCAATCCTATTTCGATTGCGATCGTAAGATCGAATATCACAGTAAGGAGGAAAGTCACGATCAGCACCGACACATCGCTCTTCGGAGCCTTGAAAATGCCGACCACCGTGCGCCATCCGCTCATATTATATGATACCATTATAAGAACAGCGGCAAGACAGCTCATCGGGACCAGGTTGATAAGCGGCATCAGGAACAGGAATATCAGCAACAGAACCAGAGTGTGAATAATTCCCGCAACGGGGGTCCGTCCGCCATTGGTGATGTTGGTCATCGTGCGCGCTATCGCTCCGGTCACAGGAATACCGCCGAAGAAAGGCACAATCACGTTAGCTATACCCTGACCGATAAGCTCCGTATTGCTGTTGGTGCGCGAGCCGGTCACACCGTCAGCCACAGTAGCCGAGAGCAGCGACTCGATAGCGCAAAGAATAGCGATTGTGAACGCCGAGGGCATAAGCTGGTTGATGGTATTCATCGAAAGCTCAAATCCCTTGGGCTGGGGAATATCGGTAGGCAGCGAGCCGAAGCGGTCGCCGATAGTCTCTATTTCAAGACCGGGGAAATACATTTCAGCGAAATAAACTCCGATCGTGGCAAGGATAATGGCAATCAATGACCCCGGCAGCTTCTTTGAAATCTTAGGAGTGACGATGATAATGAGCAGCGAAATCACGCCTACGATAAGCGTGGCAAAATGAGTGTGGTTAAAATTGCGGATAAACACGCCCCACTTCGACAGGAATTCGCTTGGAACGTCGGTCAGCCCAAGTCCGAAGAAGTCATTGATCTGAGTCGAGAAAATTGTGAGCGCGATACCGCTTGTGAATCCCACCACAATAGGATAAGGTATAAACTTGATGACAGTTCCAAGATGAAACACCCCAAGCATTATAAGTATCAATCCCGCCATGAGAGTGGCAATCGCAAGCCCCTCAAGCCCGAAATTTTGAATTATGCTGTAAACTATCACGATAAACGCTCCGGTAGGACCGCCTATCTGAACCGAGTTACCTCCGAAAGCCGACACAAGAAAGCCGCCTATGATTGCAGTTATAAGACCTATAGTGGGACTTACTCCCGACGCGATACCGAATGCGATAGCAAGCGGAAGAGCAACAATTCCAACAACCACTCCGGCTACAAGATCATCCTTAAACCGGCTCATTGAATAATGACGCAAAGCCGAAAACAATTTGGGCTTAAAGTCAATAGCACCTGATAATTTCATCGCAGTGATGATTTTAATTTTTATAGATTGAAAAACAAGGCGCAAAATTAACAAATTTTCTCCACAAAATAAAAAATATGCTAAAATCTCGCTTTTTCCTCCCATTTGAAAACTTTCCTCCCCCTTCGGCGTTATAAGAGTATGAGAAGGCATTTTTCTGGCGTTATTAAAAAGCCAACTCCGTTAAAAGTGAAACCTTCTCAGCCCCCCTTCCTCCACCGGAAGGTGGGCTCTTTTTTTATAGCCCTGCAACTTGCGCAATCCCAGCAAATTCACTAATTTTGGGTCAATGCAAATAATGGGTTGAAATGTTAAAAAACAACGGGAGTGTAATCTTTTCATGCGCATAGCTTGGAGAGCCTGAAAAGGAAGAAGGGTATGTCAGCAACTCCGCGGAACTGG